>NZ_MAOG01000124.1:0-63855 GCF_001884205.1 Bacillus sp. NH11B | reverse complement strand
CGCTACCAATAGGTAGCGCGTCTTTTTTATTATATTTCATGTAAATAGTTATCAAGTTCCTTCCAACCCATTACTGTATAAGGTGTTCCTACATTCAATACTACTTTTACATTTTCTGCTACTACTTGCATTCTCTTAGTTGGGTTATCTCTTTTTCCTGAAGGATAAATAGCGAGTTTCATCATTTCTTGCTTTCCATCTTCATAAATCCTTTTCTTTAAACCGAATTGGTTAATTTGTTCCTTGGAAGGCACTTCTTCGCCTTCCCAGTCACATATTTCAAATAGCGGATACCGATCTCCGTGCCATTCCTCAATAATCTCAATGACTTTAAGAATAATATAACTCCCTGATACTAATTCATAACTAACAGCATCACCTGCTTTTAAAGAAGTATTAGCTATAAATCTCTTCGGCACTTTTTTAGCTTCTGGCTGCGGAGAATGTAACTGTTCTCTTAGTTTATTTAAAACTACTTCACGTTTCTTCTGTAATTTAGGTTCTTCTTCCCAGCGGGCTAAATCTGCACCACTCTCTATTATTTGCAATGCCTCCTGCTTAACATTCTCTTGAAGTCTCCCTAACTTCCATTGTATGGAAGGAAATACTAACCAAAAAACAATAGTTTCTTCATCATCTAATTCATTCTTGTATTCCTCAATTACAATCCTACTTGCTTCCTCATTTGAATATTCATTTGCTAACAAATCCTTATACAGTAACTTAATATCTTCAGCAATATCGTCTGATAATATCGCTACTCCCCAAGCACCCATACATTAACACTCCAATCTATACACTAAAAACCTCTCATTCCCATTCTTCTCATAAGCACCCGGTAACCTTACTTCCTTCTTCAGCTCAAATGCAGTCTGATTCTCTAAGAAGAAAATATAATCCTCCGAAGGATAGTATAAAATAATATCCACTTCTCTCTCTGTTTCTTCTACCGAAAGCAAAATGTTATTCACTACGTTCATAAATACTTGTACAGAAAATGGATTGAAGAAATAAAACCGATTATCACGCGGATCAATCTCATATTCTTGTGCTAAACAGCACTCAAATTGAATTTTATCTTTACTGTTCCTCACCTTTCTTGCATAACGCTCAAGGTTTTCCGTCGCTTCTTTATAAAGCTCTTCATTCATCTCAATTCCAACTGCTGAAGCAGCGCACTTATGATGCATGTAAAAGTTTAGCCGCCCTTTTCCGCATCCAAAGTCTACAATTCGGTCGCTACTTTTAATTTCGTATTGGTTCAATAACTCATCTAATCCGCTATATGGCGTCGGTTCATAACGATGGTAATGCATAGACTTATTAAATCCTTTTTGCTCTCCGACTGTTTTTATATTTAATACAGCATCGTAATATTGTTCGTTCATTCGTTTGCTCCTATTAAGAAATATTACTATTATTATACACCACGTACTGGAGGAGAATTTTTCATCAAATTAATTGATACGTGAAATTATATTGTCGCTAAATCGAATATATCGACTTAACGACAAATTCCTACAAAAAAACAGGAGCTCTCTAGCCCCTGTTTTCTAATACTTTCAATACAGTTTGTTTCAATATTTCTACTCCATCCATTATGCAAGAATGGTCAAACTTCATATACGGATGGTGTAATCCAGGTTGTAGGTTTGCCCCTAGTCCTAGCATGACAGCTTTTAAATGTGGTCTCTTCACTGTGTAGTAATGGAAATCATCGCTTCCTGTTGTATACAGTGGTCCCGTACATCCCTCTTCCCCGTACACTGCAAGAATGCCTTTTCGCATAAAGCGCTCTGCCTCTTCTGAAACCTCTGCTCCTGGTGCAAGATCGATCCACTCATAAGAAACTTTAGATCCCATCGATTCAGCTGATTGAATTACTTGCTCTATTTTTTTCTTTAATTCATTTAGTAATATGTTATTTTCTGCTCTTACATCTAAACTAAAATGTCCGTTACCTGGAATGATATTTAGATTATCACCACCAGCTTGGCACCTCGTCATCTTAACTGAATACGAGGTCTGTGGTGGTAGCCATATATTCTTCAAACCGATATTAATCATAGAAATGACATCAATTGCATTTATCCCTTGATGCGGGCGTGCCCCATGTGCATCATCTCCGTGAATCATACCTTCTAAAAACCCTGCTGCTCCGTGACGAATAGACGGTGCAGCTTGTTTCAAAGGCAGTTCTTCAATCGGCCTTAAATGAACACCAAATAAGAAATCTGCATCATCCACGGCGCCCTTCTCTACCATCTTTAAAGAACCATTTCCTTTTTCCTCTGCCGGCTGAAAAATAAATCTAACAGTACCGCTATCCCATCTCATATTTTTCAGTTGTAAAATAAGGCCCATCACAATTGTCATATGAGCATCGTGACCACACGAATGGTTTGCTTTAAACTCCCCGTCTACTTCTTGCCAAAGTGCATCCATATCAGCACGAATCGCGATAACTGGATTACCGCTTCCTATTTCAGCAATCACGCCTGGGCAATCATCAAATATTTTATATGAAATTCCTTCTTCTTTTAAAAAATTAGTAATATACGCTGTCGTTTCATACTCTTTCCAACTCACTTCAGGGTTTTCGTGTAAATGCTGAAAAATTTCCGTTAAACGCTCTTGTAGTTCTAATGTTTTCAACGTTTCATTCTCCTTCCCAAATTACAAACCATTCAGGTTAATTATACTTATGAAAAACAGATGTTTTTATGAACATATTGAATTTTAAGAAAAAAGTCAATTATTTATTTTCAAGCGCTATTAATAACTCATTTCCACTCACCTTATACAGAAAGAACATTCGTTATTTTCTGTTTTTTATTGACGCTTACATATATTTTTAGTTATTATAACTTAATAAACGTCTATTTTGCGACAATTCAAAAAAATACAAACATACATAATGAGGAGGCAGTTTATGAAAAAAGAAATACCTTTTGGCGTAGCAATAATCCCTATTATCATTACAGTTGCAGTTATGATGGTTACAATTGTTGTATTAAAACAAAGCCCTCACGTCCCACTTATTATCGGTACAACCGTTGCTTCTATCGTCGCTTGGCGCTATGGCTACAAATGGAACGATCTTGAAGAAGCAATGTATAAAGGAATTCGCCTCGCATTACCCGCTATCGTTATCATTATTCTTGTAGGTTTAACGATCGGTGCTTGGATTGGCGGTGGAATCGTCGCAACAATGATTTATTACGGTTTAGAACTTTTAACTCCATCACTATTTTTAGTTTCAATTACCGTGATTTGTTCTATCGTTGCGTTAGCGATTGGTAGCTCCTGGTCTACAATGGGAACAATTGGTGTTGCTGGAATGGGTATTGGCCTAAGTATGGGAATCCCAGCCCCAATGGTTGCTGGTGCCATTATTTCAGGCTCTTATTTCGGCGATAAAATGTCACCGCTTTCAGACACGACGAACTTAGCCGCAGGATTAACAAATACAGATTTATTCGTGCATATCCGTCATATGTTATATACTACAATCCCAGGTTTAATTATTACTCTTATCGTCTATGCGTTCTTAGGAAGAGGGTTCGGCGATAACAATATTGATGCAAAAAGCATCGATCAAACATTACAAGTATTGCAACAAAACTTTGTTATTTCACCTTTCCTATTAATCATACCTGTAGTCGTTATGGTATTGGTCGCTAAAAAAGTACCAGCTATACCAGCTATTCTCGTAGGTATCATTTTAGGGTTTCTATCCCAGGTCTTTATTCAAGGTGGTTCTGTCTCAGCCGCTGTCGGTGCACTCCAAACTGGATTTGTCATAGACACTGGAAACAAGCTAGTAGACGAACTATTTAACCGCGGTGGCTTAGATTCGATGATGAATACAGTTTCTATGACAATTGTCGCTATGACTTTCGGCGGAGTATTAGAACATACTGGAATTCTTCGCTCAATTGTAAATCAAATTTTAAAATTAGCGACATCAGCAAAGGGACTTATCGCTTCTACTATCGCATCTTGCTTTGCAACAAACCTCACTTGCTCTGAACAATATATTTCGATTGTTGTTCCTTCAAGAATGTATGCAAATGCATACACAGAAAAAGGACTACATTCTAAAAATTTATCCAGAGCATTAGAAGATGGTGGAACATTAACTTCTGTTTTCGTACCTTGGAATACATGTGGTGTATTTATACTCGCAACACTTGGAGTCGGTGCATTCGAATATGCTCCTTATGCTATATTGAATTTCATCGTACCTATTATCTCCATCATTTACGGCATAACTGGTCTCACAATTACGAAGCTATCGGATATTGAAAAAGCAGACCTACTGAAAAAACAAAAAGCTCAACTAGAAGCTTAAAATTTTTGAAACGAATACAATGGTAAATTCAGCTCATATATTGCGCGAGGGCGCCCTTGTTGATAGGGCATTTCCTCGCCGCAAATATTGGCATACCTATAATCAACTAATTTCTTTAACAGCCTTTCCGTCGATCGCCGAGTCACTTGTAAGTACTCAGAAAGATCGGCCGCTGTAAATTTCAATGATGGATGCGACTGACTAAATTGAATAATTTTTGACAAGTTTGCAGGACTAAGCTTCGTTTCCTTTGCTATTTTCATTAATTCAGGATTATCGTTTTTTAAACTTTGTACTCTCTGTTCTTTCGGGAACGGACCAAATAATTCTTTATCACTTGTTAGTATATAAAAACAGCGTTCTATCGGATTATTTTTTGCGAAACCTTGAGCAATTTTTGCATTTTGTTCCGCTTCATTTACTGTTTTTCCGTAACCAAATCCAATAGATACCGCTCCTTCTACACTTGTAAATACGTTATCTATCATATTTGTTTTTATAATCGATTCGATATCACCACGAGTTGTATACAAAATGAAAGTCATGTCATCAACTTGTTTGAATGAACCACGTAATTCTTTTGAAATAACATCTAGTTGTTCAATTAAATCTTTTCGTAGTTCTAAAGAAGAAATCATACAAGCACCAACAGTAGCTGAATGGCTTTTTGCTAACTCAGCTTTTATTTTTGCATCTTTTAATCCATGTATAATTGATTGCGTCGGATCTATCATACGCTCTGAAGGAATACCTATTTTTTGAAGTTCATTGTAGACAGCGTGAATACTAGTTAAAGCTAAATGAGCCGCTCCAGATTGATATTTAGCTAAATGAAAATCAATGATACTCTTAATTTCATTGTTACTCCACAACATATTTTCATAATCCATCACTTGCGGAGTTTCTTTCAGGCCGATATCATGGAACACATTTGTAATAAACGAACGATCTACTAAATCAATTGAAATTTTATGAGGTTGAATACCTTGATGATATAATATAGAAAGAATTGAAGATGCAACAGTTGTCTCATCTTGCTGCAAATATACACTTGGAATTGGTAATTGTTCTCTTATTTCTTTTGCCATATAATAAGGTAAAGCACCTGAGAAAAAGATGACATCACAAGGCTTTAAACGCTTTAATAGTTCAGAAGATTCTGTTGGATAAAGATAAATATATGGATCAATCTCTATTTCTTCTAGTTTATGAGCAATAGGTAAAAGTGTCTCCATAAACTCTTTTGAACCGACAACTGCAATTTTTATCATCATTTCTCTAACTCCTTATCATCAATTAACGACTATTTAACGTCAACTATATCAAATGTACAAAACCATTGTAAACAGGAAGGGGTCTTTATTCAATGAAAATTACAGCTATTCACCTTTACGCAATTCGTTTACCGCTTCGCGATCCGTTTGTTATTAGTTATGGTTCTTATTCTGATATGCCTTCTATTATCGTCAAAATGGAAACAGATGAAGGCATTATTGGTTACGGTGAGGGCGTTGCTGATGACCACGTTACAGGCGAATCATGGGAAAGTACTTTCCATACTTTAAAACATACACTAGCCCCTACTCTTATCGGACAAAATCCAATGAATATCGAAAAAATACACGATATGATGGACAATACCATTTACGGTGTTCCTACAGCAAAAGCTGCGATTGATATCGCTTGTTTTGATATAATAGGCAAAAAACTAAATCAACCTGTATATCAATTAATTGGCGGACGCTACCATGAAGAGTTTCCTGTCACTCACGTCTTAAGTATTGCAAGTCCAGAAAATATGGCTGAAGAAGCTGCTTTGATGATTCAAAAAGGTTACCAATCTTTCAAAATGAAAGTCGGTACGAATGTAAAAGAAGATGTAGCGAGAATTGAAGCTGTACGCGAACGTGTAGGAAATGATATCGCGATTCGCGTCGATGTAAACCAAGGTTGGAAAAATAGCGCAAACACATTAACAGCACTTCGTTCATTAGGACATTTAAACATTGACTGGATTGAACAACCTGTAGTAGCAGACGATATTGACGCAATGGCCCATATTCGTTCTAAAACAGACCTTCCGCTCATGATTGATGAAGGATTAAAAGGCTCTCGTGAAATGCGCCAAATTATTAAATTAGACGCAGCTGATAAAGTGAATATAAAACTAATGAAATGCGGTGGCATATATCCAGCTGTAAAACTCGCTCATCAAGCTGAAATGGCAGGCATTGAATGCCAAGTTGGATCGATGGTCGAATCATCTGTTGCCTCTTCCGCAGGATTCCATGTCGCTTTCTCAAAAAAAATCATTACTAGTGTCGAACTTACAGGTCCATTAAAATTCACGAAAGACATCGGAAACCTACATTACGATGTACCATTTATTCGCTTAAACGAAAAACCAGGACTCGGCATTGAAATAAACGAAAATACATTACAAGAATTAACCGTCTTTCAAGACGTTGTACGCTAAAGGAGGACTAACACATGACGATTCTTTACGAAGGAACATTAAAACAAAACAACGATCCATTTCACGTTACATTACTATCTTTAGAACATATAGAACAAATTTTATCATTACAAAACGTTGTAGTTGAAGCGCTAGAGGATAAAGGTCGTTTACAACCACTCTCGCTAGAAGAATTTCAATACATTCTAGAAGGAAATGGCATGATGATTGGTGCCTTTATAGAAAACGAGCTCATCGCATTTCGTGCCCTACTCGTTCCTCCTATCGATGATGAACATTTAGGGCTTGATATTGGCCTATTAGAAAGTGAACTACACCGCGTTATCTATCAAGAAATCTCAAACGTTCATCCGAACTGTCGCGGAAATGGTATGCAAAAAATATTAGCGGCAGTTATAATGGGTGAATTACAAAAAGAAGACAGCAAATACGATTACGTTTGCTGCACAGTTGCGCCTTTTAACATTCCGAGTTTAAAAGATAAGTTTGCGCAAGGAATGGAGATTGCTGCGCTGAAGGAGAAGTACGGCGGGAGTATGCGATATGTTTTTGTGAAGGAGTTGCGCGGGGATAAAGAAAGCAATTGGACGGATATTAAAGATGTTCCGATGAGTGATGTTAGTGAAAAGCAATCGTTACTTTCGGAGGGGTATCGCGGGTATGAGATGGAGAAAACAAACGATACTTTCATTGTGAAGTTTGGACGATAATTTATATACAAAAAGAAAAGGATGTCACCTATTCAAAAATTTGAATGGCGACCTCCTCTTCTCTTTTGATGAACTGTACCTTGGTAAATGAAATTATATGAGCGATTTTTTGAATATATCGACCACAACTTCAAATATATCAGCGATTTTTAAAATATGTCGACCACAACTTCAAATATATCAGCGATTTTTGAAATATATCGACCGTAACTCCAAATATATCAGCGATTTTTGAAATATATCGACTTACCGACAAAGATTGACAATAATCGCAACCTATATAATCCACATTACTAAACCGTCATCTTCCAACTCGATAACGCTAACCAGTTTTCCATTTCCTTATAATCAGGCATTATCTTCCCGACAAGACGCCAAAAAGATCGATCATGATTTAAATGGACCATATGACACATTTCATGAACAACTACATAGTCAATTACCTGCTGTGGTGCCATTGCTAGCTTCCAATTAAACGTTAACTGCAAGTTCGAATCACAAGTTCCCCATGTACGGCTACTATCTGTAATACGAATAGAACGCGGTTTTGTTTTAAAGTTATTTTGATGTGCTTTAATACTCTTCTCTACTAACGCCTTGCACTGCTTATAGTAAAATCGTTTTAAAGCTTGCTGTATTTTCTCATCCTTAAGCTCTTTCACATAAATGTGGAGCTTATCTCCTTCAAAAATCGCATTGTCTTGCTCAATACTTATATCCTGAGAAATCTGTATCGGATACGTGTTTCCTAAATACAGAAACCCCTCTCCTTGATCATAAGCCTTTTCCTGTGGACCACGCATTCTCTCTTGCATTTCCTTACGTGTTTTCTGAATCCAATCCCATTTCTCCTCTAGCAACTGGACTAAGTATTCAACAGGTGTACCTTTTGGAGCCTGCACTTCCACATTTCCATACGAATCTACAAAAAGACGCACGGACTTTTTCTTCTTATAAGTTATATGAAAATTAATTGTCTCACCTAAATATGTATGTACCATTTCATCACCTAGCATATTATTTTTACAAATAAAAAAGAGTAGGATACGAACGTCCTACTCTATCTATTATATCATTTACTGCTTTAACGAACTTATTATCCTCTATACTTTACACCTAATCCCTTAATGAAATTCCTTGCGTATCTATCGCCACACTCTTTGTAATTTTTATGGCCTTTTTTTCTTAACAGAGCGCCTAACTCTCCTTTTGTTACCGTAACGCCTACGCTATCTAATATATCAAGTACATCTTCACTCGTTAATGAAAGTGCAATTTTCATTTTCTTTAAAAGAAGGTTATTGGCACTCTCCTTGCTCTGTACAGGTGCCGGTTGTCCTGGTTTCGGATCTTGCTTTCCTCTTTTTAAAGTAATAAATCCATTTAAAAATGCCTCTAACATCATCATATCGCATGTTAGTACGTACTCATCTTCGATTACATCGTCATTTTCAACTTCATGTTGCGGCGCTCTCTTTATTTTTGTAAGCATATCAACTACATCTTCTTTCGTTACTTCCATCCCGCCAAGTTTAAAGATTTCCACCATATCTATATCTCTTATATCTAAAGCATATCTTACTCTTTTTAATATATCGTTGTTGCTCATTGCCATTGTTTTTCCTCCTGAAATGTTGATTATAATAATGCTTTTAGCATGTGTAAATTAATGTCGTTAAGTTACTACTTTAACATTTTAGGGGGAGGTTTTGTAGTCTTAGGTGGATTAATATACTTTTGGGGATGATTTTAAAACAGCAACATATGTTGTTTAGGCACTTTGAATTATCCATTTAAGCCCAATCGAATTATAATGCTACTAGAGTTAATATGGGAGTGAATCAATATTGAATTATCTAATTGGTTATAAAGATGCTGAATGAAACTTCGGACATGAGGATCCAATGCTAACAGAATATACATATGGAGAGTCAGGATCTGATACTTAAAAGTACAAAAGGGAGATTTTCTATCCTTTCATAAAACAATACATAACAAGCTCTATATAACCGCATATTATGTGGTCGAAGAATTCGCGCTTATAAAAGATATCAAACTATGTAAAGAAGAATTAAAATCAAATACCGTAAAAGGTATTTTAGTTGGCAATAGGATAACTCCTTCCTTTGAAGATGATATTAATAAAGCAAAAAAGGATGGGATAATCGTACGAAATTACGGATGGGGATTTACAATTAATTAACACACTTGAAAATGGACTAACCTGATATAGGTTAGTCCATTTCTTTTTATACAACTCTAAATTTGTGATACGGTTCACCTTAACTAATCTAAACGAGGTTATTGTTTATTATTTATATAATTAAATTTAACAAAAAAGATTGTGCCTTCCGATCCTGTTTGAATTTCTATTTTTGCATTATGACGGGCAGCAATGGCATAACATATGCCTAACCCCAATCCAGTTCCATTATCTTTGGTTGTATAAAATGGAGTACCCAGTTTCTCTAATACTTCAGGCTTGATACCTTTTCCTTGATCTCGCACTGCAAGCACCACACAATTTTGACCTTCCTTGTAAGTGCTAATGGTTAGTACTTTCCTTGTGCTCATCGCTTCTAAGCCATTACGATATAAGTTTATTAATAATTGCCGTATCTCATTACGGTTTAAAAGTAATTCCGGAATGTCATTTGTATCAACTTGAATATATTTATTTTGATTATACGTATCAACCTTTATTAAAGGAATAATGTCGTGAATAATTACATTTAAATCTAACATCTGCAAATCTGATTTCCTTGTATTACCCATTGAGAGAAATTCAGTAATAATAGAATTGGCACGATCAAGTTCTTCAATCATTAATTTAAAGTACTTATTATGTTTCTCATAGGTGTTCTCTTCTTTTAATAACTGCAAAAATCCCCGTACTGCTGTCATTGGATTTCTAATCTCATGACTGATACCTGCTGCCATTTGCCCTATTAACTCTATGTTGGATAACCTTTTCAATTCCTGCTCATATTGCTTTTTTTCCGTTATGTTTTTAAAAATACAACAAATACCATCATCATACGGGTATGCAATAACCTCGTGCCAATATTCATCAGAGGTAGAAAGAAATTCGAAATGAACTGTAGTTCGCTCTGACATTGCACGATGAAATTCCTTATACATAACTGTGTCGACGCTACTCCGGAAAATTTCCCATACATTCTTGCCTAATACATCTTTTGCTGTTTTTCTTTGTGGAAAATATTGATGCTTATTTACGTACGTAAATTCCCATTTATTATTCAAAGTAAAGAATCCATCCGTAATACTTTCAATCACACTTGTAACTTTTTCATTAGCAGCAGCTAGTTCTCTCGTTCGCTCTTCCACCATGCTTTCCAATTGATCCATATATAACAAGTTTGATAACGTAGGAGCTGTGGCATCAACGATAGATTTTGCCAGTTGAATTTTGGAATTATCGTAATTGTGAGTTTTTCCCTCTTTGCCAACGACGATTACCCCTAATACTCCTCCCATTGAAACCAATGGAATCATCAGTAGACCCTTACTATCTATATTTTTTGTTTGAATAACCTCTTGGATCTTGGCTTCATAGCTTTTCTCCATCCAATCCGCTTCTGTCCAATTGCAGTCCTTGCTTAACTTCGTTGTTTTAATCGTTGTTTTGTCTAGCGGGTCTAAAAGGTGGACGCCCATGTTTTTACTCTCTAAAATCTGTCCTAGGTAAAAAAAACATTTATCAAAACTCTCCTGTATCGAGGAACACATTGATAAATCACGGGTAACATTTAGTAACAGCTGCTTCTCGGCAATAAGGTTTTCCTTTTGTGTTAAATTATTTGCGTTTTGAATTGCGACCGCAGCCATATTTACATACGCTTCAACACTTTGAATTTCTGAATCTGTTAAGTTCATTGGAGCTCCATAATCAAATAAAAAAACCAGACCAAATAACTCCTGCCCAAATGAGATAGGCAGAGCTAATAAGGATTTAATTTTGAACGCATCAACTGGTCTCGGATCTGGTCGATGATCCTTTGAGGTATCAGGGATATAGATGGTTTTTTGGGTTTCAATAACCTCTTTTGCCAGTAAGTCTATTTCAGGATCAATTACCTGAGTATCGAGCGTTACGCCATTTATGGTCTCTGGTTTTCCTGCAAACCCTCTAAATGTTCCATCTTCCTGGGGTAAATAAATTCCAACAGCGTTGCACCTAACAATCTCCTCTGATATCGCCATTGTTACACGCTGCAATACTTCACGTAGTTCTAATTTTGTATTTATTATTTTTGTTATATTCGCGAGCCTAGAATATCTCGTCTGATCACTTAACATTCACATAGCCTCCAATTATAGGCATAATAAAGTAAAACTTTAATCAGCCCTCACCAATCGGGCTTTTACGGGTAGCACGACTCCCACCTAACTTCTTTGCACTAGCTGAATTTTGAGGTGGGAGTTTTACTACCCGGCAAATAGCGGGATAAAATAAACATGATAATATCAGTGAAAATCAAGACCAACCATTTTCTCCTGTATTCTTTGCTTACCCTTGTTTTACATAGAATACATCACTTACTTATGATACGGTTCACCTTAATTAAAATGAAACAAACACTAATTAAATCGCTATACCCCATCCCGCTAACTTTCAAAAGTTACAATGTTTCACTATCTCCATCCTTATCAACACTAGCCTCAAACTTATCAAGCAACGCACGCACTTCATCAGTCGATTTCGTGCTCATCAATTGATTTCGTAGTTCAGCAGCTCCAGGGAAGCCTTTTACATAAATTTTGAAGAAGCGATGAAGCCCTGTAATTGAGCGTGGCAGTACTTCTGCATATTGATCTTGAAGATCAAGTTGTAGTCTTAGAAGATCAAGATGTTCTTTACTACTATGTTCTCTTGGCTCTTTTTCAAAGGCAAATGGATTTTTGAAGATGCCTCGTCCGATCATTACGCCATCAATGCCGTATTTTTCGGCAAGTTCCATTCCAGTTTGACGGTCAGGAATGTCTCCATTGATTGTTATTAATGTATTTGGTGCGATACGGTCACGTAATTTTTTAATTTCTGGAATTAGCTCCCAATGCGCGTCTACTTGGCTCATTTCTTCTCTTGTACGTAAATGAATAGAAAGGTTCGCAATGTCTTGTTTGAAAATATGCGTTAACCAATCTTCCCACTCACTTAACTCTTTAAAGCCAAGTCGTGTTTTTACGCTGACAGGTAGTCCGCCCGCTTTTGCTGCTTGAATAAGTTCTGCTGCAACATCTGGACGTAGAATAAGGCCACTACCTTTTCCTCTCGATGCTACATTTGGTACTGGGCAGCCCATATTAATATCGATTCCTTTAAATCCTAGCTCTGCCATGCCAATACTCATTTGACGGAAATATTCAGGATTGTCTCCCCAAATATGTGCCACAATTGGTTGTTCATCTTCTGTAAAAATTAAACGACCACGTACACTTTTCATACCTTCTGGATGACAATAGCTATCCGAGTTTGTAAACTCTGTGAAGAATACATCTGGACAACCAGCTTCACTTACTACGTGACGGAAAACAACGTCTGTCACATCTTCCATTGGTGCAAGTACGAAAAATGGTCGTGGTAAATCACGCCAAAAATTATCTATCATTTCAAATTCAAATCCTCTCACTATGAATACAATTTCAAACTCTCAATTTATAATTTTTGAAAATCAGCAATATTTATTTTAACTAAAATCGTTTCTAAATGGTATTTTTATAAACCAAAAAGCAGATGGTATAGATTTTTTCTATATCAACTGCTTTTTTATTATACCAACTTAAGCCAAGCCACACACTCTACATGAGTCGTATGCGGGAACATATCAACAGGTTGTACTTCCTGCGTTTTATATCCGCCTTCTTCTAGTACTTTTAAATCACGTGCTAATGTTGCTGGGTTACATGATACGTATACGACGCGTTTTGGCTTCATGTCGATGATTGTGTTTAGTAGTGCTTCGTCACAGCCTTTACGCGGTGGATCTACGACCATTGTGTCAGCAATTACGCCTTCTTTGTACCATTTTGGAATGACTACTTCTGCTTCTCCTACGCCAAATTCAGCGTTTGTCATGTTGTTTAGTGCTGCGTTACGGTTTGCGTCTTCAATTGCTTCTGGGACGATTTCAACGCCGTACACTTTTTTTGCTTTTTGCGCTAGGAATAAGGAGATTGATCCGATTCCGCAATAGGCATCGATTACTGTTTCGTTACCGTCTAACTTTGCGTATTCTAACGTTTTATCGTATAGTACTTTCGTTTGTTCTGGGTTTACTTGATAGAATGAACGTGCCGAAATCGCAAATTTAATGTCACCGATAAAGTCATAAATATATTCTGATCCGTACAGTACTGTCGTTGTGTCTCCGAAGATTACGTTTGTACGCTTCGGGTTTACGTTTTGAACAATTGATTTTACTTCTGGGAATTTCGCAGCAATTTCTTCAATGATTGCTTTTTTGTTTGGTAGTTCAGCTGTGCGTGTAATAAAGACAAGCATAATTTCCCCTGTTACTTGTCCGTAGCGAGCCATTACGTGGCGAAGTGTTCCTTTGTTACGCTCTTCGTTGTACGCCGAGATACCATGTTTCTCACAAATACGTTTTACTTCTTGAATTAATGTATCGTTTTCTTCCGCCTGAATTAAGCATGATTCCATATTAATGATGTCATGCGTTCCTTGACGATAGAAGCCAGCTACAAGTCCGCCTTCACGTTCCCCAATTGGTACTTGTGCTTTATTGCGGTATACCCACGGGGTTTTCATACCAAGTACAGGATGAACAGGAACATCGTTTAGTCCTCCGATGCGCTGCATAACGTCGCGTACTTGTTTTTCTTTCGCTTGTAATTGTCCTTCATATGTTAAGTGCTGAAGCTGGCAACCGCCGCACTCATTGTACACTGGGCATTCTGCATCTTTACGATATGGACTTTCTTGATGAAGCTTCATTAAACGACCAAACGCGAAGTTTTTCTTCACTTTAATAATTTTAATTTGCGCTTCTTCACCTGGTAATCCGTTTTTAACGAAAATAGGATAGCCTTTTACTTTCGCAACACCGGCACCATCATGTGTTAAATCTTCAAATACTACATCTATAAACTCGTTTTTTTCAACTGGTGGCGTCATTTTTGTACTCATTTTCCGACCTCTCTTTTTCATAACACTGCGTTACATTTTATCATACTTATATGGTCTATTTCTATTGGAAGAAAAAAAGCTATTGACGATAGTTCTCTAGTAATGTTACGCTACTACTAATTTAATACGGACGATGTTACCTCATATATACTTGATAATATGGATCGAGAGTTTCTACCCGGCAACCTTAAATTGCTGGACTATGGGGAAAACTAATGAATATTAGCCTATGCGCAAAAAAGGACTCATATTGATTAGCTTTCTCTCATAGATGAAAGTGAATCCATATGGGTCTTTTTTTATTTTCATTTTTCTAAAAGGTCAGACATCTTACGTATGACATAAAACCTCTTTGTTTTATTTTTAGTAATATAACGAGCGTTTTATGTACAAACTTTATACGAACTTCTGAAAGGGGCAACTACATGCAATATGTAATGAGCATTATCGGCATTCTTGTCGTTTTAGGTTTATGTTTTGCTTTGTCAAACAACAAAAGTAAAATCAACTTCCGTGCAATTGCTATTATGATTGGTTTTCAAATTTTAATCGGTTGGTTTATGTTTGGCACAAAGATTGGTCAACAAATCATTGTTTTCATTGGTAAAGTTTTCAACAAACTAATTAAACTTGGTACGACAGGTGTCGATTTTCTCTTTAATGGAATTCAAAGAGATTTTGTCTTTTTCTTAAATGTATTATTAATTATCGTATTTTTCTCAGCACTACTTTCTATCTTTAGTTATTTAGGTGTTTTACCATTCATCGTTCGCGTTATCGGCGGTGCACTTTCAAAAATTACTGGTTTACCACGTGTTGAATCATTCCACGCAGTAAACTCTGTATTCTTCGGTTCAAGTGAAGCGTTAATCGTTATTAAAAACGATTTACAGCATTTTAATAAAAACCGTATGTTTATCATTTGTTGTTCTGCGATGAGTTCAGTTTCTGCTTCTGTTACAGCATCATACGTAATGATGTTAGATGCGAAATATGTACTAGCAGCTCTTCCACTAAACTTATTCTCAAGCTTAATCGTTTGTTCGTTATTAACACCAGTTGATACGAAAAAAGAAGATGAAGTGATTCAAAAATTTGATAGAACTCTATTCGGAGACAGCTTTATCGGTGCAATGATTAACGGTGCGCTTGATGGTTTAAAAGTAGCTGGTATCGTTGCCGCATTAATGATCGCCTTTATCGGTGTTATGGAAGTTGTAAACTACGTAATTAGCGCTGCTTCGGGTGCAATGGGATATGCTGTTACTTTACAACAAATCTTCGGTTATATACTTGCCCCATTCGCATTCTTAATGGGTATCCCAGTTCATGATATTATCCCAGCTGGTGGTATTATGGGTACGAAGATTGTCTTAAATGAATTCGTAGCAATCCTTGATTTAAAAGGCGCTGCTGCAACATTAGACCCACGTACAGTTGGAATCGTTACTGTATTCTTAATTAGCTTCGCAAGTATTAGCCAAATTGGGGCAATCGTTGGTACAATCCGTGCCCTTTCTGAAAAGCAAGGAAGCATCGTATCAAAATTCGGTTGGAAAATGCTATTTGCATCAACACTTGCGTCTATTTTATCTGCGACAATCGCTGGATTGTTTATTTAATAAAAAATCACCTTACTTGTTTAAGTAAGGTGATTTTTTTGGATTCTTTATGAAACTGAACGAAATTCAACTACTTCCTCTTTACTAATAAGTTTTCCTTCGTGTATACCTTTTACTGAAATATCAATAATAGATTTATCCTCTCCTTCAAGCTTACCTAAGGAAAATAAATAGATTAAATCTTCTTTTTGTAACATCCATTGCTTTCCATTCAATGGACCTAATATTCTTTTTTCTGAAGATGGTTTTATTTCTCCAACATACTGACATTCTCCAAAAGAAGTTTTTATTATATTTTTCTCTGTATCAATTACTATATGCTGAAATAGCTCTAGATTTTTACTTGAAACAATTTCTATCTCATGGTTACTTTTTTGTTTAAATTGCAGCTTTCCATCACTTGTATTAGATAAACTACTATTCTCAACAGCGTTCCTAAAAAAATTATATTCTTCTTCCGTAACACCAAAATTCGGATGATAAGGCTTCACCTGCTTATCTATATGCCCCGATATGTAGTTTACATACCACTCTTTATCATTTTTTACATGATCACTCATTTTTTTAGTAATAACCTCTACTTTTTTACGGGTATCACGATCCATCTCAATCGTCATAATATCCGCCGTAACTTCCGCGTTCATCAGATGCTTTGGAATATACTCTTCCACACTATTCGCCTTACTCACTTCACTTTGACAACCGACTATGAATAACGATATGAGCAGAATATATACTATTTTTTTATATTTCATTTCTGTTCTCCACTCCGTACATCAGTATTACTTTCATTTATAGCGTTTCTTATTATAGTTTAAAATCCTGATATTTTAATAGAAACTACTCTAAATATGCAAAATTGCATATTAATAAACCTTCCTCTTACTTTAAAATTAGCTTAAATCATTTACCAAAATATACAAATTACAAATGTAAAATGTTATAATTTGTAAAAAAACACATTGGAGGATACTATGAAAGCCCACGCTCTTTTCGACTTCTTACATTTACTAGTTTTAAGCATGAAAAGTTATTATGTATGGGGAATGCCGATCTATGTCTTCATTATTCCTCTTATTTTTGTAGTCGGTTATATTATTATCAATTCTAATAAGAAACGAAAGAATACCTCTATTCAAGGTCACTAATCTTTCGCTCTAATAGCTCCTCCTAAAAATCATATTCCCCTCATTTTCTTCAAATGATATGATGAACAAGGGTATATCCCCACCACTCTTATAGCGGTGGGGATTTTAATGTAAGCATGCACCATAATACACAATAGAAGGTGATTTCATGAAAAAATACGCAGCAATTGCTTTATGTACATCTGCCATTCTAGCAGGATGTAGTACTAGCAATGTAAGTCCAGAACCTAAAAAAGAGAAAAAGGTTCAAGAAGTTAAGAAACAAGAAGAGACCGTGCAAGAACAAGGTAAAATTTCTTATAATCCAATTACGCACGAATCTACAAACGTAAATATTCATATTACGGACATAAAGGATTCTTTAACCGAAGTACAATATAAAATTTGGCGCACTGCTGATGGAAAAGAAAATACTAAATCTTTTTCTTCTAAGGAAAAGGAGAAACAATTCACTATTCCTTTTGATATAAAGGAATTTGAAGGAAAACGTGGGGAATATCAAATTGAAGCATTAGGGATAAAAGAGGATGGGAAAACTATTCCGCTTACAAAGTCTACTATAACTTTCGAGCAAAAAATTCCTGTTCTTATGTATCATGCAATTGATGATTACCACGGACAAGGTATTAAAGATTTATTCGTATCTCCAGCTAACTTTGAAGCACAAATGAAATATTTAAAAGAAAATGGTTATACATTGTTAACGTTTGAACGCTGGGGCGATATTAATAAAGTAAACAAGCCGATTTTCGTTACATTTGATGACGGTATGAAAAATAATATGAATGCGTTTCATGTTTTACAAAAACTAAAAGACGATACATTTAAACCAGCGGCAACAGAATATATGATTGTTGATAATGTTGATGTAGAAGGAGCTCTTTCTACATCTGAAATAAAAGAAATGGTTGGTTCCTGCATTTTCTCTGTACAATCTCACACAGCAACACATGCAGACTTGCCGAAAATTACAAACTATGAAGAAGAATTAAAAGGATCGAAAGAGAAGCTCGAAAAAATAACAGGTAAGCCTGTTATCGCAATTGCTTATCCATTCGGTCATGTAGACGATAAAGTTGTCGCAGAAACAAAGAAATACTATCAATTTGCAACGACAACGAAGCCTGGACAATTCATTACGAAAGGTGAACCGGATGAGTTGTTAAAAATGAAACGTGTCCGTATACACCACACAACTACTGTGGAGCAATTCGCCTCTTCCATTAAATAAATGTGAGAGCTCAATACATTTTGAGCTCTCTTTTTACTTTATATTTATATATATTTTTAGAATTTTCTTGTATTATATATAGTAAGAAATCTTTCAAACTAAAGGAGATTATACATATGTCATTTGAACAAACGTTAGAGAAATATGCTGCTCTTGCAGTCAATGTTGGTGTTAATATTCAACCCGGACAAACTTTATCAATTAGTGCACCTCTTGAGGCTGTACAGTTTGTACGCCTCGTTACAGAAAAAGCATATAAATCTGGTGCAAAACACGTATATGTTGATTGGAATGATGAGACGTTAACACGCTTAAAGTTCGATCTAGCTCCTGAAGAAGCTTTCTCTGAATTTCCTTCTTGGAAAGCGCATGCTCGTGAAGAATTAGCAAAAGAAGGCGCTGCATTTATGTCTATTTATGCAGAAAATCCTGATTTATTAAAAGGTGTAGAAGCAACACGTATCGCAACTGCTCATAAAGTAGCCGGTGAAGCGATGAAAGTATACCGTGATTACGTACAAGCGGACAAAGTAAGCTGGTGTGTTATTTCTGTTCCTACGAAAGAATGGGCTGCGAAAGTATTCCCTGATGTAGCACCAGAGGAACAAGAAGCTAAACTATGGGATGCTATCTTCAAAGCTACTCGCGCTGATTTAGAGAATCCTGTGGAAGCATGGAAAGAACATGATGAAACGCTACATACAAAAGTTGATTACTTAAACGAAAAGCATTATAAAGCTCTTCATTATACAGGTCCTGGAACAGACTTAACGATCGAACTTCCAGAAAAGCATATATGGGCTGGTGCTGGTAGCCTAAATGAAAAGAACGTACCATTTATGGCTAATATCCCAACTGAAGAAGTATTTACAATGCCACTTAAAACAGGTGTGAACGGCCAAGTGTCTAGCACAAAACCGTTAGCATTTGCAGGTAACATTATCGATCACTTCACGTTAACATTTGAAAACGGACGTATCGTAGACTACAAAGCTGAATCTGGTGAAGAAGCTTTAAAACATTTAGTAGAAACAGATGAAGGCTCTCACTTCTTAGGAGAAGTAGCTTTAGTGCCTCATGACTCACCAATTTCAAACACAAATATTTTATTCTACAATACGCTATTTGATGAAAACGCATCTTGCCACCTTGCAATCGGAAGCGCTTATGCATTTAACTTAGTTGGCGGAAAAACAATGTCTAAAGAAGAACTTGCTGAAAATGGTGCAAACGCTAGTATTACACACAACGACTTCATGATCGGATCAGCTGAGCTTGATATCGACGGTATTACAGCTGATGGAAGACATGAGCCGATTTTCCGTAAAGGTAACTGGGCGTTTTAATATAAGAGGAGGCTACCCCAATGGGCAGCCTCCTCTTATTATGTCGTTTTTTCCGGCACATCAATATATTTCAAAAATCGCTGATATAAATTGTGACAAAGAAAAAAGCTATCTTCTACAAAAGATAGCTTTCATGATGCCGATGACACCTTAAGTCCAATTACTCCTAGAACAATAAAGAGAATACAACACGCTTGGAATAAGTTAATATGCTCTTTAAAGAAGTACACACTAATAATTGTAATAAGTAGTGTCCCTAGGCCGGACCAGATCGCATAAGCAATACTTAAGTTAATCTTCTTTACAACGATAGCAAAGATACTGAAGCAAATACCATAAAAAACGAAAATAAGGACACTTGGAACAAGCTTTGTTAAACCGTTCGATAATTTCATCGCAATCGTTCCAGCTACTTCAAAAATAATTGTTACGAGTAATAATAGCCAATATACCATACTAGAATCTCCTTCTCTGTTACCTTATAGAGATTCTAGTATACTACTTATAGCCCTAACGAAATATATTTAATTTCTAAATATTCCTCGATACCGAAATGGCCTCCTTCACGGCCGATACCACTTTCTTTAAAGCCACCAAATGGTGCCTGTGCAACTGATGGAAGTCCATCATTTAAGCCGATAATTCCGTACTCTAATGCTTCGCTAATTTGGAATGCCTGACTAATATCTCTTGTGAAAATATAAGCAGCCAAGCCATATGGTGTATTATTTGCACGTTCGATTACTTCTTCAACCGTTTTAAATTTCGCAACTGGTGCAACCGGTCCAAATGTTTCTTCATTCATACAAAGCATCGTGTCATTTGCCAACCCAATTACTGTCGGCTGAATGAAATATCCATCTAACTCTGTAAATTTATGGCCACCGTATAAAACTTCTCCACCCTTTTGAATTGCATCTTCAATATGTTCTTGTACTTTCGAAATTGCATTCGCATCAATAAGTGGCCCTACAGTTGTTCCTTCGCCGAATCCGTCTCCAACTTTAAGCTGCTCTACAGCTTTTGTGAACTTTCCTGCAAATTCTTCGTACACTTCTTCTTGAACGAAGACGCGGTTTGTACATATACACGTTTGTCCTGCGTTACGGAATTTCGAACCGATTACCGCTTCTACCGCCTTATCTAAATCAGCATCATTCATAACAATAAATGGAGCATGACCACCTAACTCAAGTGAAACCTTTTTCATCGTTTGTGCAGCGCTAGCCATTAATTCTTTCCCAATTTCAGTTGATCCTGTAAAGGAAACTTTTCGGACACGCTCATCTTCCATCCACGTATCAGCAATTGCTTTTGCACTACCTGTTACAATATTTATTACACCTTTTGGAATGTCTGCTTCATGTGCTAATTCAACTAATTTCAATGCAGTTAATGGCGTTTGACTCGCTGGTTTCACAACTGCCGTACAACCTGCTGCAAGCGCCGGTGCTACCTTTCTCGTAATCATAGCGGCTGGGAAGTTCCACGGTGTAATAGCTGCCATAACCCCAACTGGTTGCTTCATAACTAAAATGCGCTTATTCGGATGAGAAGCAGGAATCATTTCACCGTATATTCTCTTTCCTTCTTCTGCGTACCATTCAACAAAACTATTTGCATAATTCACTTCACCAAGTGCTTCTGCAAACGGCTTCCCTTGCTCTCTCGTCATGATTGCTGCAATTTCTTCTTTATTTTCATCAATGAGTGTGAACCACTTTTTTAACTTTACTGCACGATCCGCTGCCGTTAATTTTGACCATAATTTAAAAGCCTCATGTGCAGCATCAACTGCTTGCTTTGCCTCTGTAATCCCGCCCTTTGGTACCGTTGCAAATACTTCCTTTGTCGCTGGATTATTTACTTCGATTTGTTCTTGCAGTGTAATCCACTCACCATTTATATACATCGCTTTTTTCTCTAAGTTTACGAACGTCGCTTTTTTATCCAATGTTTTCTTCCTCCTCTATAAACTTCTTAATTTTCCTAGTAGCAGCAGATTGACTTATTTGCAAAAACTCAGCCACTTTATAACTTGATCCATACGTTTTATACGCTTTAAGAATAATATTTCTCTCTACCTCTTCCAGCATTCTATAAAGACTTTGTCCGGATTGTTCAACTGTTGCCTCTTGCATAGATAGTGGCAAATCTTCTACCGTTACAAAATCATCAGCAGTGATAACAATTCGTTCAATTACATTTTCAATCTCTCTATTATTTCCTTCCCAAGGGTACCCTACAAACATTTGCAACGTACTAGGAGCTAACTTCACATCACGTCCGTACTTTTTATTAAAATGCTGTAAATAATGATAAATGAGCGGCAAAATGTCTTCTGTTCTCTCCCGAAGTGGCGGAATTGAAATTGGAATGACATTCAGACGATAGTATAAATCTTTCCGGAATGTTCCTTGTTTCACCATCGTACTTAAATCTCTATTTGTTGCCGCTACAATTCTAACGTCCACCTTTTTTAACTCTCTTCCGCCTATAGGACGAAACGTTTTTTCTTGCAATACTTGCAAAAGCTTCGCTTGAATTTCAAGCGGCATTTCACCAATTTCATCTAAGAAAAGAGTTCCTTTATGCGCTGATTCTAATAGCCCCTTTTTCCCTTCACGATTTGCACCTGTGAAAGAACCACCTGAATATCCAAAAAGCTCTGATTCAATTAAATTTGTCGGTAATGCCGCACAATTAATTTCATAGAAATTTTCATTCTTCCGGTGACTTACTTCATGCAAATGACGTACTAATCGGCTTTTACCCACTCCAGTCTCACCTAAAACGAGAACTGTACTATCTACTACAGATACTTTTTTTATTGTTTCGACTATTTTTTGCATAGCGCTACTTTTAAAAATAAGACCTTCGTGTTCATATGTTTCTCTTAATTCTTTTTTATATGTTTTTAACTGATTATCCATCTCCTCTACCTTTTGACGTAATTGATAGAGTTCTGTAAGATCACGAGAATAACTAATCACTCTTCTTAAATTTCCTTCATCATCAAAAACAGGTCTTGTACGAACATGCAAATACTCTCCTGATTTTGTTGTTTGAACAAGTTCAACTGGCCTTTTCTTTTCAATTACTTCTAATGTTGCAGACGGATAAAAAATTCCTTCTTTCTGTAGTTCTTTTACATGCTTTCCTACTAATTCCTTAGCAGAGAGTTGGTAATGTCTTTCACACATACTATTTACACGCACAACGATTCCTTTATCATCTGTAACAAAAATTTCGTCAAATGCATATTCAAATACATCTTGTAAATCCATCAACACTCGTTCCTTTTCTGCAACCATCCTAGCCACTCCCTACTTCATATCCATCGATTCACTTTACTACCTTTATTATAAAGTGAATTTTCTGCATTTTATATAGAGTAAGCTAGAATGTTTGCGATTTATAATTCAGTTTTTAAACACGAGCGATGTTTGCTTGCTCATAACAAGCTTGCAATGATTCTTCAATTATTGTTAAACCTTCCTCTAGCTGCTCATCTGTAATAACTAATGGCATTAACACGCGAATAACATTTCCATATGTTCCTGCTGATAGTAGAAGTAATCCCCGTTTATTTGCTTCCGCACATAAATTAGCTGCCAATGTTTTGTCAGGCGCTTTCGTCTTACGATCTTGAACGAGCTCAAATGCACACATTGCCCCTAAGCCACGCACATCACCAATGCAATTATATTTATTTTTCATCTCTTCAAATCGGTTCATTACGACTTTTCCTAATTCTATCGCTCTATCATTTAATTTCTCTTTTTCAATTACATCAAGCACAGCTAATGCAGCCGCACATCCTAGTGGGCTTCCTGCATACGTTCCTCCCAGCTCTCCCGGTGCAGACTCATTCATAATTTCTTTACGGCCAATAACACCACTAATCGGTACACCAGCACCTAGTGATTTAGATACTGTAATTAAATCCGGAACGACATCATAATGATCAATTGCAAAGTATTTTCCGGTACGACTAAAGCCTGTTTGAATTTCATCCGCTACAAATAAAATACCGTGCTCTGAACAAATACTGCGTACTTCTTGAACAAATTTCTTACTTGGAACGATAAATCCACCTTCCCCTTGAACAGGTTCCATCACAACGGCTGCAATTGTTTCTGGTGCTACTTCTGATATGAAGAAGTTCTTAAACTCTTCAATGATAAAATCATCATACTGCTCTTCTGTTAACCCTTCTGGACGACGGTATTCATATGGGAATGGTGCTTTATAAACTTCTGGAGCGAATGGACCAAATCCAAATTTATATGGTTTTACTTTACTTGTCATCGTCATTGTCATTAATGTACGCCCATGAAACCCTTTAGAAAATGCGATAATCCCAGGTCTCTTCGTATATTTACGAGCGATTTTCACCGCATTCTCAACTGCTTCTGCACCACTATTTAAAAACAGGACTTGTTTATCAAAACTTCCTGGCGCTAATACAGCAAGCTTTTCCGCTAATTCAATATATGGCTCATACATCATGACATTAAATCCCGTATGAATATATTGATCTACTTGTTTATGAAGTGCTTCTTTAACAGCTGGATGACAATGTCCTACGTTAATCGTCCCTATTGCTCCTGCAAAATCAATGTACTGATTACCATCAACATCTGTTACAAGAGCTCCATCTGCAGACTGTACGAATGTTGGAATACCATTACTTACTCCTTTTGGTACTATATTTTGGCGGCGTTCTAATAAAGACGCTGCTTTCGGTCCTGGAATTTGTTCATTTACTTTAGCAAATTTTTTTGTGTTCATTGTGTACCCCATCCTTTTCTATACAATGTTTTCTCTTTATATTGCAAGATGTATGCCAACTTCCCCTTTCTAGTATTCATCCCATCCTCTTAATATCTCAGCATAAAAAACAAGTCTATATAGACTCATAAAGAGTCTTTATAGACTTGTTCGTTTATACATTAGACTTTCCTTGTTTCCAAATAAACTCACCTGAATGAGAAATTAAACCTTCAACAGATTGTAACACTAAATCTGCAAGTGGTTCTAACGTTTGACGATCACCCGTACCAGATAGTACACCAATGGCATAGCAGTCGCCACCATTTTTCGCTAAATGTAAATCCGTCGGTGTATCCCCGACGACCGCTACTTCACATGTTTCTAAATTAAATCTCTCACAAAACGATTCTATAATTCTTTTATCTGGTTTCTGTGCCGGAAACGTATCTGAGGCTATGACACAATCAAAAAAGGGTTCTAATTGATACTGCTTTAAAAATAATTCTGTCGGTGCAAAATCATCAGCTGTGACGACACCTAAAATAAGCCCTCTATCCTTTAATGCTTGTAAAACTTTTGGTAAATCTGCCGTCATCCTCATATGTTCTCGATACTCATACATAAGAGAAAACAACTTTTCACTTACCCATTCATGCATCTCTTCTTCTCTAGATGATACGATATACTTACAAATCCCCTTCGCTACATCAAGGCTCGTTCCAGCTGCTAGCGCACTACGCGGATGAACAACTGCTCCGTCTACGCCAATCTCTTTTAATATAACCTGCTGCATTGATTCTGGTAATTGATATAAATTTATACATTCAGCTACAAGCTCTTCAGCTACTTTTATCCAAATTGAATGAAAATCCATTAATGTCCCATCTTTATCAAATAGTATTGCTTTTACCTTCTCCATAGCACCCTACCTCTCATTTCTTATCTCTTCTAGTGTATCAATAAAATATGGATATAAAATAAACGGATTGTAAAAATACCATAAAAATCAAACTAACTTCCAATTTACAATTCACCTGCATAAAGTGAAACTTTAATCAGCGGGAGAATCTTATTACTCGCAAATAGTGAGGTAAAAGCAAAAAAAAGATGCCTTTACAGGGCATCCTCTTGGTGTTCTGGAACAAATAGTTCCAGACAATGATATATATTTTCGAATTCCATCGGTGCATCTCCACCATATTCACCATCTAAATTAATCATTAATTTATCTGGTGAATGCACTTTAATTCGATTCGCTTGTGTATATAGCACTTTTGGATTGTTAATATGTTCCCCTCGCTGCGCTTGTGTTGCTGCTTTAATTAAATCAGCGATAGAACCTTTTTTCAGCACTAATAAATCAAATAACCCATCGTTAATAGACGCATATGGTGCTACCTTTTCAAATCCACCAACTGAACGAGTATTTGTAATTAAAAACATCGTAATTTCTTCTTGTAGTAACTTCCCATCATACTCGATTTCAACATATGTTGGATGTAATGATGGTAACATTTCGATTCCTTTTAAATAGTAAGCAAGTTGACCTAATACCGTTTTCAGCTTACTTGGCACTTCATATGTTAATTCTGTAATACGGCCGCCACCAGCAATATTAATGAAATATGTATCATTCGCTCTACCAAGATCTAACGGAACTGTTTTCCCTTCACAAATAATATCCGCAGCCTCTTCAATAGCACGAGGTACACCAATCGCACGCGCAAAATCATTTGTCGTTCCAACTGGAATAATTCCAAACTTTGGACGATGTTCATGTCCTACTAAACCGTTCACCACTTCATTTAACGTACCGTCACCACCAGCTGCGATAACAACATCAAACTTACGATCCGCAGCTTGCCTCGCTGCCACAGTCGCATCTCCAGGACCAGTTGTCGCATGACAAGACGCTTCATATCCAGCTTGTTCTAATTTTTGTAATACTTCTGGTAAGCTCTTCTTAAATAGCTCACGTCCAGAAGTAGGGTTATAAATAATCCTTGCTCGCTTCATCATTTATTAGCACAGGAAATTTCTTTATGTATCGAAAAAGAACATACCGAACTTCTATTCAGTATTCCCATGCCTACCTCCTCTCATCTTCCTATCCTTCTTTTATCCCGCTCAAACAGGCAGTAAGAACCCGATTCGTGTAGCCCATCAAAAGTAAATATTCATTTCAATGGTTTTGTTTTATTTTACAAAAAAATTTATGTCCATCTATTTCCTCACATCAATTTACATATAACGAATAATAATTATCTATTATTTCATGAGATGAAAAAAACCTCTATGTCTAGATTTATCATTATTCCCACCTTTTTGCAACTATCATACCATAGTTGCTATACAAACATTTTTTCACTTTTGACAGTTAATCAAACGTTTATTTAAATTATTTTTCACCATTTAAACAAACGTTTGATTAACTCAGAAAAAACACCCAAATACGGGTGTTTTTTCTGTTTAATCTTTAAAAACCTATACTATTTTAGCGCTCAAAAATAAGAATTCCTCTTTTATTTTTATCGCTTATTAATCTCTTCAAGTAAGATTTTGTTAACAAGTGGTGGGTTGGCTTGTCCTTTTGTCGCTTTCATAATTTGACCAACTAAGAAGCCAATTGCACGGTCTTTACCGTTTTTAAAGTCTTCGATAGATTGCTCATTATTATCAAGAATTTCTGTTACAACTTTACGAAGTGTACCTTCGTCAGAAATTTGAACAAGACCTTTCGCTTTAACGATTTCTTCTGGGTCTCCACCTTTTTCAATTAATTCGTTAAATACTTTCTTCGCGATTTTAGAAGAAATTGTACCTTTTTCAATTAATTGAACCATTTTAGATAAACCAGCAGGCGTTAATGCAACGTCTTTTAATTCTTTTTGTTGTTTGTTTAAGTATGCAAGCACTTCACCCATTAACCAGTTTGATGTTAATTTCGCATCAGCACCGTCTGCAACAGTTGCTTCAAAGAAATCAGACATTTCTTTCGTTAATGTTAATACGTGTGCATCATAAGCCGGCAAGCCAATTTCTTCAACATAGCGAGCTTTACGTGCATCTGGAAGTTCTGGAATCGAAGCACGTACTTTTTCTTTCCACTCATCGTCGATGTAAAGTTCAACTAAGTCTGGCTCTGGGAAGTAACGGTAATCGTCAGATCCTTCTTTTATACGCATTAAGATTGTTTTCTTCGTTGCTTCATCATAACGACGTGTTTCTTGTTGGATGATACCACCAGATAATAATTCTTTCTCTTGGCGCACTTGCTCATGCTCAAGACCTTTTTGCACGTAAGTGAAAGAGTTTAAGTTTTTCAGTTCTGCTTTTGTACCGAACTTCTCTTGTCCAACTGGACGAAGTGAAATATTCGCATCACAACGAAGAGAACCTTCTTCCATCTTACAATCAGATACACCTGTATATTGAATGATTGATTTTAACTTCTCTAAGTACGCATATGCTTCTTCTGGAGTACGCATATCTGGCTCAGATACGATCTCGATTAAAGGCATACCTTGACGGTTGTAGTCTACTAATGAACCATCAGCTGTATGCGTTGATTTACCAGCATCTTCTTCTAAATGAAGACGTGTAATACCGATACGTTTCTTTTTACCGTCTACTTCGATTTCAATCCAACCATTTTCACCAATTGGCTTATCAAATTGAGAGATTTGGTAAGCTTTCGGATTATCTGGGTAGAAATAGTTTTTACGGTCGAACTTCGTTTCCGTTGCGATTTCACAGTTTAATGCCATTGCAGCTTTCATTGCAAAGTTAACTGCTTCTTTATTTAAAGTAGGAAGTACCCCTGGGTATCCTAAGTCAATTACACTTGTTTGTGTATTTGGCTCCGCTCCGAATTCTGTTGGACTCGCAGAGAAAATTTTCGAATTTGTTTTTAACTCAACGTGAACCTCTAAACCAATAATTGTTTCTAAATTCATCTATGCTCGCCTCCTTACAGACTTGCTTTTTTTATATGATAGTCTGTTGCTTGCTCAAACGCATGTGCAACGCGGTAAATTGTCGCTTCATCGAAGTGTTTACCAATGATTTGTAGACCAAGTGGCATGTTGTTAGCACCGAATCCACATGGAACAGAAATCGCTGGAACACCCGCTAAGTTTACTGGGATTGTTAAAATGTCATTTGCATACATTGTCATTGGATCGTCCACTTTTTCGCCCACTTTAAATGCCGGAGTTGGCGTTGTCGGTCCAATAATAACATCATAGTTAGCAAATACATTTTCAAAGTCATTTTTAATTAATGTACGTACTTGTTGTGCTTTTTTGTAATATGCATCATAGTAACCAGAGCTAAGTGCAAATGTACCAAGCATAATACGGCGTTTTACTTCATCTCCGAAACCTTCGCTACGTGTGTTTTTGTAAAGATCTAATAAGTTATTTACATTATCAGAACGAACACCGTAACGTACACCATCAAAGCGTGAAAGGTTAGCTGATGCTTCAGAAGAAGATAATAAGTAATACGTTGCTAGAGCGTATTTAGAGTGCGGAAGAGATACTTCCTCCCAAGTTGCGCCCATACCTTCTAACACTTTTAATGCAGCTAGTACTGACTCACGAGCTTCTTCGCCAACACCTTCGCCTAAGTATTCTTTCGGTACAGCAATGCGTAAACCTTTAACGTCGCCTGTTAAACCAGCTAAGTAGTTTCCTACTTCAACGTTTGCAGAAGTTGCGTCCATGCGGTCAATACCTGAAATAGCTTGTAATAGGTATGCATTGTCTTCTACTGTACGTGTAATCGGTCCGATTTGGTCAAGTGAAGATGCGAATGCTACTAATCCGTAACGAGATACGCGTCCATAAGTTGGTTTTAAACCTACAACGCCGCAATATGCAGCTGGCTGACGGATAGAACCACCCGTATCAGAACCTAGAGAGAATAATACTTCTCCTGCTGCTACAGCTGCTGCAGAACCACCACTAGATCCGCCTGGAACGTAATCTAAGTTCCATGGGTTTTTCGTAGCATAGAAACCTGAGTTTTCATTTGAAGAACCCATTGCGAACTCGTCCATATTTAACTTACCGATTGTAACTGTGTCAGCAGCTTTTAGCTTTTGTACAACTGTCGCATCGTAAATTGGATCGAAGTTTGCTAACATTTTGCTCGCACAAGTTGTACGAAGACCGTTAGTTACAATGTTATCTTTTACACCGATTGGCATACCGAATAATAAACCATTATCTTCAGCACCAATCTTTGCATCTAATTCTTTCGCTTTCGCGCGTGCATTTTCTTCATCTAATGTAAGAAAAGCTTTTACGTTATCTTCAACATCCGCAATACGTTTGTAAGATTCTTCTACTAAATCCGTAACGGAAATTTCTTTGTTGTTTAACTTCTTATGTAACTCTGATACCGAATGATCAAATAATGACATCGAAATTCCCTCCTCTATTCTAATACTGCTGGAACACGGATTTGATTATCTTTGTGATCCGGTGCATTTTTTAATACTTCTTCTACTGGTAAACCTTTTTCTGGTACATCTTCACGCATAACATTTTTCATAGTTAATACGTGAGTTGTTGGTTTTACATCAGTTGTATCTAATTCATTTAACTGTTCTGCAAATGTAACAATTGCATCTAGTTGTTTTTGAAATTTTTCTGCTTCTTGATCAGTAATTGCAAGACGTGCTAAATGTGCTACGTGCTTTACATTCTCAACGGAAATTCTTGACACGGCTAGGCCACCTCCATAATATATCGTTCAATCTACAATACTATTGATGATACCAAATTTTCAGTACTTCAAGCAAGTCAACACACGGTACTTACGGTATTTTTACAAAAAAAAGAAAGGCAAATGCCTTTCTTTACGATTTACTCTTTATCTAACGGTTTATTTTTCGGAAATCTCTCGTTATCCTCTTCATTGTCACGAATTGTTTTTTGTAATACAAAACAAGACATCGTTAAAAATAATGTTCCAATTAAATAGTATCCTTTTACACTAAGCGTTTCATCTAACGTATAAATCCCAATTAGCATACCTGAAAGCGCGCAAACAAATGAAGTCCATGCTAAAAACGTGAACGCTTGCGTATTTCGTCTTCTCATCGTTCTCCCCCTCGTTGGCTGTACACCCATTATAGATAAATATATTTATCATGATGGATTTTTATGTAAATTCTATTTTGCTATTTATAAATCTATCATAAAAAAATATTATTTTAAAGATAGTTTTCTGTCTAATCCGAAAAAACAGTTAAAATTATTGACATTTATTTCAATTCCACATAAAATAAAAACAAATATTACGAACCTCGAAATATACGGGAGTGGAAATAATTGTTGCAATATGAACATTTTTTAGACTTACTGCTAGATAACGCCAAGAAACTTTTCTATCCTGAAGAATGGGTCAGTCTAGATTTAACACTTTCTAAAACAGAAGTATTTTGTTTGCTTTGGATGGAGCGAAACACAGATATTACAATGACAAAAATTGCTGATCTTCTTGATATACCGATGAGTACAACGACAGGTGTTGTAAACCGTCTTGTCAAAAAGGAGTATATTGAGCGCTACCGGAATGAAAGCGATCGACGTATCGTATTAATTCGCTTAACAGAAAACGGCGTAATGCTCGTTCAAGAAGTAAAACAAAATGCAGCCCATTACTTTAGCCTAGTGACAGAAGCATTATCAGAAGAAGAAAAAGCATTTCTACTACAAATCTTCCAAAAGATCATGAATCACATCGCTACGTCACAGCAAAAAACAGAAGAAAAAGTTTCTACACCTAAAATGAAGAACATTCCGATTGAATAAAACCCTAGCTGGGTTTTTATTCAATTAAATATTTCGACACTCGTAATATTCGATATCCGAAACAAAGGGGATAGAATGATGAGAATGATTTTGTATACAGGTAAAGGCGGCGTAGGAAAAACTAGCATTTCAGCAGCAACAGCACTTCAAAGTGCAAAACAAGGATTAAAAACATTAGTAATGAGCACAGATCCTGCTCATAGTTTAGGAGATTCATTTGGCATAAAACTATCTTCTGAACCATTAGAAATTCGAGAAAATTTATGGGCACAAGAGATTAATACGATTTATGAAATGGAAAAAGGCTGGGGAAAGTTACAGAAATACATTACACTGCTCTTCACTTCCAAAGCAGCTGATGATATTACGACAGAAGAATTAACGATGTTTCCTGGTATGGAAGATTTAATTAGCTTACTTCGAGTACTCGATTATTATAAAAAAAACACATACGACGTTATCATCATTGATTGCGCTCCAACAGGAGAAACATTAGCAATGCTTAGTTTTCCTGACATGCTCGGTTGGTGGATGGAAAAATTATTTCCTATTAAAAGAAAAGTTTTAAAAGTCGTTCGTCCTGTAGCTCAACCACTTCTTGGTGTCCCCCTTCCAACCGATGATATTATGGACGAATTAACAAATACACTTGAACAGCTTGGAGAAATGAGAGATATTTTATCGAACCGAGAAATAACAAGTATCCGCATCGTTGTAAATCCTGAAAAAATGGTCATTAAAGAAGCTCAGCGTAGTTTTACTTATTTAAATTTATACGATTATAACGTAGATGCCATCATGATTAACCGTGTCATCCCTAACACTGTCACCGATCCTTATTTTCAAGCATGGAAAGATACGCAAAAGAAATATAAAACATTAATTCAAGATAGTTTTCAGCCGCTTCCTATTTACGAAGCTCCCATGTTTGAACAAGAAGTTGTTGGTTTACCTATGTTAGAGCGTGTAGGCAATGCTTTATTTAAATCCGATCCTTCTCCTACTGAAGTGAAATTCAATGGTCGCACACAATATGTGAAAAAAGATGGCGATGAGTATATTTTCGTTCTGTCCATTCCCTTCTCAAACAAAAGTGAACTTTCATTAAATCAAAAAGGTGATGAGCTTATTATTCGAGCCGGCTCTGTTAAACGGAACATCACATTACCAAAAACATTAACACACCTTTCTATTCAAGGAGCCAAGTTTGAAGAGGATGTACTAAACATTCGATTTGGAGGTGTGGTGCATGCATGAGGAATTACTACGAAAATTAATTCGGACAAAAGTAAGAGTCGGTATGTTTATATTAGAAGAGCTACCTACTCCAATCCAGCAATCAGCTAAACAAATGCTAAGTATTTTGCAAGAGGAGCTAGCTGCTTATCCGAAAGAACGAGACCATCATGAAGATAATTTAAAAAGTATCATAATTGAATAATCATCTCTGTATAGAGGGCCTTTTTTAGGCTTTCTATACTTTATTGGAGTGATATAAGTTGATAAAAAAACATTCCACTATTACGCTTTGGATCATTCCATTATTATTTTTCATTCATAACCTTGAAGAAGCTTTCCAAATGCCACAATATCTTGCTAATCAATTTTCAATTCATCTTATAACTAGCCAACAATTTTTCATTGCCATTTCCATATTAACAATCTTCGTCGTACTTATCGTCTTTCTATATCAACTAAACTTCTTGTCTTCTATATATTGGATTATTTTTATACAAGGAGCCATTTTCTTTAACGCTGTGCAACATATTATTTTGTTTTTGATTTATCGCTCCTATAATCCTGGCGTAATATCCTCAGTTTTCATTGTTATCTTTTCTATTTTCTTTTTTTCATCCAAAAAACAATTAATTCATAAAAAGCAATTCGTAATTACACTCATTTTCAGCTTACTTTCTTATCCTATTATAATTTGGATTACCTTACTATTCGCTAGCTGCTTTCAGTAATAAAAAAAGACCAGGAAAACTCCCGGTCCATCACTCTACTTAACAAACATTGGATTCTATGTTATACAAAATTGGAAGGTACAGAATTAGGGTTTTGTTTGTTAAGTAGATTATATGTTGAACGAGCTAACAGCGGAGGGGTTCCTACTGTTAGTCGTTAAACTCAATAATTATTTTACGATTTTTTCAAGCTCATCAAGTGAAAGATCTACTGAAATTGAACCATCATTTGTTTCTTTCTTAATTGCATCTGTTACTTCTTTTGAATGATATAGTTCAATTACTTTTTTCAGTGTTGGATCATCTTTATCTTTCGTACGAGCTGCGAAAATATTAATATATGGCTTCGCATTTTCATTTTTCGGATCTTCTAAGAAGATTGGATCCTTCGCTGGATCTAATCCAGCTTGACCAGCAACACCGTTATTAATAACTGAAGCTGCTACATCTTTTAATACACGAGGTGTTTGCTGTGCGATAACCGGTGTAATTTTTAACTTCTTCGGATTTTCAGCAATACCACTTGGATCTCCAAATAATCCAAAGTCTTTCTTAAGCTTTAATAATCCAGCTGCATCAAGAAGTTTTAATGCGCGAGCTTGGTTCGTTGGATCATTTGGAATAGCAATTTCTGAACCATCTGGGATTTCATTTGCTTTCTTATATTGTTCAGAGTATAAACCCATTGGTGCAATTTGCGTTGTACCGACAGCTGTAATATCTAACTTATGCTCCTTTTTAAATTGCTCTAAGAAAGCGATATGCTGGAATGAGTTTAGTTCAATATCTCCATCAGCTAACGCTTTATTTGGCGTTGTGTAATCAGAGAACTCAACTAGTTTAATTTTAATCCCTTCTTTTTCAGCTTTTTTCTTCAAAATTTCCCAAGCGTCTCCATCTGTTCCAGTTACACCGACGCGAACTACTTTCTCTTTCGCTCCTGCACCTGTATCTCCACCTGAGCAGCCGCTTAAAGCTGTAATTCCTACGATTGCTGATAATGCAAATGCTAAAATTTTCTTCATTTTCTTTTCCCCTCTTCCTTTTTATGATCTGCGTAAAAAGACTTTTGCAAAGTAGTTTCCTAAATTTTGAGCTATTTGTACGAGAATAATAAGTAAAACAACCGTTACGAACATAACTGACGTATCAAAACGTTGATAACCATATGTCATTGCTAAGTCACCAAGACCGCCACCACCGACAAGCCCAGCAACTGCAGAAAATTCAATTAAACCAACTGTCATAAACGTAACACCTAAGATTAATGGCGCTAACGCTTCTGGCACAAGAATTTCAAAAACAATTCTAATTGGTGAAGCTCCCATTGCTTGCGCTGCTTCAATTACCCCTTTCGGAACAGAAACAAGATTTGTTTCAACCATTCTAGCAATACCAATTGATGCAACTAACGTCATTGGGAAGATTGCTGCTGCTGTTCCAATCGTCGTTCCGATAACACTTCTTGTTAGTGGGCTTAAAGCTACTAAAAAGATAATGAATGGAACCGGACGAATTGTATTAATTATGATATTAAGAATAGAAAAGACCCATTTATTTTCTAAAAAGTTTCCTTTTCTTGTTACATATAATAGTAAACCTAGAGGTATACCAAGAATTATAGCAAATATAAGAGTTACAATTACCATTAAGAGGGTATCCCCCGTCGCATCTAATATGCGGGGCCAAAATATACTCCAATCAACTCGCATGAGCTTCTACCTCCTTCAGCTGCACTTGCAGTCTTAGATGTTGTAACGCTTTTTGAATTTCCTTCTGTTCACCTTGCAATTCTACAAGAAGATTTCCAAATAGCACATTTTGAAGTTCAATAATATTTCCGTACAATACATTTACATCGACGCTATAGTTCTTCGCGATATAAGATAGTACTGGCTGCCCTGTCTCCTCACCAGTAAATGTTAAGCGATAAATTTGTCCACCATTTTGAATTTTCGCTAGAACACTGTCTGGTAAGTAATCATTAATAACAGAACGTACAAAGTTTTGAGTTGTTTTTGTTTTTGGTTGTGTGAAAACGTCAAATAGTTTTCCTTCTTCAATAACTTTCCCCTTCTCCATTACAGCTACACGGTGACAAATTTCTTTCACTACGTGCATTTCATGTGTAATAAGTAGAATCGTTAAATTATATTCTCGATTTACTTTCTTTAATAAGTTCAGAATTTCTGTCGTTGTTTCTGGATCTAAAGCTGATGTTGCCTCATCACATATGAGAATATCCGGTGATGTCGCCAGTGCTCTTGCAATCCCAACGCGCTGTTTTTGTCCGCCTGATAACTGCTCTGGATAATAGTTTGCTTTATCTTCTAAACCAACAAATTTTAGTAATTCAGTTACTCTTTCTTTTATTTCATTCTTTGGCAATTTCGCCAACTTTAATGGATATGCAATATTTCCAAACACTGTTCTTGAATTAAATAAATTAAAGCTTTGAAAAATCATCCCAATTCTTTGTCTTAATTTCCGTAATTCTTTCGTCGATAATGATGTAATATCTTTATCATCTATTGAAATCGTTCCCGCAGTTGGTCTCTCTAGCGTGTTTACTAGACGTAATAACGTACTCTTTCCAGCACCACTAAATCCGATAATGCCAAAAATTTCGCCCTTTTCAACTGATAGCGTTACATCCTCCACTGCATGAACAGATTGCCCACCTGATTCATATACTTTACTTACATTGTTAAAAGAAATCATTTTCTTCCCTCCTATATGCTGTAAAACTTGAAATAGAGCTTTCGAGGTAAAATAAAAAGTGCTCCCCTTCTTATCACTTGTAAAAGATAAGAAGGAGAGCACTTATATGTACTCGTTCACATCTTCTCATCTTCCAAGCTTACTTTAAGCTTGCTGGAATTAGCACGGTATTAAAAAATCCGTTGCTGAGGTATCGTAGGGCCAGTCCCTCCACCTCTCTGGATAAGAGTGTATCGATTTAATTATCATTTAATTAATTCTCATTATAGAACTCAGAATAATAAGAGTCAATACATTTTTCGGAAAAATATTAATTATTTCTCTATTAAAATTTTCAAATAAAAATTCACAATACAATGTTATGTTAAATTCTCCTCCCTCATATTTTTTAAAAGGAGAATCCTCTCTATGAATTGAATAACATTATTTGAATATGAAACTCGGAGGAAGATGAATATATGAAAACAGCCCTTTTGCTCGTCGATATTCAAAATGACTATTTTCCAAATGGAAAGATGGAATTACGTAATCCAGTAGAAGCAAGTGAATATGCTAATCAGCTACTGCAACATTTTAGAATAAGAAACGAACCTATTTTTCATATCCAGCATGTAGCTATAAAAGATAACGCTACTTTTTTCCTACCCAATACAGAAGGTGTCCATATTCACGAAAATGTCCGTCCACTTAGAGAGGAAACCGTTATCCTTAAACATTATCCAAATAGCTTCCGAGAAACTAATCTTCTAGAACGATTACAACATTCAGGAATTGAGCACGTCGTAATATGCGGGATGATGACCCATATGTGTATTGATGCTACGGTAAGGGCTGCTTTTGATTTTGGCTTTCACTGTACCCTAATACACGATGCTTGTGCTACAAAAGATCTTTCATTTAAGAATGCTACTATACCAGCTGTTTATATTCATAATACAATTTTGGCGAGTTTAAATAATATATATGCTGAAATACTTAGCACAAAAGAGTTTGTACAACGAAAAAAATCCTTTTGAAAATTCAAAAGGATTTTTTTCGACTATATCATAGTATATTTACCATCTATTTATGCCCTATTTTTAAGAATTCATATTATATCTATAACAATCTTACTAATTATTTACATTGATACATTATCATTTTTACTATCTTTTGATTGAGTCCAATTTTTCCATAAAAATTGAATATTACATGTACGAGAAGCTTCCTTAAAGCTCATTCCTGTTAATGGATAACATGTGATTTTCATACTTGCAAAAATTATAATTGCTATCATTGTTATAGCCGTAATTATTATGAAAGCAACCAGTAACATCCAAATTGATTGTGCTGGCCAAAGATTTAATTTATTCCCAATATATACAACTACTAAATTATGCATTAAATACACACCAAATGAAAAAGCAGATAAAATTTGTATTCCCTTAAACATAAATGGCTTCATTGAGTAATTCCTAAAATATTCTTTTACTAATAAGAAGATTGAACCTGAAAGTATTACTTCGAATACTCTAACATACGCCTTGAAATCCTCAGAGTACTCTCCGATTTTAACCGTTTCATACCAAGTACCCAATATAATTAGAAGTGTATCTATAACGATTATGGATAGTAACAACCTTTTTGATACCTTCTTCTCATACGTCATTAAATAATAACCTAAGAGGAAATACCCTATATATCCACCTAAAAAGTTCATATCAAAATTAGGATACAACGTGAATATTGGTTTTAATTTATTTGGAACTAGTACTGCAATTGTTGGCAATAGCGAACTTACTATAAACCAAAGAATTAACATGTACTTTATAAGCTCTTTACTTAAAGCATCTACCATTTTCTTTAAAAGAGGAGAAAGAATATACAAAGGAATAATGGCATACATAAACCAAAGGTGTACTGTCGCCGCTTGATTCGGTATGTATAAAATACTCTTAATAACATTTGTTATTTGTATCGGTCTTGGCGTAAAATATAACACGGCAATAATTGACCATATAATAAATGGTACAATTAATTTTGGCAAACGTTCTGTATAAGCTATTTTAAGCGATGTCGTTTTACTACTCCTCATTAACATCGCACCAGAAATCATAAAGAAGATAGGCACACTTGTACTAAATACAGTTGTCAGTGCATTCGTTATATGCCAAGTACCTGAACCGATATTCCCCCGTAAGCTTCCTGCAGCAGTATGAAGAAATACTACCGCAAACATCGAAAATACACGTAGTACGTCAACATATTCAACGTAATTCTTTTTCACCCCATTATTCATCTAACAATCGTCCCTTCCCACAGAATATTTTTTCTAACCATTTTCGTCTTTTCCAAAAGTACAAATCCATTATGTCGGAATATAATTAATGTTAAAACAAAAATGAAAACCTAAAATCTTGATATTAGACTATAAAACACTGAGTATACTATATAAAATTTTAACAATAAATTCAATTTTTTTCTTATATATTTAATATTATCCAAATTAACTACTTAAATAGAGATTTTTTCTTCCATTTAACTGTTGAATATTCTTAAGACAAGACTCTTAATCTATATCAATAAAAAAAACACTCCTTTCAGTGAGCAAAACCGAAAGGAGTGTTCTCTTGTCTAACCATAGATTTTCTTTCAAATTGTATTATACAGGAAATTCTCAAAATGAATACTAAAAAATATGACTAATAAGTCAATTTTTCTCGCTGTTTTGTTTCTATTTACATGTTTATCCCACTATTAATAGGGTTTAACTAATCCCAAAGAACAAATGGTAATATTTGGTGAAATTTCTCAATTGAAACTAGCTTCTATTATAGAGAATTTCTCAAAAAGAAAAGATCTTCACAGTCTGTGAAGATCTTTTCTACTATTTCTTATAAAGTTTCAGAAGTAGTTTTTGCTTGCATGTGAAGTGCTAAGTAATCAGGACCACCAGCTTTAGAGTCTGTACCAGACATGTTAAAGCCACCGAATGGTTGGTAACCTACGATTGCACCAGTACATCCACGGTTGAAGTATAAGTTACCAACGTGGAAGTCTTCACGTGCTTTTTCAATATGGTCACGGTTGTTAGTAACAACTGCTCCTGTTAAACCGTATTCTGTATTGTTTGCAATTGCAAGTGCATGATCAAAGTCTTTTGCTTTACAGAATGCTACTACTGGTCCGAAGATTTCTTCTTTCATTAAGCGAGCATCTTCTGCAACGTCAGCAACGATTGTTGGTTGGATGAACCAGCCTTTAGAATCGTCTCCTTCGCCACCAGCTAGGATTCTACCTTCTTCTTTACCAATTGCAACATAGCTCATTACTTTATCGAATGCAGCTTGGTCATTAACAGGACCCATGTTTGTACCTAATACAGCTGGGTTAGCAACTGTTAATTCTTTTGTTAATTCAACTGCACGATTTAATACGTGATCGTATACATCTTCGTGGATTACTGCACGAGAACATGCAGAACATTTTTGTCCTGAGAATCCGAATGCTGATGCAACGATAGATTTAGCAGCTAATTCAAGATCTGCTTCTTTATCAACAACGATTGTATCTTTACCGCCCATTTCAGCGATAACACGTTTTAACCAAATTTGTCCTGGATTCACTTTTGCTGCACGCTCATAAATACGAATACCTACATCGCGTGATCCAGTGAAGCTAACAAAGCGTGTACGAGGGTGATCTACTAAGTAATCACCAACTTCAGAACCGTTACCTGGAACGAAGTTAACTACGCCAGCTGGTAAGCCAGCTTCTTCTAATACTTCCATAAATTTCGCTGCTACTACAGGAGTTGTACTAGCTGGTTTTAGTAATACTGTGTTACCAGAAACTAAAGCAGCTGTTGTCATACCTGCCATAATTGCGAATGGGAAGTTCCAAGGAGAAATGATAACACCTACTCCTAATGGAATGTAAGAGAAACGATTATATTCAATTGGACGGCTTTCTACTGGAATACCATCTTTTAATTTCAACATTTGACGAGCATAATATTCCATAAAATCGATTGCTTCTGCTGTATCAGCATCTGCCTCATTCCATGGTTTACCTGCTTCTTTTACAAGAATAGCAGAGAACTCATGTTTTCTACGACGAACGATTGCTGCAGCACGGAATAAAATGTCTGCACGCATTTCTGGTTTTGACTTTCTCCAAGTTTGGAATGTTGCATCCGCTAATTGCATTGCTTTTTCAGCTAATTCACGGCTTGCTTTTGAAACGCGACCAACAAGTTCCTCTTTATTTGCAGGGTTTACAGAAACAATTTTGTCTTCTGTAGTGATCTTTTCTCCCCCGATAATTAATGGATAGTCTTGTCCAAGATAAGATTCTACTTTCTTTAAACCTTCTTCAAACGCTAATTTGTTAGCCTCTACTGAAAAATCTGTAAATGGCTCATGTTTGTATGCTACTACCATTTTTTTAGCCTCCCCTTAGAAAAACGTTTACATTTTACAACATTATTCTACACGATAATTTAGATTTATTCAAATATTCCTAGACTTATATTTTAAAAATTAATTAATTTTTAAAATATAATAAAAAAAAGAGATTCATACATACGTATGAATCTACAAAATATGAGTATATTCCAAAACATTTTTCCCTATTAATAAAATAGTAACTAATAAAAATAAAGTCCTTATATATCCAACACCTTTTTGAACCGCAAACTTCGATCCAAAATAAGCACCTAAAATCATTGATAACCCCATAATAATACCGTATTCAAAATGAATCACATCTAAAAATAAAAAAGTAATTAAAGATACGATATTACTAACGAAATTCAAAAGTTTTCCAGATGCTGCCGCTTGAATAAAATCCAAACCAATTAATAAAAATGCAAAAATTAAAAAGGATCCTGTCCCAGGTCCAAAAAATCCGTCGTAAAACCCTATCATTAAAATAACAAAGAAAAACATTAATGTTTTCCCTTTTGTCATCTTTTTATAGGTAGATGCACTTCCCCAATCTTTTTTCGCAATAATATAAATGGCAATAAAAACCAACATTACGAGTACTAGTGGACGCAAAATATCAGGTGGAATAAACTTTACCACTAAAGCACCTGCGACTGCTCCAACAATAGTTAATGGGATTAACTTTCCTACAATTCGAAAATCAACCTTACCTGATCGAATAAAATAAATTGTACTCGTAAGCGTCCCCATCGTTGCAGCTAATTTATTTGTTGCAATTGCCGAAGCTGGTGATAAACCAACAAACATAAGCGTAGGAAGCGAAATTAACCCTCCTCCTCCAACAACCGAATCAATAAAAGCAGCTAAAAACCCGAATGCAATTAATAAAATAATGACTTGAAAGCTTAGTTCTTCCATGATTTTACCCCTTACCCCTTTATTTGTAACATTTAAAATTATAACAAAATTTTTCAAGAAAAAAAGCTGTTCCTTTATAGAAACAGCTTTCATCTTTAATCTAAAATTTTCACAAGTGGTTCATCTTGCTTCGCTTCACGTATAATAATTGCTTCTGGGCGTTCCACTGATTTAATTGTTACTTGTACTTTCATATAATTAGGGAAGTATTCCATAACAAGTCCAGCTACATATTGTGTAAAACCAATGACTTCAGCTTTCCCATTGAATTGGACAGGAATATCGAGCTTCATTTCTTTTAATTCATCATCTCTATACATTCCAGTACCAATAATAGCTGTATAATCGCCTTGGAAATACTCACTTAATTTTGATTTAAAGTTTGACACCCTTGCAAGGTCTTCACGTTTATTATCCGCTTTTGCTTGTTCAGACGGGAACAAATAATATTTCTCATTGATCGGCTTCCAATCCTCAACCGTTTCACTGCCTTTTTCTACCTTAGCATAAGAAACAAAATTCCCTGGTACAAGCGAAGACTGTGGACCTTGACGATAAATTGCAAATGTAACCGGAACATCTTTTATTCCAGGCCTTTTTTGCTGCATGACTTTCAAGATTTCTTGTGCCATTTTTTTCCCTTCAGCTAACATTTTTTCTTGCTCAATTTTAGCCTCACGCGGATAACCATGCTCTTCCTCGTAATAATGAACCGAATTCATCGCTAATCCAACTACAACACCATCAGGCTCAGTACCTTTATCACCATTTTGTAAGTAATAGTCATGTTCTAAAATATTTGAGATATACATTGGATTTTTTGTATTTTTTACTTCTAACGATTCTGATCCTTCACCTAAGGCAGGGTTTAACCCTATATTTGGAAATTTAACCGCATCTTTTTTCAACTTATCCTCTAGCTCTTTTTGTTGAGCATCTGTACGCTTTCTTTTCACAAGCATTTGAATCGTTTGTGTGTCTAAAACGTCTCCACCTTTAAAGAAATAATCTTTCGTGCTAAATGATTCTTTCGCAATGCGCATTAGTCCCGTTTCAAATTCATCTATATCTAGACGATTGTTCAAACTTTGTCCAACTAAACCACGTGCACTACCTGGATCAAATGGAAATGTTGTCTTATAATATTCATCCGAAATGGAGTATTTTGAGATAACAGCTTGCTCTTTCGCTTTCCCTGATTTCTCAACTGTTTTTTCATCTTTGTTAGAACCCATGCTACACCCACTTACAAGTAGGCTAAGACTTAATACCGCTAACGCTATTTTTTTCATCGTAAGTTTGCACCTCTTACTTATTCAGCTCTTGTAAGAACCTCTCTTCATTCCAAACTTCAACATTGTGCTTCTCTGCTTGTGCTAATTTCGAACCAGCAGCTTCACCAGCAACAACTAAATCCGTACTTTTACTAACACTTCCTGTTACTTTTCCACCTAATGCCTCAATTTTCTTCTTCGCTTCACTGCGGCCCATAACTTCTAATTTCCCTGTTAAGACGACAGTTTTTCCTGCGAAGTACGATTCAACATTTTGTAAATCAGCAATTTTTATCCCTTTGTATGCCATGTTCACGCCATACTCTTTAAATTGTTGTAATAGCTCTAATACGTCTTCATTATCGAAATACGTTACAACGGATTGAGCCATTTTTTCACCAATCTCATTAATTGTTTTTAGTTCTTCTTCCGTCGCTTTCACAAGCTCATCCATCGTTTCGAAATGCTCAGCAAATGTACGTGCCGCTTTCGCACCGACATGACGAATACCCAGACCGAATAATAATCGCTCTAATGAGTTTTCCTTAGAATTCTCAATTGCTTGAACTAAATTTGTTGCTGATTTTTCACCGAATCGTTCTAGCTGTAATAATTGCTCTTTCGTCAATGAATATAAATCAGCAAACGTACGAATATAATCCGCATCAAAGAGTTGTGTAATTACACGTTCTCCAAGTCCGTCAATATTCATTGCATTTCTTGAAACGAAATGGATTAACCCTTCACGAATTTGAGCTGGACAAGTCGGATTTATACATCGAAGTGCTACTTCTTCTTCTAAACGAACAAGTTCACTCTCACACGCTGGACAATGCGTTGGCATATGATATTCTTTTTCCTCACCAGTACGCTTATCAAAAATAACGTTCACAACTTCAGGAATGATATCTCCAGCTTTTTTCACAACAACGTAGTCACCGATTCGAATATCTTTTTCACGAATTAAATCTTCGTTATGTAAAGAAGCACGACGAACAATAGTTCCAGCTACTCGCACTGGCTCTAGCTCTGCAGTTGGTGTTACAACCCCTGTGCGGCCGACACTTAATTCAATCCCTGTTAATCTCGTAACAACTTCTTCAGCCGGGAATTTATAAGCAATCGCCCATCTTGGACTCTTTGCTGTAGTTCCTAAGCTTTCTTGAAGAGCAACATCGTCTACCTTTATAACGATTCCATCAATCTCATAATCAAGATGCGGGCGTTTTTCTTGCCATTCTTCTACATAGGCTATTACATCTTCGATTGTTTCACATGTACGACGATTTGGATTCGTCTTAAATCCAAGCTCCCCTAAGAAATCCAGTGATTCACTATGGGATGGAATTGTTTTTTCTTCTACATTAGCAAGACCATACACAAACATAGATAAATTACGCTTCGCTGCAATTTTCGGATCAAGTTGACGTATCGATCCCGCTGCCGCATTACGTGGATTCGCAAATACATCTTCACCATTTTGTTCTTTCTCTTCATTCAACTTAACGAATGAACGCTTCGGCATATAAGCCTCGCCTCGTGCTTCTAACGTTACTTCTTCATTTAAACGCAGCGGGATAGCTTTAATCGTTTTTAAGTTTTGGGTAATATCTTCACCCGTTATACCATCACCACGTGTTGCTCCTTGAATAAAGCGTCCTTTTTCATAATGAAGTGAAACAGCAAGTCCGTCAATTTTTAATTCGCATATATATCTTACATTCGCATCATCAATTCCCTGATGTACTCTTCGATCAAAATCACGCAAATCTCCTTCATTAAACGCGTTTCCTAAACTTAACATTGGTGATTTATGCGTTACCTTTTCAAATATATCAAGAACAGTCCCCCCAACACGAATGGAGGGAGAGTCTTCACTCATAAACTCTGGGTTCTCTGCTTCTAATTTTATAAGCTCCTGCATATTACGGTCATACTCCGCATCAGAAACAGAAGGATTGTCTAATACGTGATATTGATAGTTAAATGTATTTAACAAATCACGTAGTTCTTCTATACGTTTTTTTGCTATCTCTTTTGACATATCCTCATTCCTTTCCTATTGTTTCGTCACAGGTGCGAATTTTGCTAATAAACGTTTAACACCAATTGGGCTTGGGAACGCAATATCTAATTCTTTTGCATCGCCTTCACCTTTTACACTTACAACTGTACCGACTCCCCATTTTTGGTGGGAAGCTTTATCGCCTACTGCCCAGCCAATTTGTTCGCCACCCGTTGTCTTAGCTGCAGGACGTACGAAAGCTGAACGAGAACGGGTTGTAGTTGTACTTTTTGTTGTACTTTTCGTTCTTCCCTTTGCCCCAAACGAAGTTTCACGCTTCGGCGCTGTTTCATTTAATGATTCCACTAGTTCTGCCGGGATTTCTGTAATAAATCGAGATGATGCGTTCATACTTGTTCTACCAAATAAAGTACGCATTTGTGCATTGGATAAATATAATTCTTCTTCTGCACGAGTAATACCTACATAAGCAAGACGACGTTCTTCTTGCATTTCATCTTCTTCCATCAGAGAACGAGTATGCGGGAATATCCCTTCCTCTAAACCAACAATAAAGACAACTGGGAACTCTAATCCTTTTGCCGAGTGCATCGTCATCAAAATAACTTCTTCACCAGCAGTTGGATCTTCATCTACACGATCAATATCCGCAACAAGAGCTAAGTCTGTTAAGAATGCAACAAGGCTCTTATCTTCACTTTGAGATTCGAATGTTTGTGTAACAGATAGAAACTCGTCTAAGTTCTCTAGACGACCTTCTGCTTCTAAAGTACGCTCATTTTTCAGCATGTCGCGATAGCCTGTCTTTTCAATAACTTCTTCAACCAATTCTGTAACAGATAAATACTCTTGCATATTTACCCAGTTGTGTAATAAACCTGCGAATTCTTTTACTGCCTTTGTAATTTTCGCACTTACTCCAACATGCTCAATCTCATCGAATACAGCAGTTAATGAAATTCCATTTTGTACACCGTAATTAATAATTTTATCGATAGAAGTCGCACCAATTCCGCGCTTCGGCATGTTAATAATACGTGCGAAACTAATTTCATCATCTGGATTCCCAATTAAACGTAAGTACGCCAAAATATCTTTAATCTCTTTACGGTCGTAGAACTTAGTACCGCCGACAATTTTGTAAGGAATATTAGATTTCAGGAAAATCTCCTCGACCATACGAGACTGAGCATTTGTACGATATAACACTGCAAAATCAGTATATTTTCGTTTTCCCATTTGAATATCGTCACGAATTTTTTTCGCAACAAAATACGCTTCGTCTTTTTCCGTTGCAGCACGGTAATACGAGATTTTGCTTCCAACTTGATTGTCTGTCCATAATTTTTTCGGTTTACGGTTTGAATTTTTTTCAATAACAGCATTCGCTGCATTTAAAATATTTTGTGACGAACGATAATTTTGTTCTAACAGGATAACTTGCGCATTCTCATAGTCTTTTTCAAATGACAAAATGTTAGAAATGTCAGCCCCGCGCCAGCGGTAAATAGACTGATCAGAATCACCTACAACGCAAAGATTTTTAAAACGTGCTGCTAAATGTTTAACAAGAAGGTACTGCGCTTTGTTCGTATCTTGATACTCATCCACGTGAATATATTGGAACTTACGCTGATAAAACTCTAGTACTTCTGGAACACGTTCAAATAGCTGAATCGTTGTCATAATTAAATCATCAAAGTCTAATGAATTATTTTTCAAAAGACGTTTTTGATATTCTGTATATACATCGCTCGTTAATTTTTCATATGGATCAGCGATTGTAATTTTTTTCGCATATTTATCTGCAGATAACAATTCATTTTTCGCATTACTAATACCAGCTAAAATAGAGCGCGGCTCAAATTTCTTCGGATCAATATTGCGCTCTTTCATAATTTTTTTGACTACAGTTAACTGATCGCCTGAATCTAAGATTGTAAAGTTACGATTAATACCAATACGATCGATATCGCGTCGTAAAATACGTACACACATAGAGTGGAACGTCGAAATCCAAATATCTTCTGCTTCTGGTCCGACAAGTGCATCAATACGCTCGCGCATTTCACGAGCTGCTTTATTTGTAAAGGTAATAGCTAGTACATTCCATGGTGCTACACCTTTTTCACCAAGTAAATACGCAATACGATGTGTTAACACACGTGTTTTACCACTACCTGCGCCTGCCATTAATAGAAGTGGTCCATTCGTTGTTTGTACTGCTTTTTGTTGTTGCGGATTTAAACCATTTAATAACCTATCTGTCGTACTCATATACGCCTGCACCTACTCTCCTTTTACTGCTTTAACTGTTTTTAATGCCGATTTTATATCATCATAAATAATATTTCCAACAACTACCGTATCAGCATACTGCGCCATTTCTTTCGCTTGTTCTGCATTAGAAATACCGCCGCCATAATACAACTTCGCTTGTTTTAATTCTGCTTTTACATTTTTAACAAGTTCAATGTCGCCATACGTACCGCTATATTCTAAATAAAATATCGGTAAACGTAATAGCTTGTCTGCTAAACGCGCGTATGCAATCACATCTTCTTCTGTTACATCACATTTCGCATCTGTAAGCTGGGCTACTTTCGCTTCAGGATTTAAAACACAATACCCTTCCATGAAAATTTCGTCCCAGTCCATAATATCCCCAAATTCTTTCAAAGCCTCATGATGAACACCTGTTACCCATTCTACCTTTCGGCTATTTAAAACACTTGGGATATAATAAAAATCAAATCCTGGTGTAATTGCTTCCACATCAGAAACCTCTAACACACAAGGAACTGCATATCTACGAATGCTTACTAGCATGTGTAGTACATTATCAATTGTTATGCCATCACTTCCGCCTACAATAACAGCATCTGTTCCAGACTCACAAATCATTTCTAAATGTTCATCGCTTAGCTCCTTATTTGGATCTAGCTTAAATACATGTTTCCATTTGGAAATATCGTACATGAAAACACCCTTTCTTTTTTCTAATCATATCTATATCCCTGCTCAAAAAAGCAGTTAGTTTTTATTAGGATTTTTGAAATTCTTCTACTACATCTGTTCACAAAGGCGAGTCGAGTTTCGCGCTCCCTTTTATGCATTCTTTCATTATAACAAAAAAAGCTACTTACACACACGCCCATTCCAACATCTTTTTTAACGTCAAATGTTGGATTACATATCATCAAAAGCACACGGGATACTAATAAAAGAAATAGTATTTGCTATTTCGAAGTTCATCAAAAAGGAGTGTTTTTCAAATGAAGCAAAACATCGGTACAATCAATGCTCTAATTCGAATTACACTCGGACTTATCCTCTTCGGTTGTAGTACCGCTAAACTCGTACGCAAACCTGGATGCACTTGGTCTAAAGTTTTACTATGGTTTGGTGCAATGAAAATTGCAGAGGGGATTGTTCGTTTCTGCCCTATTGCTGAAGTATGTAAATTTGGAAAATTCATGAGTATGGGCGTATTTAAAATGCCTAGCATGAATTTTGCTGAAAAAGGACATGCTAAAGAAGAAGTGAACCAAACTTCCAATCATGACAAACCACAGTCAAATGGAAGTTATGACGCTTCTGACAAAGAGATTGAGTCAGCGATTGAAGATATAATCCTGGCAAAACCGCTTTGAATCATTTGTCACGACGCAAGATGCTCTCAAAGAGACTTAGCTGCTGCAGTGGGCGGTTAAGTCTTCTTTATTTTACCACAAAACAGAACGTACATTCTTATTTTTTAGAGTTACATCCCTGAAACGTACATAAATCAATCAATAAAATTCAGAAAATTAGGTGTAAACCCCTTGCATAGAATGATATAAAAGTGATATCATTTTTATATCAGGAGGCGATCATATGAAAGAAAAACAAGTATTTTATGTTAATGGATTTCTCGGCGTTATTGGAATTTTAGTTTTAGCCGCTATCGGTGTATTTTGCCTTGTCCAAGAAATTTTCATAGTAGCAGCATTAACAATTATTTTAGCAGCGGTTCTCGCTACAGGTATTGGTATTGTTCAACCTAACCAAGCGAAAGTCATTACGTTCTTCGGTAATTATTTAGGAACAATTCGTCAAAACGGTTTATTTTTAACAATTCCGTTTGCATTCCGTCAAACTGTATCTTTACGTGTTGAAAACTTTAATAGTAAGAAATTAAAAGTAAATGATGTTGAGGGAAATCCAATTGAAATTGCAGCTGTTATCGTATATAAAGTTGTTGATTCTGCAAAAGCAATGTTTGGCGTTGAGCATTACGATCGATTCGTAGAAATCCAAAGCGAAACGGCAATCCGCCACGTTGCAACAAAATATCCTTATGATAATTTCCAAGATGAAACTTGTATCACGTTACGAGGAAACACTGAAGAAATCTCTGAAGAATTAAAGCGTGAGCTAGAAGCACGCCTTGAAATTGCTGGTGTAGAAGTATTAGAAACTCGTTTAACGCATTTAGCTTACGCAACAGAAATTGCCCATGCAATGCTCCAACGTCAACAAGCAAAAGCAGTATTAGCTGCTAGAAAAGAGATTGTTGAAGGTGCTGTGAAGATGGCGAAAGATTCAATCCACATGTTAGATGAAGAAGGCGTACTGGAACTCGATGACGAGCGTAAAGCAAATATGGTGAACAATTTATTAGTTGCCATCGTTTCAGATAAAGGTGCGCAACCAGTTATTAATACAGGAAGCCTATATTAAAAGGTTGTAAATAATTATGGCTAAAAAGAAAAGCTTTCCATTACGTATTGATCCTGAATTACACGCAGTCATCGAAAAATGGGCGAATGATGAGTTTCGTAGCGTCAATGCACACATCGAGTATTTGCTTCGAGAAATGGCAAAGCAAAAAGGAAAATTAAAAAAAAATAAAGATGAATAAAAAATCCCGCTGAGAAATCAGCGGGATTTTTATATTAGCTTCTCGTCATCTCATGCCCAATTGCACGATATCCTATATCACTTCGATAAAATAGACCATCACTCTCAATTTTACCGATTTCTTTATATACTTTGTCTTTCGCTTCTTGTAAACTATTCGCCTTACAAGCAACAAATAGTACACGGCCACCGTTTGTTACAAAGTCACCATGTTTCATCGCTGTACCCGCATGGAAAACAATCACATCTTGCAGCGCATCTAATCCGCTAATAATATCACCTTTTTTATATGCTTCTGGGTATCCTTTAGAAGCCAGTACGATACCGATTACCGCTTCTTCTGACCATTGTAATTTTAATTCACTTTCATCTAATACAGCATTACATACATCAACTAAATCGTTTTCTAAGCGTGGTAATACAACTTCCGTTTCAGGATCACCAAAGCGCGCATTAAATTCAATTACCTTTGGACCATCATTTGTTAAAATAAGACCTGCATATAAAATACCTGTAAACGAACGGTTTTCTGCAATCATCGCCTTGGCAGTTGGGTGTAATACTGTTTGAATCGCTTCTTGAACTGCTGATTCTGGAATTTGTGGTACTGGAGAATATGCACCCATTCCGCCTGTATTCGGACCTTTATCCCCATCAAAAGCGCGTTTATGATCTTGAGCAATTACCATCGGATGTACGGTTGTTCCATTCACGAATGCCATTAATGAAAATTCTTGTCCATCTAGAAACTCTTCAATAACGACCTTCTTGCTTGCTTCACCGAATTTCACATCTTGCAGCATTTCTTTCACAGCTTGTAATGCATCTTCAAGTGTCATTGCTACTGTTACACCTTTACCAGCAGCTAATCCATCAGCTTTAATAACAATTGGCGCACCAACTTTTTGAATGTACTTTACTGCTTCTTCATAGTCTGTAAAAGTTTCATATGCCGCAGTTGGAATATCATACTTTTTCATAAGCTCTTTTGTAAAAGCTTTACTACCTTCAATAACAGCAGCCGCTTTATTAGGACCAAATACGCGAAGTCCCTCTTCCTTAAAACGATCCACGATTCCGTTCATAAGTGGAATTTCTGGTCCAACGAAAGTTAATTCAACATTATTCTCTTTTGCAAATAAGACTAATGCATCGAAATCATTCTCATCAATATCAACTGGTGTTGCAACATCTCGCATACCTTCATTACCTGGCGCTACATATACTTTTTCTACCTTTTCAGATTGTGCAAATTTCCAAGCTAAAGCATGCTCACGCCCACCGCGACCAATTACTAAAACATTCATATTTCATCCCCCAATACTTAAATAAGTACAAACTAGAAGCTATGCTCCTAGTTTGCTTTCATATCAATAGAAGTTTAAAAGGGAGGATCAAGGGAACCGAGCAGATCAAGGCGCATTCGCCAGGAGGACACGGAGTGTAGTTTTCCTACATGAGTACCGCACTGGCGATGCAACGATGACATGCGACAGTTATCTTGACCGGACCTTTTAAACATCCTCTATTAGTGTTTGAAATGACGTACGCCAGTGAACACCATAGCAATCCCATACATATCTGCCATTTTAATAGAATCCTCATCACGAATTGATCCACCTGGTTGGATAATTGCTGTAATACCAGCTTTTGCTGCTTCTTCTACTGTATCTGGCATTGGGAAGAAAGCATCAGATGCAAGTGCGCTACCTTGTGCTTTTTCGCCAGCTTGTGTAATTGCGATTTTTGCAGAACCTACACGGTTCATCTGTCCCGCACCTACACCAACTGTCATGTTATCATTCGCTAAAACAATTGCATTTGATTTCACATGTTTTACAACTTTCCAAGCTAGTTTTAAATCTTTCCATTCTTGCTCTGATGGTTCACGTTTCGTTGGAATTGAAATTGCGTCCTCATCTAATGATAACGTATCTTCCTCTTGAATAAGAAGTCCACCTTGTACAGAAGTTAGTTTTTTACTTGCACTTGTCGCTTTTTCAATATTTACAGTTAGTAAGCGTAAGTTCTTCTTACTTTGCAACACTTCTAAAGCTTCTTGCGAGAACGAAGGTGCGATAACAATTTCTAAGAAAATTTCATGTAACTTTTCAGCTGTAGCTTTATCAATTTCACGATTAGCTGCAATAATACCGCCAAAAATTGATACTGGATCTGCCTCATAAGCACGTGTGTATGCTTCATGAATATCAGTTCCTACTCCAACACCACATGGATTCATATGTTTTACCGCTACTACTGCTGGTTCTGTAAATTCTTTTACGATGCTAAGCGCTGCGTCTGCATCGTTAATATTGTTATAGGATAATTCTTTACCGTGTAATTGTTCTGCGTATGCAACAGAAGAAGTTGCAGCGAATGGCGCTTTATAGAATGTTGCTTTTTGATGTGGATTTTCTCCATAGCGTAAATCTTGTTTTTTCTCAAATGTCACCGTTAATGTTTCTGGACTTTCTTCACCCATTTGCTCTGTTAAGTAGTTAGAGATTAACGCATCATATGCCGCTGTATGACGGAATACTTTCGCTGCTAATTTACGTTTCGTCTCTTCTTTTACTTCGCCGTTCTCTTTCAGTTCCGCTAATACAACATCATAATCTACTGGATCTACAATTACCGATACAAATTTATGATTTTTCGCAGCAGAGCGAATCATTGTCGGGCCACCGATATCAATATTTTCAATTGCATCAGCAAATGTTACATCAGGCTTAGCGACTGTTTCTTTAAATGGGTATAAGTTAACAACAACAAAGTCAATTGGTTGAATGCCTAATTCATTCATTTGCGCTACATGCGTTTCATTATCGCGAACTGCTAATAGACCACCATGAATGTTTGGATGTAATGTTTTTACGCGACCATCCATAATTTCTGGGAAACCAGTTACTTCAGAAATACCAATTACTTGTAAGCCGTTTTCTTCTAGTAATTTTTTCGTACCACCTGTTGAGATAACTTCGATCCCTTGTTCAAGTAAACCTTTAACAAATTCTACTACTCCTGTTTTATCTGAAACACTTACTAATGCACGCTTTTTCATTTATCCTTCACCCCTGGTTGTATGTTAGTTAACAGTTGTTTCTTTCACAGACTGAACAATTTGATTCACTGTATTTACGTATAATTTATGTTCAACTTGTTGAATTTTCTTTTGTAAGCTTTCTCTCGTATCCCCTTCAGAAACAACTACTGCTTCTTGCGCAATAATCGGACCTGTATCCATACCTGCATCTACATAATGAATCGTTACTCCAGTTACTTTCACACCCGCTTCTAACGCTTGACCAACAGCATCTTTACCCGGAAAACTCGGTAATAGTGATGGATGAATATTAATAATCTTCCCACCATACGCTCCTAGTAAAGTCGACCCAATTAAACGCATATATCCAGCTAAAATAACATAATCAATTTCATACTCTTCTAGCTTCTTTAATATCTCTTTTTCAAATGCTTCTTTTGACTCATATGCTTTCGCTGAAAAGGCGAAACACGGGATATGATGATAATGTGCCCGTCCAACAGCACGTGCTTCTGGTTTATCACATACTAATAAACTAATATCTGCATCCAATCTTTTTTCTTCTACCGCGTTAATAAGAGATTGGAAGTTCGATCCGCTTCCAGAAGCAAAGACTGCTAATCTACTCATAGTTCTGTGCTCCCGTTAAAAGTAACGCCAGCACCTTGTACAGTGCGTCCAATAATACGAGCTGTTTCTCCTTGCTCTTCAAGAAGACGAACAATATCTTTTGCATCTTCTTCCTTCACCGCTACTACCATACCAATACCCATGTTAAAAATATTGAACATTTCTTTCTCTTCCAGTTTTCCAACTTCTTGAAGTAAACTGAAGATCGGCTGAATTTCCCAAGCTCCTAGCTCAATTTCAGCACCAATTCCCTCTGGCAACATACGTGGAATATTTTCAATGAATCCGCCACCTGTAATATGCGCCATACCGTATACTTCATGTTTCTTCAATAGTTCTAAAATAGGTTTGACATAAATTTTCGTTGGTTTTAATAATTCTTCACCAAGAGGTAGCTCTAAGCGTCCGTAAATGCGATCTAAAGATAGTTCTCCATCTTCTAGTAACACTTTTCGTACTAAAGAGTAACCATTACTATGAATACCGCTAGATGCTAATCCAATTAATACGTGACCAGCTTCAATTTTCTCACCTGTTACAATTTTCTTTTTATCAACAATTCCAACTGTAAAACCAGCTAAATCGTACTCTTCCGTAGAATACATTCCTGGCATTTCAGCTGTTTCTCCACCAATTAATGCACAACCAGCTTGGCGACAGCCCTCTGATATACCTTTGACGATGTTTTCAATTTTACTAGGTTCAGCTTTACCACAAGCAATATAATCAAGGAAGAAAAGCGGTTCTGCTCCTTGGACAACAATATCATTTACACACATTGCTACTGCATCAATACCAATTGTGTCATGTTTATCTGCCATAAAAGCGAGCATCAATTTCGTTCCCACGCCATCTGTTCCAGATACTAATACAGGTTCTTCTAATGCAAATTTTGATAGATCAAACATACCTCCAAAACCGCCTAAACCGCCTAGTACTTCTTTTCTCATTGTTGTTTGTACGTGTTTTTTCATGCGAGATACCGCTTCATATCCAGCTTCAATATCTACTCCTGCTTGCTTATATGCATTCGCCATCGTTATTTACACCTCGTCTTTTAATTTCTCCCCATCCAGGGCGGCCGTTTTAAGAAAGAAGCTAGCTTCTACATCAAAAGAAGTAGAAGCTTTTCCACTTTCTTATTTCATACTTTCTAAAAGCTCTTGCTCATAATCATAAAGAGCTGTTGGATAGTCTCCATTGAAGTAAGCCATACATAGGCCGCCATATTTCCCTTCATACGGACGTCCAATTGCATCTACTAATCCATCTTCGCTTAAAAATGTTAAAGAATCTGCTCCGATTATTTCACGGATTTCTTCTACTGTATTATTTGCTGCAATTAATTCTTTTCTCGTTTGAATATCAATGCCATAGAAACATGGATACTTAAGAGGTGGTGAAGCTATTCTTACATGAACTTCTGTCGCTCCAGCCTCACGAAGCATACGAACAATTCGTTTACTTGTCGTTCCCCTTACGATAGAGTCATCAATCATAACAACTCGTTTTCCTTCAACTACACCTCTTACTGCGGAAAGCTTCATCTTTACCCCTTGCTCGCGCAGTTCTTGAGAAGGTTGAATAAATGTACGTCCAACGTAACGATTTTTAATTAATCCTAACTCATACGGAATGCCTGTTGCCTCCGCATAGCCGATCGCAGCTGAAATACTAGAGTCTGGTACACCAGTAACAACATCAGCTTCAATAGGAGCTTCTGCCGCTAAGCGTTTCCCCATATTTTTACGTGCTGCATGAACGTTAATACCTGCAATATTAGAATCCGGACGTGCAAAGTAAATATACTCCATACTACAAATTGCATGATCTACTTCATTTGTAAAACGATCTACGTGAATTCCTTCATCATTGATGATAAGTAATTCACCAGGTTCTACATCACGAATGTATGTTGCACCTACTACATCGAAAGCACATGTTTCTGATGCTACAACGTAAGCATCCCCCATCTTTCCAATTGAAAGAGGACGGAACCCGTTCGGATCTAGCGCAACAATCATTTCATTTCCAGTTAGTAAAAGATATGCGAACGCACCTTTCACTTTATTTAGAGCTTCTTTTACACTTTCAATTAAAGAATCTTTCGTACTACGTTTAATGAGATGTAAAAGTACTTCTGTATCTGAACTAGTTTGAAAAATACTTCCTTCTGCCTCTAATTCACGGCGAAGCATTTTTGCGTTAATTAAATTTCCGTTATGGGCTAGCGCCATACTGTGATCAGAAAAACGGAATAATAATGGCTGAACGTTAGCAACTTCACTTCCACCAGCTGTCGCATATCGTACGTGTCCGATTGCTGATTTTCCGTTTAATCCTTCTAGCTCACCTCTTGAAAACACTTCCGATATTAAACCTAACCCCTTGTGACCGATGATCTTTTCCCCATTATTTACAACAATGCCTGCGCCCTCTTGTCCACGGTGCTGCAAACTGTGCAATCCGTAGTACGAAACTTGTGCTGCATTTTCATGCCCCCAAATTCCGAAAACGCCACATTCTTCATTTAACCCCTTTATTTCAGCAAGCATGGGATTGCCCCTTTCCAAGCCTTTCTCATTTCATCTACATTTGCTGTAAGTAATACTTCATTTTCTTCATTATGAATTGTTACTTCATTTGTATTTGTTACTTCTCCAACTTGAGTTGCTTCAACGACTTTCTCGAACGCTTCTTTATTTTCACGTTTTATAGTTAGAACGAAGCGAGATTGTGATTCCGCAAATAATACCGCCGTTGCTTCTCCGTCTAGTTTCACAGTAGCACCTAAACCGTTAGCACCAATTGCACTTTCAGAAATCGCAACTGCTAAACCACCTTCAGCAACATCATGTGCAGATTGAACAAGGCCAGCTTGAATTGCTTCTAATACTTGTTTTTGACGTTTTAATTCTACATCTAGATCGATACTTGGTGATTGGCCGAAAATTTTGCCGTGGACCATTTTCTGTAATTCACTTCCACCAAACTCAGCTTTCGTCTCTCCGATTACGTAAACTAAATCGCCAGCTTGCTTAAATTCTTGTGTTGTTACGTGTTTTAAATCATGTACAAGACCAACCATACCAACAGTCGGTGTTGGATATACCGCTTCACCACTACGCTCGTTATACATCGATACGTTTCCGCCGATAACTGGCGTTTGTAATGTGCGACAAGCTTCACTCATACCGTCTACTGATTTCTCAATTTGCCAGAAGATCTCTGGTTTTTCTGGGTTACCAAAGTTTAAGCAATCTGTAATTGCAAGTGGTTCTCCGCCAGAACATACGATATTACGCGCTGCCTCTGCTACTGCAATTTTCCCGCCCATTTCTGGATCTAAGTAAATATAGCGTGAGTTGCAATCTGTCGTCATTGCTAATCCTTTTTCTGTACCGCGTACACGTACAACCGCTGCATCTGAACCTGGTGTAACAACTGTGCTTGTGCGTACTTGATAATCATATTGATCATATACCCACTCTTTACTTGCAATTGTCGGTTGTTGTAGTAAAGCGAATAACGTTTCTTTATAATCTTCTACTTTTGGTGTTTCCATTTTCATCTGCTGGAACTCAGCAAAGTACGCTGCTTCTTTTGATGGTTTATGATAAATTGGCGCTTCTTCTGCAAGAGCATCTGCTGGTACTTCAGCTACCTTTTCACCTTTATGGAATAAACGAAGCATTTTGTCTTCCGTTACTTTCCCCATCGTAACTGCTGCAAGACCATACTTCTCAAATAAATCTACTATTTCTTGCTCTCTACCTTTTTTTATAACGATTAACATACGCTCTTGAGATTCAGATAACATCATTTCATATGGTGTCATTCCCGTTTCACGCTGTGGTACATCATCTAAGTACATTTCAATACCCATACCTGCTTTACTTGCCATTTCTGCAGAAGATGAAGTTAAACCAGCAGCTCCCATATCTTGAATTCCAACAAGTGCATCCGACTGAATAAGTTCTAAGCAAGCTTCAATAAGAAGTTTCTCCATAAATGGATCTCCTACTTGAACTGCCGGACGTTTCGCTTCTGAGCTTTCAGATAGCTCTTCAGATGCGAATGTTGCACCGTGAATACCATCACGACCAGTTGATGCTCCTACGTACATTACTGTATTACCAGCACCATGCGCTTGCCCTTTTTTAATATCTTCATGGTTAATTAAACCTACGCACATTGCATTTACAAGTGGATTTCCTTCATAACATGGATCAAATTGTACTTCGCCGCCAACAGTAGGAATACCGATGCAGTTACCGTATCCTGCGATTCCTGCTACTACTTCTTCGAATAAATATTTCACACGTGGTGATTGTAATTCACCGAAGCGAAGTGAGTTTAATAGAGCTACTGGACGTGCTCCCATAGAGAATACGTCACGGATAATACCACCAACGCCTGTTGCTGCTCCTTGATATGGTTCAATAGCAGAAGGATGGTTATGACTTTCCATTTTAAATACAACCGCTTGATTATCACCGATATCTACAATTCCAGCGCCTTCTCCAGGCCCTTGCAGGACACGCTCACCTGTCGTTGGGAACTTGCGAAGAACTGGTTTTGAATTTTTATAACTACAATGTTCAGACCACATTACAGAGAATAATCCTGTTTCTGTATAATTCGGCAAACGGCCTAGAATCTTTTCAACCATGGCAAACTCTTCGTCTGTTAGCCCCATTTCCGCATATATACGCTCTTCTTTAATTTGTGTTGGATTTGGTTCAAGCATTAACGACATATGTTTCCCTCCACTGTTTTAAGATAGATTGAAAGACTTTTAACCCTTCAGCACCACCAAGCAATTCATCTACAGCACGCTCTGGGTGTGGCATCATACCAAGTACATTTCCCTTTTCATTTACAATACCAGCAATATCTGAAACGCTACCGTTCGGATTTTCTACATAACGGAATGCGATTTGATTATTCTCTTCTAATTGTTTAAGAGTCGCTTCATCACAATAGTAATTCCCTTCACCATGTGCAATTGGAATATTGATTACTTCATCTTTTTCATATTGTGATGTAAACATCGTTTCGTTATTTTCAACACGTAACTGAACAGTGCGACACATAAATTTTAAGTTTTCATTTCTCATTAGTGCTCCTGGTAGTAATCCTGATTCAACAAGAATCTGGAATCCATTACACACCCCTAAAATTGGTTTTCCTTGCTCAGCAGCTTTTTGCACTGCTTTCATTGCGTTAGCAAAGCGAGAAATAGCACCACAACGTAAATAGTCACCGTAAGAGAATCCACCAGGTAGTAAAATTGCATCATATTCATCTAAATTCTCTCTATCGTGCCAAACGTAATCTACTTCTTCACCAAGCTCATCTTTAATTGCATGGAACATATCGACATCACAGTTCGAACCCGGAAATACTATTACTGCAAATTTCACTGTGCGACAACCTCCTCAACTTCATAACGGAAGTCTTCCATTACAACGTTTGTTAATAGTTTTTCACACATTTCTTTTACCTTTGCGTCAAGGTCAGATACTGATTTATCAATTGTTAGTTCCATGTACTTTCCGATTCGAACGTCTTGTACTTCTGTAAATGAAAGACTATGAAGTGCCCCTTTTACTGCTGTTCCTTGTGGATCTAATACACTTTCTCTTAACGTTACATATACCTTAACTTTATACATGTGAAATTCCCCCTAAACGTTTTAAAATTTCTTCATATGCTTCTGTTAAATTCCCAAGATCACGACGGAATACGTCTTTATCAAACTTTTCATTGCTCGCTTCATCCCATAAACGGCAAGTATCTGGTGAAATTTCATCCGCTAAAATAATTTCTCCCTCATCGGTTACACCAAACTCTAATTTGAAATCTACTAATCTTACACGACAGCTTGCGAAATGCTCAATCAATATTTGATTGATTTGTAGAGCCATATCTCGTAATACGCTTACTTGCTCTGGCGATGCAACGTTTAATACACGAATATGATCTTCCGTTACAAGCGGATCTCCTAAATCATCATCTTTGAAGTAAAATTCTACGATTGGTTCTGCAAGTACAGTTCCCTCTTCCATTCCTAATCGTTTTGAAAGACTTCCTGCAATTACATTTCTTGTGACAACTTCTAGAGGAATAATACTCACTTTTTTAACAAGTTGCTCTGTTTCAGATAACTTCTCAACAAAATGTGTTTTAATTCCTACTTCTTGTAACTTTCTGAACAATAAAGTTGTAATCTCATTGTTCAAACGACCTTTTCCTGTAATCGTCTCTTTTTTCTCCCCATTGAAAGCAGTCGCACTATCTTTATACTCTACCCAAACCATATCTGCTGATTCTGTACGATAAATTCTTTTTGCCTTACCTTCATACAGCAATTCTAGCTTTTGCATTTCGCAAGCCCCCTGTAGTTTGAAAAATGTGAATAATATTTTTATAAAGAATGGCACAGAATGACTCTATTCTGTGCCATATGAAATTTTACGCTTCGTTTAATCCAAGGCGTTCAAAGATTGTATCAACATGTTGCATGTGATGCTCATAGTTGAAGCATTCATTAATTTCTTCTTGTGTTAACTTGCTCGTAATACGCTCATCGCCTTCTACAAGCTCTTTAAATTGTACTTGTGTTTCCCAAGCTTCCATCGCTTTAGGCTGTACGATATCATAAGCTTCTTCACGTACCATACCTTTGTCGATTAGTGTAAGCATTACGCGCTGAGAGTAAATTAATCCGTATGTTCTTGTCATATTGCGTTTCATATTCTCTGGGTATACAGTTAAGTTTTTTACGATATTACCAAAGCGATTTAACATGTAATTTAACGCAATTGTAGCATCTGGTAAAATTACGCGTTCTGCTGAAGAGTGAGAAATATCGCGCTCATGCCATAATGGAACATTCTCGTAAGCTGTCATCATATAACCGCGGATAACACGAGCTAAACCAGTCATATTTTCAGATCCAATTGGATTACGTTTATGTGGCATTGCAGAAGAACCTTTTTGGCCTTTTGCAAAAGCCTCTTCAACTTCACGTGTTTCACTCTTCTGTAAACCACGAATCTCAACTGCCATCTTTTCGATAGATGTTGCAATTAGTGCAAGTGTTGACATGTAATGAGCATGGCGATCACGTTGCAATGTTTGTGTTGAAATTGGTGCTGCTTCTAATCCTAAGTTTTCACAAACATACTTTTCTACGAATGGATCGATATTTGCATATGTACCAACCGCACCAGATAATTTACCAACGCGAACTGTATCAGCAGCTTGCTTAAAACGCTCTACGTTACGTTTCATTTCTTCATACCAAAGACCAAGCTTTAAACCAAATGTTGTTGGTTCTGCATGAACACCGTGTGTTCTTCCCATCATGATCGTGTATTTATGCTCTTTTGCTTTGTTAGCTAAAATGCTTACAAAGTTTTCTAAGTCTTTTAATATGATTTCATTCGCTTGTTTTAAGATGTAAGATAGCGCTGTATCTACAACGTCTGTAGATGTTAAACCGTAATGAACCCATTTACGTTCCTCGCCTAATGCTGGTGTTTCTGATACAGCACGAGTGAATGCCACTACGTCATGACGTGTCTCTTTTTCAATTTCATAAATACGATCAATATCAAATGATGCATGCTCACGAATTTTTTTAACATCTTCTTTTGGAATATCGCCAAGCTCAGCCCATGCTTCACAAGCTAAAATCTCAACTTCTAACCATGCCTTAAATTTGTTTTCTTCCGTCCAAATTGCACCCATTTCAGGGCGTGTATAACGATTAATCATCTTTTTCCCTCCAACAGTTGTTCTTGATGGTCCCAAATATGCAAACTCTTTGCTTTTTCTAGAGCGACTTCAATATTATCATTTAAAATATTAACATGCCCCATTTTTCGCTGCGCTTTTGCTTCTTCTTTTCCATACAAGTGTAAATAGCACCCGGTTAATCTATTCACTTGTCCTAGGACCCCTTCTATATGTTCGCCTAAAATGTTTACCATGACAACTGGTTTTAACAAATTTGTTTCTCCAAGAGGTAAATTACAGATTGCTCGAATATGTTGACCAAATTGACTCGTTTCACATGCATCCTGTGTATAGTGTCCTGAATTGTGAGGTCTTGGTGCTAATTCATTAATGTAAATCTCACCGTCAGCTGTAGCAAACATCTCTACCGCTAGTGTTCCCACAAGTTCTAGTTCATCTGCGAGCACTTTTGCATAAGCAATTGCTTTTTGAGAAAGTTCCTCTGTAATGCGAGCTGGAACGATAGATTCATGCAAAATGTTATTTACATGAATATTTTCCGCTACCGGAAATACTTTCGTTTCACCACTTACACTTCGAATTACAATAACTGATACTTCTTTTTCAAAAGGCACCCATTTTTCTAAAATGCACTCCGCTGCATTCGCAAGCTTTCGCGCTTTATCAACGTCAGCTTCACTTCTTAAAACAACTTGCCCTTTCCCATCATATCCACCTGTCGTTGTTTTTAAGACGGAAGGATATGATAAATCGGCGATTGCTTCAGTAAGCTGCTCTTGAGTTTGAAGCAATCTATACGTTGCTACTGGTAATCCCGCTTTTTCAATTGCATTCTTTTCTGTAAAACGATTTTGCGTTTTACTTAACAACTGACTACCTTGTGGTAAGTAAGCATGTTTTTCCAACCATTGCAAACATCTATAATCAATATTCTCAAATTCATATGTGACAACATCACTGATCTCTGCTAAATGCTGAATTGCTTTTAAATCGTCATATGGTGCAACAATTTCAATATCAGCAACTTGTGCACATGGTGAATTCTTTGTAGGATCTAAAACAGCAATTTTATATCCCATCTCCTTAGCTGCCAATGCCATCATTCTTCCTAGCTGGCCGCCTCCAATAATACCGATTGTTTTTCCAGGTAAAATGATTCTCGTCATACTAGCTCACTACCTTCACGCACAGTTTTCTCAATAGCTTCTCGTCTCAGTTCTAATGCATCATGTATGTCATCATGAAATGATCCAAGTATTTGTGCAGCAAGTAATCCAGCATTTGTTGAACCAGCCTTACCAATTGCAACAGTTGCAACTGGAACCCCTCCTGGCATTTGGACGATGGATAATAATGAATCTAAGCCGTTTAACGCTTTTGATTGAACTGGAACTCCGATTACAGGAAGATTCGTCTTCGCTGCAACCATTCCTGGTAAATGTGCTGCCCCGCCAGCTCCAGCAATAATAACTTTTAATCCACGTTCACGAGCTGTCTCTGCATATTCAAACATATAATCCGGAGTCCGATGAGCCGATACAACTTTTTTCTCATACGGTATATTTAATTCATCTAAAATGTCACAAGCATATTTCATTGTTTCCCAGTCTGACGTGCTTCCCATTATGACTCCAACTAGTGATTTCATATTAGAATCCCCCCGATTCAAATAAAAAAAGCCTGAAATAGAACAGTTTCTCTTTTACTATGAGAGAAAGCGCTCTACTCAGGCATACGTATCCCTTGTGAATAGAAAAATACCGAGTGACTTTCCCTCATAGTCTAACGAATAACGGTCGTTAGGTAGAGACTTGCAGGCCATATCCCCGCGATTATATGAGGTCTTATATTATTGTTTCTATGGCTATATTAACAATATTCCATAAACAATGTCAACAAATAATCGAATGTTTTTTTATTAGTCTCTGATAACGTTCGTGTTTTAGTTATATTCAAAAGGAGAATTGCAACTATATGCAAGAAGGAAAGGGAATTAGAATATATATTTCTAGAGATCTATTTTACGTATAGCTGTTTATATAGTACTTTAGTATGTTTTAATCAAAGTATATACACTCTTGTGAACTTATTATTGTAGCGAATTAATTTCTAAGGGGGAATAATCTTGAAAAAAATAACTATGCTATTATCCTATTTATTTTTCTCTATCGCAGTAATTGCTGTAATGATTGAATACTTATTTATATCATCCCATTTTTTCTACTCTCATTATTTTAAATATATACTTGCGCTAGAAATAATGTGTCCTATCATAGGGATTATTTTAGGAGTACTCGGAAAACCTGGAAAACCAAAAATCATTGCTATTACTTTGAATAGCCTTATTTTCATTCTTTTTTCTTCTTTAGCGTTATTCAATTTATGGGTTTTAACATTTGGTAAATAAAAATAAACACAAAAAACCTAAGTCGAAACGACTTAGGTTTTTGCTTGGCGACGTCCTACTCTCACAGGGACAAGGTCCCAACTACCATCGGCGCTAGAGAGCTTAACTTCCG
>NZ_MAOG01000123.1:0-1669 GCF_001884205.1 Bacillus sp. NH11B | reverse complement strand
GGAAGACATCATGAAACAATTACAACCTGGCCAAGTGTATGAATTACATGATGTATATGTAGGGAGTAAAGACAAACTTCCTACTCGTATTGTGGTTTATAAATGTACGGAGGAACAAAAACAAAAACGCCTACATGATCGAGCTATTCGTGAAAAGAAAAAAGGAATTATATATACAGAGCGTACGAAACTTTTACAAGGAATTACGGTATATATGACAAACATTCCTACGGAATGGGTACCAAAAGAGAAAATCTATGATTTATATTCACTACGTTGGCAAATTGAACTGTTATTTAAAATATGGAAATCCTGGTTTCAAATTCATCGTTGTAAATCTATTAAACAAGAGCGATTAGAATGTCATCTTTATGGACAACTCATTAGTATCCTATTATGCTCTTCTACAATGTTTAAGATGAGAGAACTCCTGTTACGTAAGAAACAGAAAGAGCTAAGTGAATATAAAGCGATGTACATAATTAAAGATTATTTTTCACTTTTTCACCAAGCATTACACAAAAACACCCAAGAGCTATCAAAGGTTCTCCTTCGTCTGTTTAACCTCCTACAGCGCAACGGACGAAAATCTCATCGATACGAGAAAAAGACAGTCTTTGATATTTTGGGTGTTGTGTATGAGTATATCACTTCTACTCATCAGGTAGCATAGTAAAAAAATTCAAACCCGTCAGGGTTTATTTGATATGCCTACTTTTATAACATCTATAAACGATAATAAAATGCTACGTGAAAAGACCACGTTTTGTATAAAAATATACCTTAAGTTGATGGGTGTGGGGTAGCACCACATATCCATCAAGCTAAGGTTTTAAGATAGCCCAAAAACAAAAATTTTATACACTTAAGGAATTTGTAAGTATCAAGTAAGAAAAACGAGAGCTTTGTTTCGTATAATCAAAATATAAAGTGAAGGAAGAAAGATTATTTCTGGGGTTAATATGCATGTGGAAAAAGGAGAAATCTACGGCTTTTTAGATTAATAATATCAGTATGTCCAAGTCTTGGAGATTACTTGCAAATATTTTGAAGTTTTTGCACCAGAACCCTAATTACCATAACTGTTTTTTATCATCACATATTGGAGGTTAAAACATGAATAAAAAAAAGAAAATACAAAAATCAGCACTTACCTTTACCCTACTCTTTTCTTTAGGCGTTTCATCTTTCCCGCTTACAACAGCTATTCACGCAGATACACGCGAGGAACAATCTGAAAAAAAGAAACTGATCTCTTTAACGGAGCGTACATCATTATTTTTTGAATATCTCCAGCAAGGTAAGTATGCAGAGGCACTCCAGCTGACTTCTGCTGCTTTTCAATCCAAGTTTACAGCAAACACATTACAAAACTGGTGGACACAAAGTGACTGGAGCGGGATAAAAAGCATGGGAACCCCCGTGATAAAAGAACGAAACTTGGTCCATCAGACGGTGGAAATTCCAGGAACTACCCAAGGAACTACCATGCCGCTACTCCTTAAATTTACACCTGGCGGAAAAGTAGATGAAGTTGGGGTAAGGATGCCTCCAGAATCTTATACCATCCCGCATCCTAGCTATGATCAACCTGCTTCCTATCAAGAACGTGAAATCGTCATTGGAAATTCTACCTATCCGTTACCAGCCACATTAACGGTTCCGAAAC
>NZ_MAOG01000122.1:0-259 GCF_001884205.1 Bacillus sp. NH11B | reverse complement strand
CGTTACACGTTCATTAATTCCAGCAATCCTAGCGAATCTCATTAAGTCCGCCCCTTGAAGAAAATACACCGAGATCGTAACTGGTACTTGTGACCACATGAATTGATAAAGCTCATTCACTCTCTGATTCGTCGAAACGATTAAATCATTTACAGGCCCATGATTCCATGCAGAGGTTTGAACTGAAGTGAACGGAAGGTCTTTCCCATTAACCACTATTCTTGCCACACTTTGAGTTATGTCCACAACAATCCCCTCC
>NZ_MAOG01000121.1:0-6687 GCF_001884205.1 Bacillus sp. NH11B | reverse complement strand
GTAAGTTCATAATTCCGCAATTATTTATAAAAATTATCATACAAATGATCTGTATATCAAAAGTGAATTGATATGCAGATCATTTGTATGAGCGAAGTCCCTTTAGCATTATTAAGGGTCTTTTTTTAATTTCTACATACTTGAGATTCCGTCACATCAACATCAAGTTAAAAACACTTTTAAAACATTAAAAAGTGCTTTTTATTTATAACAAAAGAAAAAAAGAATCTATTACAGATCCTTTTTTTCAACATATCTTAAACCAGAAAAATGGTAATGCCCTTAAATCTTTGTTAGGGGCAAAGATTTAAAGAAAAGTTTAGCTCATTAATAATTTTACACAGATAGAATATATAGTAAATTGATAATATTTATATTGAATATTCTTAATATTAATTTAATTGAATTCTCATTATTCCTATAAAATAACATTAATATAAAATTTTAACTAATAACTTTTATACTTTTTATTAAGAAAATGAAAGTATTCTTACCTAATGACATATACTTTTATTCAATTCATATTTATTAAAACAATATGAACTTATAGTTATAGGTAATTATAATTTTAAATTACGTAAGGGACACAGTTATTATCAAAAACTAAAAATTCTGTACTTTTAACTTAAGATAGAGTTATGATAAATATAATTCCAAATAAATCCATAAGGAGTGGTAATTATGAATTTCTCAAAAGACTTTAACTACAATCATGAAGGCGATTATTTATATCCAGTTGAGTATTATCAATTTCGTCAAGCTAGTACATTAAATACGTTTAAAGTTGAATTATTGTGTTTAGATAATTCTTATGCTTTTCATTTAACAATAGACAGAGAATCTATCCCTTCAAAGTATAGATTTGTAACAAGTCATGATTTTGAGATTTATGAAGAATTTGGACTGGAACTTTTGGATTCTAGTTCTAAACAAGTTACCCTACAAAGGGCAATTGATATAGCAAGTGCAATTGCAAAGAAATATTGCACAGATCCGGTTAATCAATAATAAGAACACTGTACGTTAAGGAATTTATAAAGGTCGTGGAGGCTTAATAAGCGTTTATAAATGTTTTTTAACATGTTTACAAAAGGTGTACCTTTTGAAGGGAATATAAAAAGGAACCCGTTATGGATTCCTTGTAAAAAGACAATATAGTTATTTAATTTTAAAACCTAAAACAAGCATGACCCCGTTCTAAATTTAGGACGGGGTTAAAATATAGTTGTTTAATTTTTGATACAAGATACTTCACTGTACTTAAAAATCTAAGATTTATTCAACAAATAACGCATGTTATATTAACTAAATTAGCTTAAGATTAAATCATTGGAGGAAAAAGTATGAAAAATAAAATACCTCTAATAACATTCATTTTAGCTGCTTTATTTGTAGCTAGAGGTTTTGCATTCTTCTACTGGATCAAAACATTCCCATTCAACTAAAGAAACCTAACTACCAATAACGATAATTATTTACATAATTATCGTTCTCGGAAGTGAAATTTATACTTTATCATTGGTCTTTTTTAATCTACTAGCCCTTAATTCTTTGAAATTCTTGATTAATTCTTCTCCGAAAATATAAATAACTTTTTCCCATGGATGCCCTAAATAACCCCACTTAAAGTCTTTTTGCAAAAAGAAATAATAATCCCCATCCGGAAAAAATGGAATTTTCCATTGATGATCATCTTCGTTTAGATTTAAATTTAAACTAGGATTCATCCAGTAGCCAGCATGCTGCCAATCTAACGCATATATATATTCATGTTTCTCGGTACATAAAATAAGAGCTTCTAATAATATATGATCAAAAATATAATCATCGTCATCAGTCCATTTTCCTTCAAAATAATTAGGTAAATCATAAGTAATATATGGACAAGAAAATATAAATGATTGGTCACCATCTATATTAGGATTAAAACAAAATTCATCTTCAAATCTATCCCAAACATTCTCATATTCTTGTTCATTTAACAAAATCCATTCTTTCAAACTCAGTACCTACTTTCTAATATTATTATATAATTAAAATAACACGATGAAATTGTATATTCTATTCATTGCTAATTTACATAACACATTATTATTGGTAGCAAGGACATAGTTGCCCCTTACTCTTACAAGGGATCCACCTTTTCTTTTTCTATGACTCTATTCATTTTTTTATACATTCCTATTCTGGCATGGGTTTTAAGGTTCTCGTTTGTTACTGGATTTTCCGAAAAACTGTATAAAATCTTGCATGCTCTTAGCGTAGTTTTTTCAGAAATGTTAGCGGTATCCCTAATAACATTTACTATCCGTCAATCCGAAGAACAAAAAGAACTTGTAGGAATCCCTACAAGTTCTTTTTAGTTAAAGGTGAATATACGGGACAAACAAACTATCTTACAGGTTCATCATAGAAACTACAGGGGTAATGCTTTGACAAGTATATTATATAACAAATATTAACATCCACAGATTTATTTTTTGAAAATTATGTGAATTAATAAGGCAGAATTGTATATCATTTTCTCTTCCTAAAAAGTTCATTTAATTATTTCGTTTCATTTCGTTTCGTTTCATTTCATTTCATTTATCTAATCACTCCTCATGGTAATCCCTTTATAAAATAAAAAAGCATCCTATTAATATTAAAAACTCTGGTAACTCAAAGTGTCCGAGTATCATACTTAGAATTAAGCCTATAGGAAATACAAGAACTTCTATCCAACTTATACCTTCATTTTTCCTTATTATATAGGAAGTAGTTATACAGATAATTAAAATTCCTAATACGATTAACCCTAATCCTAATGCCATTCATCCACCATCTTTTTTTAATTCATATTACCATAAATAAGCTATCATTAAAGGTACTTCTTTATAAAATAAAAAAGCAGCGGATTCGCAACTTTAACTAATACATGTTAAATCAATATCGATATTATAATAAATTAATAAAAATGTAAGTATAGGTAAATAGAGAAAAATATATAAAGACATTCAAGATTAATTAACTATAAGAAAATGAATTTTATATTATAACTAACTATAATTCTTGAATATATGTAAATAGAATTGTCTTATCTTTTTTTTATTTATTTGATAAAGAAATTAGAGATAGGAAAATTTAAACAAATGTTTGTTCAAAATATTTTTATTATGAATAGATGATTTCCGTGTTCAATTGTCTGCTTAGTTAATTTCCTTATTTATTATATGAATTTTATATAACAAAGAAAAAAAGCCGCTATAGATGCTTCCCTAAAAATTATCGCTACAGATTCTTCTTAAGTTTTTTTCTTCATGAGAAGTAATTAACTTTTAAACTTTTTCTAATATTGGGTGTTCTTGTCCATCCCCTCGAAATGGGGGAATAAGCAAAAAACATCGTATATTCCTTATGTAACGAAATCAGCATTTTACAACTAGATAAGTGTACATATTTGAAGTCATTTAGACCATTTACACTTCAGCGTAACAATCCGATCATCATTTGGTGTTTTTTTTTATGTGTATCCTTCCCATATTAAAGTAGATGGTTTCAAGCGAAAAAAATACCCCCTTATCTACTACAGAACTCATTACCGAATGAATGGATTCTTACAAAAATGTTAGGTTACTGTTATATAAATCAATTGCAGTTCATCTCAAAAAAACGCAAAATAGGCAATGGAAAACAAATGTAGGAGGATATATATGACGAAACCAGTTGTAGACGTGAAAAACGTTCAAAAAGTGTATGGTAAAAAAGGTGAGAACCAATCACACGCATTAAAAGGTGTTTCATTCTCAATTCAAGAAGGTGAGTTCGTTGGTATTATGGGGCCTTCTGGTTCTGGTAAAACGACATTATTAAATGTAATTTCAACGCTTGATAAGGCGACAGGCGGCGTTGTTGAAATTGCAGGAACGGATATTACGAAAATGAAGCAAGGTGAGCTTTCTGATTTCCGTTCGCAAAAGTTAGGATTCATCTTCCAGGACTTTAACTTATTAGAGAACTTATCTATTTACGAAAATATCGCACTTCCACTATCTCTTCAAGGTGTTCCATCACGTAATATTGGACCGAAAGTAGGAAAGGTAGCTGATATGTTAGGAATTTCAGAAATACTTCAAAAGTATCCATCTGAAGTATCTGGTGGACAAAAACAACGTTCAGCAGCAGCTCGCGCTTTAGTACATGAGCCGGCAATTATTTTAGGAGACGAGCCAACAGGAGCTCTTGATTCTAAAAATGCAACGAGCTTACTTGATGCAATGACAAACTTAAATAAAGAACAAGGTGTATCTATTATGATGGTTACACATGATCCATATAGTGCAAGTTACTGTCAGCGTATATTATTCATTCAAGATGGTGAGCTATATAAAGAAATTCACCGCGGTGGTACGCGCGAAGAATTCTATAAAGAAATTTTAGATGTACTTGCAGATTTAGGTACACAAAAAGCGTAAGAAAGGAGAACTGGGCATGTTATTCAAACTTTCCATGTCAGGGCTAAAAAGTAAGCTGAAAGATTATATCGTCTTACTTGTCGGTCTTGTCATGTCGATTTCAATTTTTTATATGTTTCAAACGTTAGGGCTGAATAAAACGTTTATCGAATCTAATTCAACTATTCAAACAATTGGATTCATATTCCAAGCAGGTTCATTTTTATTAGCAATAATAACGTTCTTCTATATTTTATATGCAAACTCTTTCTTACTATCTCTTCGTCAAAAAGAGTTTGGTATGTATATGATGTTAGGAGCTAAAAAGCATAAAGTTACATTACTTATGTTTATCGAGACAATTGTATTAGGCGCCGCGTCTCTTGCGATTGGACTTGCAGTTGGTGTAGGACTTGCAGAAGGTATCGGACAGTTATTAATGAAACAACTCGAGTTTGCTGGTGAAGGTTATAAAGCATTTTATCTGCCATCTATGACTGTTACTTGTATCTTCTTCTTTGCACTATTTGTCTTATCAGCAATTATGAATAGTATTAAATTATCGCGCATTTCTGTACTACAACTTGTACATGCTGACGCACAAACAGAGCGTGTTGCAGTAAAAGGAAAAATGACAGGTATAGTTGCATTCCTTGCTGTTATTTTATTGGGTATTGGCTATGCATCAATGATTTATATGGAACAATTAAGAGAGATAGTTGGTATAGAAATTGTACTAATTGCTGCAATCTTCACGACACTTGGTACATATATGCTATTTGGATCACTTCTCCCTTTCATCATTAAAAAACTAAGAAGTAATAAAAAATATAGTGAACAAGGACTTAACGCATTTACATTTGCTCAACTAAATTTCCGAATTAATAGTTTAACGAGAATACTTGGGACAGTAGCGATGTTAGTTGCTCTTGGGGCCGGTGCAATTTCAGGTGGTATGGCGTTTAAAAATAATGTTATAAAAAAAGTTGATAGTGTAGAGATTTACGACTCAGTAGTTCATAATCCAACAGCTGAAGAAAAGAAAATTTTAGATGGTATATCATTTAAAAATAAAGCTGAGTACCATTATAAAGCAGACGATAAGTATGTTTATTATGTAAAAGAAGATTTAGAGAAACAAAAGCCACTTATTCGAGAGGGTTTAGGTAAAGAGAATTTCGGTAAATATAAAGAAATTTCAGGAGAGGCTCCAATAGGGACAGTAGCAGGAGTGAGATCAGAGCAAAATCAAAATGAAAAAGAAATGCCTAAAGAATGGGATGAGGCATTTAGAACAATTCAACCATATTATTTATACGAAGATCATGCAATTAAAATTGTAGATCAAAAAATGTACGATGGGATAAATGGTAAAGAAGGTATAGCATTTATCGGAAAAGCAGATGATTTCTTAACATATACAAAAGAATGGAAAAAACTTGACGAGTTGCAACTAGATAAATATAAAAATGTACCAGCTGAAAGTATGAACAGTAAATATCAATTTTACTATATGTCCTACGGCCTTGCGAGTGGAACAGTATTTATGGGATTCTTCCTTGGAATTGCATTCTTAGCAATGATGGCAAGTTGTTTAATGTTTAAAATTCTTTCTGGTGCATCAAAAGATATTACGCGTTATCAAATGCTTCATAAAATCGGTGTGCGCCGTGAATTATTAACAAAATCTATTTATAAAGAGTTATTCTTAGTATTCCTATTCCCGGCAATTGTCGGTATTGCTCACGTGTTAGTTGGTATGAATATTTTCGGATTTATTTTAATGGATCCTTACTTCCGTATTTGGGTACCAATTGTAATTTTCGTAGTTATTTATGCGATTTATTACTTCATTACAGTTCAATTGTATAAAACAATCATTCTACCACATAGAGAGATTAATGAATAATTACATCGTATAAAAAATATATAAATTTTTTTATCATTTTAGCCAAGAAGACTCCTTCCTCAAGGAACACGAAGTGAGTAGGTGGGAGATGAATTGGCTTCGGACAAGGGATGGCAGGAAGCCATCTTAATTGTTCGACATACATAAACTGTTACTTCACTACCTATCGAATGTACGTTTGTTGTATAATAGACCCATATCGAAATGGGGGTGAAACGAATGATGATCAATAAAGCATATAAATTTCGTATCTATCCAAATAAAGCACAAGCGACCCTAATCAATAAAACGATTGGCTGTTCTCGTTTTGTATTCAATCATTTCCTATCTCTATGGGATAATGCA
>NZ_MAOG01000120.1:0-209 GCF_001884205.1 Bacillus sp. NH11B | reverse complement strand
AAGGTTCTGGTGCAAAGATAAAATGAAAACCAGTAAAACGCATATATTCCTAACAGAATTGTATTTTATGCTACAAGTTCAAACAATTGATGGATGAATTCTTTCTGGTTTTGGACAGACTGGTCCCGTAAATCAATCTGTTCTTTTTTAATCATATGCATAGCCTCTACTCCAGAAAGAATGGATGTAGCTGTGTCAAAGCATTTGAA
>NZ_MAOG01000119.1:0-134790 GCF_001884205.1 Bacillus sp. NH11B | reverse complement strand
CGGTCACAGCCACGGTCACAGCCACCGCCGCCCCAGCTACCGCCACCGCCACATCCGAAGCCACAGCTGTCACATCTACTAAGACCACCGCAAATATCACATCCACCGTTTGAATATGCGTCATAGTATCCAAATCCTGTATCAAAAGATGAACGCCCTTTTACCGGTTCGATCCAAACAGAATCATCTGTCACGTCTACTATTTTACCTAAATGGATGCGACCGTCACGATCTTCAATTCGAACTACTTTTCCAAAATAACGTTGGCATGTATCATAACATTTTTGTCTATGCATGTTCTTTCCTCCTTCCCATTACAGTAATACGATATGTAAGCGGGACAAGTGCGGCTTGTATGAATGACCTATCTATCATAATTGTTATAGGAAAGGGGAAATATACAAACAGGATACATAACGAGGAGGAAGAGAAATGAAATCTACAGACCAATTTCAGACATACGAAGTTCCTTGGGAAGAATTTATTGAAGCATTGCGGGGGGAAATGAAGAAACAAGTAGGGGCGGATATTATTGATACGGTCGTATGTAATTTGAAAGATGGTTTTGAAGTGTATACATATGTGCAAGGAGATTTGGATTTTGAGTATAAGGAGGCGCTTGAAAGAAAATACGGAAGCGATGCGAAGGTACCTAACTTACTAACTGTTATGCTGTTAGCTAGTATTTACAATGCAAGTGAAGAGAATATACGTTTACATGCAGATCAAAAGGAAAATCCGATTGTTGAAGTATATGTGAAGAAGTAAAGAGTGCGCTAATTATAGCGTGCTCTTTATTTCTTGTATTGAAAAGAAAATCAAACTTTAATGGTGGAATTTATAGCGGGAAAAGTATGAAAGCTATGTGTTATTTCAGATATATAATAAGGAAAAAACTCGAAATAAAATATGGGAGTAGTTCATTTTTGTTTACATAATGTAATTGTTGTGAACTGTTGTCCTAAAATACAAGTCATATATCTTGTTTCCCCTCATAAATTTAAACATAGGAATTTGTCTACAAAGGTGGCGAAGCCTCATCATGAAAATTCGAATTTGTGCCACGTTCATGTTGTTTCTATTTATATGTTTACCTTTTTCAGCTTTTGCAAAAGGAGAGGAGGCAAAGGAAAGGGTCGTTTCACTTGTATATGATGATTCGGGCAGCATGAGAAATAACGATCGTTGGAAGTATGCCAATTACGCCTTGCAAAGTTTAGTTGCGCTATTAGATGAGAAAGATAAATTTTCTTACGTTCCAATGAGTAAGCCAAATGATCCGTTAAACATTTCGTTAACAAAGGATCAAAGGCAAACAGAAATTAATGGAATCGGCGCGTGGAAAACATATTTAAATACTCCATTTAGCGCAGTAGAAACGGCGATGCAATCTATAAAGAAGGAAGCAGATATAGATGGGAAACGTGAATTTTGGCTTATTGTATTAACTGACGGGGCATTTAATGATTTGGAGAAAGATAAGGTTGGCGGAAAAGAACAAATTACACAGAAGTTAGCACAGTTTAAGAAAGAGATGGATTCTAAAAAGATCTCTTTGCACCCAGTCTTAATCACGATGGAAGAGGATTTAGGGCAGCAAGAAAAAGAGCAGTTAAATACGTTTAAAGAGATTTGGAAAAAAGAAATGAATGGAGTTGTCATGCCGTCTAGCGGTGAGGATGGTATTGTACAAAGTGTGAATCAAGTGGCGGCATTAGTTGCAAATCGTGATCCATTTTCTTCTGTTGAATCGATTGTCAAAACGAAAATAGTAGGGAAAAAAGTAGAGATTACAACACCGTTTCCATTAAAGCGTATGACGCTTGTACGACAATCACCTTCTTTGTCTAATTATAAAGTTATGCAACTTTCCAAACCGTTACAATTGCAGTCCTCTTTTTCCATACATGCACCAGGAGAAGCTAAATTATTCGGAAATATAGTGCATGTAAGTACAGCGAATCAGGAAGTGATTAAGCCAGGGACATATACGATAGAAGTCGATCAGGACATTGAGAAAGAGGGATTACAAGTACTTGTTGAACCAGCGCTTAACTATACTGTTTCTACGTATGACAAAGATGATAAAGATAGAAAAAATGTTGAGAAAATGTATGAAGGTGTGACAGCTGTTATTGAAGCGAAACCTACTGAATTACCAATTCAAACTTCTTATTTCGAAGCAGAAGTAGAAATAGACGGAAAGCAGTATCCGATGAAGTGGGATGATAAAAGACATGTTTTTTATTACGAGACAAAGGTTGGTAAAGAGTTAGTACGCGGGAAAGTCCATATGAATATAAAGGGATTTTATAGACAGACGATAGAATTCAAGATTGAACCAGCTGAAAAACCAAAATTAACACTTCAAGCTGTTACGAAAGATTATGAAGAAAAGGTAACAAATTTAGAAAATAGTAAACCATTTATTTTACAGCCACAGTTAAATGGTAAACCGATGACAGAAGAGGCTGTAAAGAAACTATTAAAATCTACTGGTGTCACATCGAATCAATCGATCAACTATGAATTAAAACAGCATGGTAGTCAAGTTTATGTTTATCCTCGACCTTATTACTCCGACACATTCAATTTTACAGATACCGGCACCGTAGAGGCTACCATCACGATCAATGATTCAACATTACAAGAAGTAAAGGAAAAGATCGTACTGCACATTGAAAATGCGCCGTTTTTTGAGAAGTATGCGCTCGTTTTTAAATTTGTAATTCCTATCACTTTATTACTTTTAATAGTAGGAATTATTATTTTAGGATGGATTGTTCGTCCGAGATTTCATCGGAAAGCATTACTATATTACGAATGGGATCAAGAAGTAGCGAAAGATTGGCTTTATCAATCTGAACCAGAGTTACTTAAAAATAAATGGTGGAAGCACTATTTTGGCATTCCATTCCGAGCAGAAAGAAAGACGGTGCAATCTGTAACATTAATAGCGAAAAAAGGATCGAAATCTATATTTGTAGCGAAAGAATCGCAAGTGGTTGGGATGATTATTGATGGGATGTTTATAACAGAGGAAGAAGTGGGAATGGAGCATAAGACGTTGTATCCAAATGAACTTTTAGTAATTGATAGAGGATATGGTAAGGAGATTTATCGGTACGAATGTGAATAGTAGATAGGGTGTAAGAGGGGCGGAGGAGGCCCGGCTCTCTTTATTCTTCTTTTCAAACAAGCAAGAATAGGAAGGTGGTTCACATGACATTACAAGTTCCAACAATTTTAATTGGCTTAGGTGGAATCGGTAGTACTGTCACACATCAAATATATGAAAGATTACCTGAGGAGCGTCGTAAAAAGGTAGCGATGCATGTATTTGATACAGATGTGAATACATTGAGTAAATTTGATCATATTCGGAAGTTTAAGACGCAAACGAGCTCGAGTAAAACACCGAGAGAGTATATTGCGGGAGATCCAACGATTCCAGAGTGGTTCCCAATGGACCCGACTATACTTGATAAACCGTTAACGGAAGGAGCGGGCCAGTTACGTGTCATTTCACGTTTAGCGCTACGTGCTGCGATGAAAGAAGATAAACTCACATCGTTTTGGCAAGAAATCGAGAAGATTTTTCCAGTTACAAGTGATCAGACGGAATATGGTGTACGTGTCATTATTGTAACATCACTAGCTGGCGGAACAGGCTCAGGAATGTTTTTACAAATCGCATTATATTTGCGTGAAATGCTCCGGAAAAAATTGCAGCATCACAACATTTTAATTCGCGGTGCGTTTTTAATGCCCGATGTTTTAGTTAAGACGAGAACGGTTAGTGCGAAAGAGTTTGAAACTGTGCAAGCGAATGGTTATGCATCGTTAAAAGAGTTGCACGCTATTACGCTCGGGTCGACTGGTGAATTATCCAAACGAGGCGGCGTAACGATTGAATTAGAATATCGTCCTGATCAAGTGGATGAAGATGGAAGAACGAATCATACGATAAAGCAGCATCATTTACCGTACAATTATTGTTTCTTATATGATTATGAAAATTTACATGGGCACCATTTGCACAATTTATCGGATTATATGGAGCAAATGGCAAATACGATTTATTTACAGTTATTCAGTCCAATGTCTGCAAATCATTTTGCGCAAGAAGATAATCAAATTCAGCAATTGGCAGAATCGAGTGGGAAAGGGAGATATTGCGGAGCAGGAACGGCGAAGCTCATTTATCCGTATGAGCACGTTTTGAAATACTGTGCTTTAAAATGGGCGGTGCAAGGTTTAGATGAATCTTGGCTTCATTTAGATCAACTGTTTCAAGAGAAGAAGCAAAGATACGATCAAGATGTAAAGCGCGGTATGCAGCGTGAAAAGCCAGAGCGCGGGAAAAGTTATTTAGAAGATTTAGAGCATCTTGCTACTCGTCCAGAGCAGGCCCATATTTTTTATAGACAAATGTTCAATGAGACGCGCGAAGGGGCAGAGGGCGGTAAGGTCGGTGTTGCGAAGTCTAAGTTGTTTTTAGAGGCTGTCGAAAGCTATGTACACCGTACAGTGCAAAAAGATGAAGAATTAAACCGCCTGCAGCATGAGTGCAAAATATCGGCTACGAAACTGAAAATGATGGAACAAATGAAAGGTGAAGTAGCGAGAGTTGATCATGCGGTTCGTTTATATGCTTATGCGATTCCGAGCCGTGTACATGAGCATGTTACTACACTTTTATATGACATGGTCGAATCAGACCGCTTTATACCGAGTGGATCAGAAGGACAGTCTTATCAATTAAATACATGGTTTTTAAAGAAAACGGATCCGGTTCATCCTGTCGCAGCACGTTTTATGCTGTATGAAATTCGTAAGCAGTTAGTAGAGAAGATGAATCGACTGCATGAAAATAACGAACAAAAGCGTAATTTAATTCAAAACTACGATAAGAAATTTAATGTGAGTAATATTGATGGAACGGTAACGGCTGTTCGCCGCGTTGAAATTGCTCAGCAACAAGGCTGGGTCGGGAAAATGTTTTATAATCAGCAACGTTTGTTCAAAAAAGAATTTGAAGATATCGTAACGCAATATGTCCACAAATTAAGTGAGTATCGTAAAGAAATGTTATTAGAACTCGTGTATCAATCGCTATACCAAGCAGTTGATAAAATGATCCAATATTGGGAAAGATTCTTTGATAATTTACACGAAACACGTGAAAATTTATTGTTTGAAATCCAAAAGCGAAGCAAGGAATTTGAGGGGAAAACGAACCCGACGAATGTATATGTATTAGCAGAAGAGAAATTGCAAGAAAAGATTTGGCAAGATATGCAGCAACATTTAAATTTAGGTGTATTACCGAAAGATATATCGTCCGAAATTTATATGAGCTTGTACGGGGAATATTGTCGTGATGCGAAAGCCGAAGAAATTCAGTCGAAAAAGGTGGAAGACTTCTATCGTGAACATATATTGAGTTATTGTTATGACGAACTTCAAGTGCGCTATCGTGACAAACTAGAGCTTAATATCGTTGAAGCATTGCGAAAAGAAGCAGATTTCAAGAAACGTGATCGTGATGAATACGTTCGTGAAAAAATTGAAGATCTTTTCCATTTAGCAAGTCCGTTCGTTCCAAAAGTTTCTCATCATAGAGAGTTACAATATTGGGGCGTACATCCATCTTTAAAACAAGAATTGCAAGAAGAGTTATTGCAAGAAATGTTTAAAGAAAAAGATACGGTAAACGAGGCGTTTTCACCATTTGAAGTGATTTGTTATCGTGCTCATTACGGATTATCGCTACAAGATTTCCCCAAGCTTTCATCTGGGCATATTGCAAATGGCTTTATGAACGATAAAGGTGACTACTTTCAATCGTATTATCGCCGCGTGAACAAATTAAATAGTAAAAAATCTAGTTTGACGCCGCATTTAGATAAATATTGGCACTTACCAGCCTTTATGCCAGACTTGAATGCAACGCAAACAAAGTTAGATTACGATAAATGTAATCGTGCTCTTCTATACGCGTATATGTATCGCTGGATTAGCCTAGTGGCTGTAGATGGGCAGTTCGTGTATCAATATAACGGTGTCGGCCGTAGCTTTTTAATCCAGTCGATGGGGAAAAATATTTCAAGCGAAAGTTATAAGTTGCACAGAGCATTGCTTCATAATCCGTTTATTTATGAAAATATCTTGTCCAGGTTTGAAGAAGAGCAAGAAAAGGCAATGATACAAGGTGGGCATTTATATACACATGCATTTGTATTAGGTGCTCAAGATATTAGATGGCTTCGTAAAGAGCATGTCCATAATATTTTAGATATGATTTTAATGTATGACCGTGAGGCGAAATATGACCCGACGTTAGAAGAAACATCTGACGATTTGTTAAGGCTATTCCTTGATGAAATTGAGCTGTATTTCCAAAATTACTACGGAACAGGCGCGGATATGGTTGCGAAGAAAGAAAAAGAGATGTTTATTAAGCAATTGTGGGATCGTTCGTATGCGAAAGGGTATGTAGATCCAAATAGTGCACCTTATAAAAAATGGCAAAACTTATTACATGTCCAAGATGAAGAAGAAGCACCAAAAACGAATGTATAATGAGCGAAAAGGGAATCCTTAAGAATGGCAATACAACTTTAGAAAAGAGGGATTCCGATGCCGTTTTTAGGGAGTGTATATCAAATATTTGGATTATATCCAGAAATTTATTATGGAATGATTTCAGCAGAGCTGCAAGAAGAAGCTCGAAAGGAACATATCGATAATAGTAGTACAGAAATTGAAGCGGAAGAATAAAGCGCAGATGAACATCTGCGCTTTTTTTATTGTCCTAAGTGAAAATACTGTTTGCAATTTGTAGGGAAGTTAATCGGTCTAACAAGATGAATAGTTATTTTTATATAATGAATCGACTGGTTTTATTGTGTTTACATACGGGGATTACATTGAATTCAATGTATAAAAATGAATTTTGAAATAATGAAAAGTGTATTAAAATGGGAATTGACAGTGTTTGTTATTGGGATCGTATATTTTGTAATGCTATTTTGTTTATAATTATTCAATGTTGGTGAATTAATTATATTGTTGACAATATAATTAATTGTGTGATAAATTCAATCAATCTTCTAAAAACATGACTGTTAACAAGCGTATTTTTAGAAGATTGATTTTTCTGATTTTAAACCATTTAATGTGTGGAGTTTATATAGGGAGTGAAAGTAAAACATGAATATTATTAATGTGTAATAGCAACAGTAATAAAGATTGTAATGAGTAAGGGATAATTTTGAAAAAAGAGGTTTCTACGAATGAGTTTATTTATAAAGAAAGCAATGAATGAAGAAAAGAAAAAAGTGTTAAAACAAACTTTAGGAGCAATTGATTTAACGCTTTTAGGAATTGGAGCAATTATTGGTACAGGCATTTTTGTATTAACAGGTATTGTAGCAGCGAAACATGCTGGTCCAGCAATTGTATTATCTTTTATGTTAGCTGCAATTGTATGTGCTTGTGTAGCCTTTTGTTATGCTGAATTTGCATCTACAGTCCCGGTCTCAGGAAGTGTGTATTCGTATACATATATGACATTAGGTGAGATTTTTGCTTTTATAGTTGGCTGGTGTGTCATGTTAGAGTACTTATTAGCTACTTCTGCGGTGGCGGCGGGATGGTCAGCCTATTTTCAGTCATTGCTACTAGGGTTTAATATTCATATTCCGGCAATCATTGCTTCTGCACCAGGGATGGGGAATGGCGGAATTATTGACTTGCCAGCGGTTATTATTATTTTAGTTGTTACATTTTTACTAAGTCGTGGTGTGAAAGAAAGCGCACGTATAAATAATATAATGGTTATTATTAAACTGGCTGTTATTTTAGTATTTATTATTGTAGGAGCAAAATATGTAAAGCCAGAGAATTGGCAGCCTTTTCTTCCTTTTGGATACCATGGTGTTATTGGAGGAGCTGCTACTGTATTTTTTGCCTTTTTAGGTTTCGATGCAGTTGCAACAGCAGCAGAGGAAGTGAAACGCCCACAACGTAACGTTCCAATCGGATTACTGGTCTCTTTATGCATTTGTACAATTCTTTATGTTGGTGTTTCATTTGTGTTAACTGGAATGGTGCCATTTACGGATCTGAATGTAGCTGATCCAGTTGCGTATGCACTGCGTATTGTAGGAGAGGATAGAATTGCTGGTCTATTATCAGTTGGAGCGATAGCTGGTTTAACAACAGTTCTGTTAGTTGCTATGTTCGCATTTGTTCGAGTATCATACTCGATGAGCCGAGATGGCTTGTTACCAAAAAGATTTTCGAGTGTTCATAAACGTTATCAAACACCATTTTTTAATACATGGATTACGGGTATTCTTGCGGCTGTATTAGCAGGTTTATTGGACTTGAATTTGTTGGCGAATTTAGTGAATGTGGGAACGATAACAGCGTTTATATTTGTGTCTATTGCTGTAATTGTATTAAGGAAGACACATCCTAATTTGGAAAGACCGTTCCGAGCTCCGTTAGTTCCATTCTTACCTATACTTGCGATAGTAAGTTGTTTATATTTAGCATTAAATCTTTCTAAAACTACTTTAATCAGTTTTGCAATTTGGGTTATTGTAGGTATTTTTATCTATTTTATATACGCGAAAAAGCATAGTAAGATTAGAAATAGAGTATAAGGTATTACAATGATGGTTGTAGGCTAAAAAGATTTATTTTTAACCTATAGCCATTTTTATTTGTACGCACCTTATTTTCGTGTTAACATAAAGCGAATTTTTTAAGGGAGAGAAAGAGATGAAATGGATTTATTTTATTATTATCAACGTTATAGCATTTAGTATGATGGGGCTTGATAAGCGAAAAGCAAAGAAAAAGCAGTGGAGAACGCCAGAAAGTACGTTATTTTTATCAGCTGCAGCTGGAGGGGCGGTTGGAGCTTGGATTGGTATGTATATGTTTCATCATAAGACACATAAAAGTAAATTTGTCTTCGGTATTCCAGTGCTCGTGATTATAACAGTAGGAGTGTTTTTATACATATAAGGGATTTGTAAGAGGAATGTCGAAAGAAATGCAGATTGAATATTGGTAAAGTAAGTATATGAGACCTTATAATGAAGAAAAAAAGAGAAGAGGAGACCAGGGAAGATGGGGAGTCAAACAGCAGAGCAAAAGCAGGGGATTATATATGCGGCGGGTGCGTATACGATGTGGGGAGTCCTTCCGATTTATTGGAAATGGGTGGAGGAAGTACCGGCAGATGAAATATTAGCGCATCGCATCGTTTGGGCATTTGTTTTTATGTTGTTAGTTTTAGGAGTAACGAAGAGGTTTCGTCAGTTTGGTGGGGAGTTAGTGGCCCTTTTTAAACGACCTAAATTATTAATGTCATTAACAATTGCTTCTGTACTTATTAGTGGAAACTGGTTTGTATACATATGGGCAGTAAATCATAACCATGTAATCGAAGCGAGTCTTGGGTATTATATTAATCCACTTATAAGTATTTTACTTGGTACAGTTGTTTTAAAAGAGAAGCTTAATTTTTGGCAATATGTTGCGGTTGGTTTAGCTGGATTAGGTGTTGTTATTTTAACGGTACGTTTCGGATCAATTCCATGGGTTTCTCTTTCACTTGCTTTTTCATTTGGATTATATGGATTAACGAAAAAATTATTAAATTACGACGCAACAATCGGGCTTACGATGGAAACGATGTTAGTGACGCCATTTGCACTTATATATTTGTTTATGACAGGAGTGCATGGTTTCGGTTCGTTCGGTTCTATTTCGGCAATATCAACGTTTCTTTTAATAGGTGCGGGTATTGTTACAGCATTACCACTCTTTTATTTTGCTAAAGGGGCACAACTTATTCCGCTCTATATGATAGGATTTTTACAATACATCGCACCGACTATTAGTTTAATTTTAGGTGTGTTCGTTTTTGGTGAACATTTCACATCTACTCATATGATTGCGTTTTTCTGTATATGGATTGCTTTATTGGTCTTTTCAATGGCGAAAACAAAGTTTCTACTACAGAAACAACCAAAATTTATTAAAAATAAATCAGCAAAAGTATCATAATGCGTAGTATTTTCTACGCATTTTTCTTTATACTTATATTATATAGAAATTCCATTATAGTCAGTGAGGAGCTGAAAAACATGGAAACAATTTTACATAATGATCCACTTATAGCAGCTATAATTTCTTGGTTTTTAGCACAGTTAACGAAAGTCGTTTTTAAATTAATAAAAACAGGCGAGTTTGATTTTGCTAAGTTCTTTGCTTCAGGTGGAATGCCAAGTTCGCATGCTTCGACTGTTACTGCACTTGCTACAGGTGTCGGAGTGGTGGAAGGTGTGGAGAGTCCAATATTTGCGGTTGCCGCTATTTTTGCCATTATTGTTATGTACGATGCTTCAGGAGTAAGGCTTGCGGTAAGTAAGCAAGCGAAAATATTGAATGATTTTTTTCATGGTAGACAAACAGAATATAAAAAGTTAAATGAGCTCGTTGGACATACACCGTATCAAGTTGTTGTGGGTGCACTATTAGGAATTGTTGTCGGGGTTGGGTATTGTTTGTAAGCAGAATGTGTGTAATACACGTTCTGCTTTTCTTTGTTTTCATACATATTTAGCTAGCTTTTCGAATATCGTATACGGACTTAGAAAGGGTGGGTGAGCGGTGTGCTACTATATGACAAAGTGCGTGAGGAGATAGAGCGGAGAACGACTGCACTTCAAACGATGCAAAGGCAAGACGGAACGTGGTCATTTTGTTTTGAAGGAGCATTGCTAACGGATTGTCACATGATTTTTTTACTCAAATTATTAGGGCGAAATGACGAAATAGAACCGTTTGTGAAAAGGTTGGTATCTCTTCAAACAAATGAAGGGACTTGGAAATTATACGAAGATGAAAAAGGAGGGAATTTATCCGCGACGATTCAAGCATATGCTGCTTTACTTGCTTCGGAAAAATATTCGAAAGAAGATATGAATATGAGGCGAGCTGAAATGTTTATTAAGGAGCACGGGGGAGTTTCTCGTGCTCATTTTATGACGAAATTTTTATTAGCGATTCATGGAGAATATGAATTTCCTGCGCTTTTTCACTTTCCAACACCAATATTATTTTTACAAGATGACTCCCCCCTCAGTATATTTGGGCTAAGCAGCTCAGCACGTATACATTTAATTCCGATGATGATTTGTATGAATAAGAGATTCCGTGTAGAGAAAAAGTTATTGCCAAATTTAAATCATATTGCAGGTGGGGGTGGGCAATGGTTTCGAGAGGAGCGGTCTCTGCTGTTTCAATCGTTTTTAGGTGATGTGAAAAAGGTAATATCTTATCCATTATCGTTACATCATAAAGGATACGAAGAAGTAGAGCGCTTTATGAAGGAGCGTATAGATGAAAATGGAACATTATATAGTTACGCCAGTGCTACGTTTTATATGATTTATGCTTTGCTTGCACTAGGGCACTCTATTCAGTCTTCAATTATTGAGAAAGCTGTGATAGGATTAAAATCTTATATATGGAAGATGGACAGAGGAAGTCATTTGCAAAATTCTCCTTCTACCGTATGGGATACCGCTTTACTTAGCTATTCATTGCAAGAAGCTAATGTAATAAAAGAAAATAAGATGATTCAAAAGGCGACGGAATATTTACTACAAAGACAACAGACTAAGAAAATGGATTGGAGTGTACACGCACCGTCCATTATAGCTGGCGGCTGGGGATTTTCAGATGTGAATACAACGATTCCTGATATAGACGATACAACGGCTGCTCTTAGAGCCTTAGCGCGAAGTAGAGGGAATAGTAAAGTAGATGGTGCATGGGATAGAGGCGTCGGATGGATAAAAGGATTGCAAAACAATGATGGAGGCTGGGGAGCCTTTGAACGAGGTGTAACGAGCCAGTTACTAGCGAATTTACCGATTGAAAATGCGAGTGATATGATAACTGATCCGTCTACACCAGATATTACAGGTAGGGTGTTAGAATTATTCGGAACGTATGCACCGAATGAATTGCCTGAAGAGCAAAAAAAGAAAGCAGTCAAATGGTTAATGGATGTACAGGAACAGAATGGATCATGGTATGGAAAATGGGGGATATGCTATATATACGGTACATGGGCAGCAATGACAGGCTTACGTGCATTAGGAGTGCCTTCTACTCATCCATCGTTGAAAAAAGCAGCTTCATGGCTCGAGCATTTGCAGCATGAAGACGGAGGGTGGGGAGAATCCTGTCAAAGTAGTGTAGAGAAAAAATTTATTTCTTTACCCTTTAGCACGCCGTCACAAACAGCGTGGGCGCTTGATGCACTCATTTCTTACTATGATCAAGAAACACCAATTATTCGAAAAGGGATTTCATATTTGCTCGCGCAGTCTACTATGAATGAAGAATATCCTACTGGTACCGGGTTACCGGGTGGCTTTTATATTCGGTATCATAGTTACGGACATATATATCCATTGCTCGCTTTGGCACATTATATAAAAAAATATAAAAAATAAACCGAGAGTGGCTCTCGGTTTATTTTTCGGGTAGTAGGTCCCTGTTGAAAAGAATAAGGAACGTTGTAGTGCCTTATTTTTCTGATGACTGGCGTTTTTGACGTGCATCAGCGGCATTTGCACGTGCGTTTGCTTCTAAGTCATTGTGGTCAGCGAGTTCGCGAGAGAACTCAACATCAATGCCATCAGCAGATTTGTTTCGGTTTACATTCTTTTTTTTCATTCGACACAATCTCCTTGTGTTTTATCCCGCATAAATGGTTAGTAAAACTCCCACCTCAAAATTCAGATGGAACAAAGAAGCTAGGTGGGAGATTAACTGCCCGTAAATGCCCGATTGGTGAAGGCTAATAATCAGTGGGGGATGAACAAACTCCCCACTGATTAAAGTTTCACTTTATGCGACGTTGCAAAGTTAGTTTGACACAAATAGACTTTTTTATACAAAGAGGATTTGGAAAGCATAGAGCCGAAATATACAGTATAGCTAATAGAAATGGGGGATAGGGATGGACTTATTAAATGGAAAAACAGCAGTTGTAACAGGTGCTGCGCAGGGGATTGGAAAAGAAATCGCACGGGTTTTTGCAAAATTAGGAGCTAAAGTATTAATTAGTGATGTAAATGAAGAGAAGCTACAAAAAACGACACGTGAGTTATCGGATGAAGGATATGAAGTGAGCTTATATCGATGTGATGTGAGCAATCAAAATGAAGCGAAGTCGTTAATTGAATATGCGGTTCAAAAATTTGGTACACTACATATTTTAGTGAATAACGCTGGGGTTACAAGAGATGCAATGTTACATAAGATGGAGAAGTCTGCTTGGGAGCAAGTATTACAAGTGAATTTAACTGGCGTTTTTTATTGTATGCAGCCAGCACTTCTTTATATGAGACAACAAGGATATGGACGTGTTATTAATATATCTTCAATTAGTAGAGAAGGAAACATAGGGCAGGCAAATTATGCAGCTACAAAAGCAGGGGTTGTAGGTTTAACAAAAACAGCAGCGAAAGAGGTTGGGAGTTTTGGTATTACGTGTAATGCGATTTGTCCAGGATTTATGGATACTGATATGACAAAAACAATACCAGATAAAGTGAAAGAGAAAATGGTTGGAGCGATTCCAGTTGGAAGAATTGGAACACCGGAAGACATTGCAAACGCAGCTGCCTTTTTAGCGTCAGATTATGCATCTTATATTACGGGAGAAGTATTAAACGTGAGCGGGGGACTGCAGGTTTAAAGGAATACATAATGAAAAGAACCTGATCGGATAGATCAGGTTCTTTCTCATTAGTTTAAGTTGAGCCAAACGCTCTTCACTTCTGTATAGTTATTTAATGCGTAAGATCCCATTTCACGGCCAAGGCCGGATTGTTTAAATCCTCCAAATGGAGATGCTGCATCAAAGACGTTATAACAGTTTATCCATACTGTACCAGCACGTACTTTACTCGCAACATAATGTGCTGTTTTAACATTTTCTGTCCAGACACCAGCAGCTAAACCGAACTGTGATTTATTCGCACGTTCAATTACTTCATCAATATCATTAAACGGCAATGCGGAAATAACTGGACCGAAAATTTCTTCCTTAGCAATTGTCATTTCATCATTTACATCAGCAAATACTGTTGGAGAAACGAAATATCCTTGATCGAATGGTTTGTTGCCTCCGCAAAGTACTTCGGCACCTTCTGCAATGCCTTTTTCGATATAGCCCATTACACGCTTTTGCTGTTCTTCAGAAACGAGAGGACCGATTGTAGTTTCTGGATTTAGACCAACGCCTTGATTTAATTTTTTAGAATATAGAACGAGGTCAGCCATGACATTATCGTACATTTTCTTTGGAATAAATAAGCGTGACCCAGCAGTACATACTTGCCCTTGGTTAAACATAACGCCAGAAAGCGCACCTGGAATCGCTCGAGATAAGTCAGCGTCAGGTAAAATAATATTTGGTGATTTACCACCAAGTTCTAATGTAACGCGTTTTAATGATTCAGATGCTTGTCTCATAATTTGTTTACCGACTGGAGTAGAACCTGTAAATGCAATTTTATCAACGAGTGGATGATTAACGAGAGCTTGTCCAGCTGATTCACCGAATCCAGGAACGATATTAATAACGCCTTTCGGGAATCCAGCTTCTTCAATTAATTCAGCTAAGTATAGGGCGGATAGTGGAGTTTGTTCTGCAGGTTTTAAAACGATTGTACATCCTGTTGCAAGGGCTGCACCCATTTTCCACATTGCCATAAGAAGTGGGAAGTTCCATGGGATAATTTGACCGACAACACCAACAGCTTCATGGCGTGTATAGTTAAAATATTCACCAGAAACAGGGATTGTTTGACCGACGATTTTTGTAGCCCAGCCAGCGTAATAGCGCATATGTTCAATTGCAAGAGGAACGTCTGCTGCTAAAGTTTCGCGGATTGGTTTTCCGTTATCTAAAGTTTCAAGCTGTGCCAGCTCTTCTTTATGCTCTTCCATTAAATCAGCAAGCTTGTACATAAGGCGGCTTCGTTCAGCGGTGCTCATACGTGACCAAGGACCTTCATCGAAAGCCATTCGAGCAGCTACAACAGCTTTATGAATGTCTTCGCGACCAGCTTCAGCAACGATAGCGAGAGTTTCACCAGTTGCTGGGTTAGGAGTTTTGAACGTTTTTCCGGAAGCGCTTTCGATAAATGCTCCATTCACATATAATTTCTTTGTTCCTTGAAGAAATTTTTCTACCTTTTCATGAAGATTTACAGCTAGTTGACTCATTGTATAACCCCCTTGAAAATATAATTTAAACGCAGTACGAGACGGCGTTTATTCCGAAATCAAGGATGTGGGAACTAGATGGAAAGCCTCTACTTAAAATCATAAATAACAAATGCTGAAAATTCAAATTTCATTTTCGTTACAATTGTAAAAAATATGTAATGAAACATTGTATTCTATATAATTACAAAAAATCCTGCGCGTTTTTGTTTTCTAGTAGGAAAAACTAGAAAAACAGTGGTACAATTATACATCGTGAGAGGAGGGAGAAAATGAAGAATTATCATGATGATCCGCGCTTTCGAGTTGCCCATAGAGAAGCGTTAATCGGTCTTGGATTAGCTATTATTAATTTTATAATATGGTATGGATTTGCTTATGGGCTTGGAAGTAAGGATCCGAGTGAATATACATATGTATTAGGTTTTCCAGCATGGTTTTTTTATAGCTGTATCGTTGGATTTATCGTAATGGTTATTTTGCTTATTTTAGTTGTTCGTTTTTTATTTCAAGATATTTCACTCGATGAGGAAGAAAAAAGTGAGGAATGATAGATGAATTGGTATGTAATAATCCCAATGATAATTTCTTTTATCGTTGTGTTTTTAATTGGTGTATATGCATCAAGACGTGTACAAGCAACCGCTAATAATAAATTTTTACAAGAATATTTTCTTGGTGGACGTGAGCTCGGCGGCTTATTATTAGCTATGACAATGATTGCTACGTACGGTAGTGCAAGTAGCTTTATCGGCGGGCCTGGTATTGCTTACAATATGGGTCTTGGATGGGTGTTGTTATCAGCGATTCAAGTTGTAACAGGATATATCGTTTTAACGGTTATTGGTAAAAAGTTTGCTATTATCGCTAGGAAGATGGAAGCAATTACTCTTATTGATTATTTGAAGGGCAGATACAATAATAAAGCGGTGGTTGTTCTTTCTGCGCTATGTATTATAATCTTTTTGTTCTCAGCAACAGTAGCCCAGTGGGTTGGCGGCGGACGATTAATTGAGTCACTAACAGGACTTTCTTATACAACGGCACTATTTTTATTTACATTTTCTGTACTTGTGTACGTGCTAATTGGTGGATTTCGTGCAGTTGCTTTATCAGATACGTTATTAGGAATCATTATGTTAGTCGGAACAACAATCATTTTAATTGCTACTGTCATTGCTGGTGGTGGAGTTGAAAAGATTATGCAGGAACTCATTCAAATTAATCCGAATTTAATTACACCATTCGGAGCAGATGGCAGTTTAACGAAATCATATGTGACATCGTTTTGGATTTTAATTGGAATTGGAGTCGTTGGATTACCACAAATTAGTGTGCGTGCTATGTCTTATAAAAATTCAAAAGCTATGCATCAAGCGCTTATCATTGGGACGATTGTCGTTGGTACAATTATGATTGGTATGCATTTAACTGGTGTATTTGCACGAGTAGTACTTCCTGGTATAACGGTACCAGATAAAGTGATGCCGCTACTCGCGATGGAAGTGTTACCACCTTGGCTAGCTGGAGTTTTCTTGGCTGCACCAATGGCAGCGATAATGTCTACAGTAAACTCATTACTTTTACTTGTAAGTTCGTCAATTATTAAGGACATATATGTGAATTACATAAATAAAGATGCAGCAGATAGTACGATAAAGAAAGGTAGTCTTTTGATTACTGGTATCGTAGGATTACTCGTATATGCTGCAGCTATTAAGCCGCCAGATTTTTTAATATGGTTAAATTTATTTTCCTTCGGTGGTTTAGAAGCGGCGTTCATTTGGCCGATTGTACTAGGTTTATATTGGAGAAAGGGAAATGCAACTGGAGCACTCGCTTCCATTTTAGTTGGGGTAGGCTCATATATGTGTATTCATCTTTTCTATCCAAACCCGTTCGGTATACATACAGTTGTCTTCCCAATCTGCTTTGCATTTATTGCTTACATCATTGGCAGTATGGTTACTATGAAGAAAAACGTCTAGATAAGATGGAGAACGCAGTCCGTATAGGGCTGCGTTTTTTCGTATGAATTTATTCTTTTTTATTCTGTATATCCATGACTATTCATAAATTAATAACAACTGAGGGGATGGAGTTGAGGTCGATGAAAAAAGTGTTGTTTTTGGGAGACCCGGGAATTGATGACTCTTTAGCCATCATGTATGGAATTATGCATCCTGATGTTGATATTGTTGGTGTTGTAACAGGATACGGGAATGTAACGCAAGAAAAAGCAACGACTAATGCGGCATATTTATTGCAAATGGCGGGAAGGGAAGATATACCTGTTATTAATGGTGCGAAAATCCCTTTATCCGGGGATTTTGTGACGTATTACCCGGAGATTCATGGGGCAGATGGCTTAGGTCCTATTAAACCGCCAAAAGCATTTTCACCTAATATAAAACCTTTTTGTGCATTTTTTGATATTCTTGAAAAGTATAAAGGTGAATTAATCATTGTTGATGCTGGCAGATCAACGACACTAGCGACAGCATTTATTTTAGAAAAACCGATGATGAAGTATGTGAAAGAGTATTATATAATGGGCGGTGCTTTCTTAATGCCTGGTAATGTTACACCAGTCGCGGAGGCGAATTTTCATGGTGATCCCATTGCGTCGCAATTAGTTATGCAAAATGCCAAGAATGTGACATTAGTGCCACTTAACGTTACATCTGAAGCTATTATTACGCCGGAGATGGTAAAGTATATTACGAAACACTCTAAAACAAGTTTTAATAAGTTAATTGAACCGATATTTACGTATTATTATAAAGCTTATAAAAAGTTAAATCCAAAAATAACAGGTAGTCCAGTACATGACGTTGTTACAATGATGGTAGCGGCAAATCCATCTCTTTTAGATTACGTGTATCGCCGTGTTGATGTCGATACGGTTGGAGTTGCAAAAGGAGAAAGTATCGCTGATTTTCGCCCGCAACCTGATGCGAAAGCATTGAAAAATTGGGTGAGAATTGGTTGGTCATTACATTATAAAAAGTTTCTTGAAGATTTTGTGAAAATTATGACGTAGACATAATAGGAGCATACAAGTTAAAATAATGGAGATGATTATTTAAATAATCATCTCCATTATTTTGTTTTTAAGAGATAAATAGAGAAGAGTTACACAATAGGAGAGGAATTTTACTTGAAAAAAACTATAGTATGCGCAGTGATTGTGGGTATTTTCGTTTTGCTAATCTCGGGTAATTTTTTAGTGAAAAAAGTGTGGAGTTCAAATAATGATGATGCGCAGTATATAGCATCTTTTATTGAAGAACATAAAGATGAAAAAAATAGCGCTCTTCTAGTAAAGAGAAATGATAAAGTTGTGTATTCTGTAAATCCAGATGTTGTATTGCCAGTTGCTAGTACGATGAAGTTAATTGTGGCGCTTGAATATACGAAACAAGTTACAGAGGGGAAAATCGACCCGTCTAGTTTCGTTTCAATTAATGATGTGAATCGTTATTATGTGCCGAATACAGATGGTGGTGCACAAGACAGATGGCAAAGTTATTTGCAAAAAAAAGAAAAAATAACTGAAGGAGCAGTCTCTTTAGAGGAAGTTGCAAAAGGTATGGTTAAGTTCAGTTCAAATGCGAATACTGAGTACTTAATGGAAGTGTTAGGATTAGATAACATTAATCGTAATTTACAAAGTTTATCGCTTCCTGCACATCAACCACTATTTCCGATCGTTTCATCTTTATACATTCCGGGATATTTGCATAAAGAACTACATGTTCCAAAATATAAAATAGAGAAAAAGCTAAAAGAAATGTCTCAAGAGCAATATCGTCAATATGCGATGATTATTCATGAACGCTTAAAAAAGAAGGGTCCATTATTACAGAAGGAAATTCCTCTTTATTTGGAAGAACGTTACGATAAAATTTGGTCGGATAGATTGCCGGCTGCTTCTGCAAACGATTATATGGTATTGCTTCAAAAGGCAAATCATAAAGGTGGCTTGACAGAAGCAGAAGAAAAAGTGTGGGCGGATATCGTTGAAACGGATATGAGTGCCAAGAAATATCGTAAAACATTTAGACACGCGGGGCAAAAGAATGGTTATACACCATGGACAGTTACAAAAGCGGTTTATGCAATGGATAAACGCGGGAACTGTACAGAAATTGTATTTTTAGCGAATAATTTAAATGAAGATGACAGTGCTGAAATACGTAAACATTTAGCAAATTTACACTTCCAAGTGTTGCAAAGTGATAAGTATGATGCGACTTTTATTAAATAAACTCGGTGCTATGAGCGCCGAGTTTATTTTTATTCCGTAAACGACCGATTGGTGAAGGTTAATAATCAGTGGGGGATGAACCACCCACTGATTAAAGTTTCACTTTATGTACAAGCACTTTTTAGCTATCGCTGGGTATGATGGGTAGTAATACTTAGGCGAAAGGGGAAAAGGTGATGAAACAGAGTAAAGAAGAGTTTATTAAAAATGAAGGCGCTGATTTCCCTGGGAAAACATATGTAGACTGTGTACTACAGCATGTATTTGATTTTCAGCGTAATTATTTATTGAAAGATATGTTTCAAGTGCATAGGGCACATATTATTATGTTAACTGAAGAAAAGTTGATGAAAAGAGAAGAAGCTAAAGTTATACTAATAGCACTTAAAAAAGTAGGAGCAATTCCAAAGGATCAGTTGCTATATACAGAGCAACATGAAGATCTTTTTTTCTTAGTTGAACATTTACTTTCTCAAGAAGCAAAGTGTGAATTTGTCAGTAATATGCATATCGGTAGGAGTAGAAATGATATGGGTGTAACGATGTATCGCATGAGTTTGCGGCAATATGTATTACAGTTAATGGAACATCATTTATTGCTACAAGAAAGTATGCTGGAGCTTGCTGAGGAACATATGGAAACAATTATGCCTGCGTATACACATACACAACCAGCGCAACCAACAACATTTGGTCATTATGTTTTAGCAATTTATGATACGATGCAAAGAGACTTGGAACGAACGAGAAAAGCGTATCATTTTGTAAATCATTCTCCAATGGGGGCAGCTGCCCTTTCTACAACAAGTTTCCCGATTAAGCGAGAGCGAGTGGCACAGCTACTGGGATTTACAAATGTAATTGAGAACTCATATGATGCTGTCGCTGGAGCGGATTATTTATTAGAAGTTAGTTCGTTGCTAATGGTTATTATGACGAACACAAGTAGATGGATCCATGATTTTTTACTATTAGCGACGAAAGAATACGATGGGATTACTGTAGCGAAGCCATATGTACAAATAAGTAGCATTATGCCGCAAAAACGAAATCCTGTTTCAATTGAACATGCACGCGCTATTACGAGTAGTGCTTTAGGGGAAGCCTTTACTGTATTTCAAATGATTCATAATACACCATTTGGCGATATTGTCGATACGGAGGATGACTTGCAGCCGTATTTATATAAAGGAATCGAAAAGGCGATTCGTGTTTTTTGTATTATGAACGCAGTTATTCGAACGATGAAGGTAGAAGCGGAAACGTTAAAAAGTCGTTCATATAAACACGCGATTACGATTACAGATTTCGCAGATGTTTTAACAAAGAACTATGAAATATCATTCCGGCATGCACATCATGCAGCAAGTACGATTGCGAATATGTCTATGCAGCAGAAGAAAGAATTACATGAATTACATTTCAAAGAAGTAAATATGTACTTGCAAGAAAAGTTAAGAGTAACTTTATTAGAAGAAGAGTGGAAAGAAATTATATCACCAGAAGCTTTTATTCAAAAAAGAAATGTATATGGTGGTCCGAGTAAAAAAGAGATGGAGCGTATGATTCAAAAACGCAAAGAATCTTTTCGAAAAGAAGAAGAGATATTTGAGAAGGAAAAGAAGAGAGTTTTGCATGCTGAAAATGATTTGAACACATTAGTTTCAAATATTATTGAATCGTAAAAGGAGGATTTAATGAATTAATCGCCAATACTTAATTAAAATATAAATCGAGGGAAGAGATTGTCGATGATTCAATTACACGTATATGAAGAGGCTCTCCGTTTTAAAGAAGATGTTACATCATTTTTAGAAAAGAATGAGCAGGCAAATAATTTAATATTAGGCGTTTTACAAGTTGTTCAAGAACCGATATTTATGGCGGTAGCGAAACGTGGAGAAGAGGTTACGATTGTATTTCTTCAAACTGTGGAAAGACAAATGATTGTTGCAACTTCTGAAATTGCGGAAGAGGATATAGTGGAACTTGCAAAGGAGTTAACGAAAGTATATCCGGATATTCCTGGTTTCATTGGCAATAAGAAAGTCATAAAGAAGTTAGCTGAAGAGATTGCGATATTAGAACAGAAAAAAATTGTAGTTGGAATGGAGCAAGGTGTATATGAATTAAAACGAGTAAAGAAGAAGTGGAACGATGGGATTTTTCGTACGATAAATAGTGATGAGCTACCATTAATAGAAAAATGGATATATCAATTTTGTGAAGACGTGAAGTTACCTACTACGAAAGAGGAAGCGAAACAAACCGCACATACATTAATAACTACCAACCGTCTATTTGGTCTGGAGGTTGGCGGGAAATTAGTCTCTGTAGCTGCAAAAACAAGACCAACTACAAATAATATAACAGTTAATTTCGTATATACGCCGAAAGAAGAAAGGAAAAAAGGGTACGCATCAAATTGTGTAGCTGCACTTAGTCAACGTATGTTAGATGAAGGTTACAAAACAACGACATTATATACTGATCTGGCAAATCCAACATCAAATAAAATTTATCAAGAAATTGGTTATGAAGAGATTATGGAGTCTGTACTTATATTCTTAGAGAAGTAGAATGAAAAGGCACACTAGTATAGCGTGCCTTTTTGTTATTCATCAATTCGAATTACCTCACCTTGCGGGAAGTCCTCTGTTTCTAGTAAGCTACGAATTGCCTTCGCAACATATTCGGGTAACAGTAGCTTTCCTTCTTCTTTTAATGCGATGAATCGATCTAAATTTATGAAGTCTTCTTTATTTGTTTCACGAATTTGAGCTTGCATATTTGTATCAACAACACCAGGTGCAAAAGCGACGATTTTTACTGGATATTCTTTTTCTTTTTCTTCGGTCGCTACACACTGTGTAAACATATTTACGCCAGCTTTCGTTGTACAATAAGCTCCCCATCCGAAATAAGGATTTTTTCCTGCGCCAGATGAAATGTTTATAATGCGTTTTTCTACTTTCCAGTCTTTCGTATGTTTCATGAAAGTGGAAGTAAGGATCATTGGTGCGATTAAATTAATATGAACGTTCGTAATGAGGTGTTCACTTTCTGCTTTTTCAATTGGCATCATTGGTGCAACTGTGCCCGCATTATTAATTAAATGAAAAGACGAAGCTTTGTCTTCTTTTATAGATGAAAAGACTTCGCTAAAGCGAGTTTCTAAATTATGTACATCTTGAAGATCTATGGCATGGAAAATACATTTGCTGTTATTTTGCTCTGCGAGTTTAGTAAGGTCTTTATTTTCTCTTCTAGAAATAGAGATGACCGTTGTATTTTCTTCTAACAATTGCGTGGCAATCGCCTCACCTAAACCTTGTGAAGTTCCTGTTATGATTACGTAGCGCATAATTTTATGAACCCCTCTCGTATGTGCGGAATTTTGTTGGACAACGTACACTCTATAGTTTGTCTACATTTTATAGTATAGAGCACTTTTTACTATAAATGAAATGAGATGATTATGTGCCTTTTATGAATCGCTTTACAACGACAGTAACTGGTGCCGTCACGTTCACTGGGAACACGTTGGGACTCAGTCCTACATCTCCTGCACCAGGCAATAACTTCGGTACGATTGATGTATTTACTACAGTAAATACATCGCTTCAAGTGCCAGGGTTCCCAGCAGGAACGACAAATGATTGGCCATTAAATTCTTCAAGTGCAATTTTAAACCTTCCAGCAGGGAGTAGTGTTTTATACGCAGAACTAGTGTGGGCTGGCACATACAGGACTGATACTGAGGATGTTACTGCATTTTTAAATGATAATATTTCGTTTACAACACCAGCAGGAACATTTTCAGTTGCACCAGATCCTGCAACTGCTCAACAAGGATCAGTTGGGAATCAGTTTTATTACGTTAGATCTGCCAATGTAACAAACTTTGTTAATGGAGGAGGAGCGGGGACATATACAACCGGGAGTGTTCCTGCTGCGAGAACTGCTGCCAATTCAACTATTAGTCGATCGGTAGGCTGGACACTTGAGGTAGTTTATCAAAATGCGAGTTTACCACTTCGAAATTTATCAGTGTATGCAGGTCAAGAAATCATCGATGCTTCATCGCCACCAGTTGATGCTATTATTTCTGGTTTTGCAACGCCGTCTACGGGGACAGTTACAGGAAGAGTACTTGTAACTGCTCAAGAAGGTGATTCTAACATTGTTGGAGATCAACTTCGTTTTGGGCCGAACGCTAATGCTACAGTTGCATTATTCGGACCGAGAAATCCCGCAAATAATTTCTTTCAATCACAAATTTGTAATGACAATGGGAATTTAGATACGAGCGGCACGTTTGGAAATTTGAATCAGCCGTTAGGGGCAGCCTTGGCTGTCAGAAGACAAGGGTGGGATATTACGAATGTAGATGCTTCATCATCATTAGTGAATAATCAAACGTCAGCAACAGTTCGCTTCATTACAAATGGAGATGGATATGCTGCAGCTGGTTTTGGTGTTCAAATAGATGCGACGGGGCCGATTATAAATCCTGTCAAATCTGTTGATAAAACAGTGGTAGCAGTTGGAGATATTCTCACATATACGATTACCGTTCCGAATACAGGGACGGGAAGTGCAGATAACGTTGTATTACAAGACAGTATTCCGAATGGAACGACATTTATAGCCGGCAGTGTGACAGTAGGAGGAGTAACGCAGCCGAGTGCGAATCCAGCTAGTGGAATAAATTTAGGTACAATCCCAAATAACGCTCAAAGAATTGTTACATTTCAAGTGAGAGTTACGTCATTCCCAAATCCAAATCCAATTTCCAACCGTGCAATGGTATCTTACCAATTCCGTCCTTTCGTCGGAAGTCCTCCTATCACAAGTACAGCTTCTTCAAATACAGTACAGACGACGGTAAACCGTGCAAATCTAAGTTTGCAAAAATCTGTAGACCTACAGACGGCAACACTTAATGACGTATTAACCTACACAGTGAATGTCACGAACAATGGGAATGTCGCTGCAAATAATGTTATTTTTGTTGATAGTATACCTGCTGGAACAACGTTTGTAACAAATAGTGTTACGATAAATGGAGTAGCGCGACCAGGAGCGAATCCAGCAAGTAGTATTAATCTTGGAAGTATTAATGTTTCGCAAACGACTGTAGTACGCTTTCAAGTTCGAGTAACATCGAGTCCTCTTGTAAATCCAATTCCAAATCGTGCGAGTGTAACATTTAACTTTACTCCAGTGCCTGGTCAACAACCAGTTTCAGGGCAAGCGACAAGTAATACTGTATTTACTACTATTAATATAGCTGATATAAGAACGAGAAAAACAGTGGATAAAGCTTTTGCAACGGTTAATGATGTTCTTACGTATACAGTTACAATTGAAAATATCGGAAATGTACTTGCGACAAATGTTACTTTTCAAGATCCAATCCCAATTGGAACGACTTTTATCCCAAATAGTGTAACTGTTGATGGAGTTTCGCAACCTGGAGCAAATCCAGCGGCTGGGTTTACAGTAGCAAATATATCTCCCGGTGGAAGTAGGGTAGTGACTTTTCAAGTACGAGTGACATCAACGCCATCAGGAGGTACGATTGCGAATCGCGGAAATGTATCTGCTAATTTCGTCGTTATTCCGAATCAGCCGCCAGTAACGATTAATAGACAAACGAATACAGTTGTAACACAAGTTAATACAGGTGGTTTAAATGTAATAAAAGAAGTAAATACAGCTCAAGCGGCAGTAGGAGATACTTTAACGTACACGATTGCCGTTCAAAATACAGGAAACGTTCCGTTAACAAATGTGTTTTTCCAAGACACTATTTCTTCCGCTGTTTCATTTGTTGCAAATTCTGTAACGATTAATGGAGTACCGCAAAGTGGATTGAATCCGAATACAGGATTTTCTCTTCAAAATATTCCTGCGGCTCAAACCGTTGTAGTCACATTTGACGTATTAATTGTACAGGATCCAGAAAATGAAGATATTTTAAATAGTGCAACTGTATCCGCAAGTTTTCAAGTGAATCCGAGTGAACCACCAGTTACTATTACTGTTCCGAGTAACGTCGTGAATACGACAGTACAAACAGGGAGCTTTGAAGTTATAAAATCTGTGAATACGAGTGTTGCAACGGTAGGGGATGTTTTAGTATATACAATCGAAATAATTAATGCAGGTAGTGTACCAGCTACAAATGTATTTTTCCAAGATTCAATTCCACAAGGAACGCTATTTATTGAAAATAGTGTATTGGTTAATGGTGTTTTACAAGAAGGGGCTGATCCAGAACTTGGATTCCCATTAAATAATTTGCCTACTGGTGCGAGTGTAATTGTTACGTTTGAAGTATTAATTGATGAAATTCCCCAAGGAAATAATGTCGTAAATAATGCGAATGTAACTGGAGATTTCCTTGTAAATCCAACAGAGCCACCGATTACTGTAACAGTACCAAGTAATACTGTTATGACAGTGGTGAATTCTTCAGGGTTAAATGTGAGGAAAAATGTAAATGCAAGTGAAGCTGGTAAAGGAGATACGCTAACATATACAGTTACTATACAAAATAGTGGAACAGTAGCAGCGACAAATGTATCATTCCTTGATCCGATTCCATCTGGAACAACGTTTGTAGCGAATAGTGTAACGATAAATGGAACGCCCCAACCAGGTTTAAACCCAACAACTGGATTTCCACTTGCTAATATTCCAGTAGGAGGGATGGTAACGGTCACTTTTCAAGTGTCAATCACAAGTGTGCCAATGAATAGAGTACTTCCGAATAATGCAAATGTAACTGCGGATTTTCAAGTAAGTCCTTTGCAGCCACCGATTACAATTGTAACGATTAGTAATATAGTCGTGACGCGAGTGAATGTAGGTTCAGTTAATGTAATAAAGAGTGTAAATACATCACAAGCAGGTAAAGGAGATACGTTAACATATACGATTCGTGTTCAAAATACAGGAACTGTTCCTGCCACAAATATTATTTTTCAAGATCCAATCCCATCTGGAGCTACATTTGTAGCGAATAGTGTCACGATAAATGGAGTCGTTCAGCAAGGTGCGGACCCTATGAAAGGTTTTCCAGTTACAAATATTCCAGTCGGGCAAACCGCTACAATTACGTTTCAAGTTAAAGTGACGATTGTTCCAAGCGGGGGGAATATAAGAAATCAATCGAATGTTACTGCAAGTTTCCTTATAAATCCGGCAGGGCCTCCTATAACGAATGTTACGAATAGTAACTTTGTAGTGACACAAGTAAATACAGCACAGTTAAATATACAAAAATCTTCATCTGTACAACAAGCTGCACTTGGAGAAACTTACACGTATTCTGTTGTCATTCGGAATAACGGCACAGTACTAGCGACGAATGTTTCTTTCATTGATCCAATTGCTCTAGAAACAACATTTGTAGCAAATAGTGTAACGATAAATGGAACGCCACAACCTGGGTTTGATCCAAATGTTGGTTTTCTGATTCCTAATATTGCAGCTGGGACATCATTGACTGTAACGTTCCAAGTTACAGTAGTTGCGCCATCCCCGCGCGGAGCAGTATTAAATACGGCATCTGCTACAGCCACGTTCTTATTAAATCCTTTACAACCACCTGTAACAACGACAAATTCAAGTAATACGACAGTAGTTACAATACCGTTACCTCCTCCTGGTGAAGTAACAGCAACAAAAACAGTTGACGTTGCAACTGGAACAGTTGGGGATGTATTAACGTATACCGTGTTAATTTCAAATGTAGGAATTATACCTGTTACAGATGTGTTCTTCCAAGATGTCATACCAGAAGGGACGACATTTGTAGAAGATAGTGTAACGATAGATGGGGTGCAGCAACTGGATTTAAATCCAGAAATAGGATTTACAGTTACGCCATTATTAATTAATGGCGGAAGTATTGAGGTAACGTTCCAAGTGACGATTACAGAAATTCCAGATAATGAAGTCATATTAAATGATGCAGACGTTACATTTACTTCGCAACCAAACCCGCAAGAACCACCGATTACGGAAACGATATTAACAAATTTAGTCGTTACGACGATTAATATAGCGTTTATTTTTCCGTTAAAACTAGTAGATAAAGAAGTAGCGACTGTAGGAGAAATTTTAACGTATGATGTATTGATTTTTAATCTCGGAACAGTGCCAGCGATGAATGTTCAATTTATCGATACGACTTCTTCTGGTGTAAAATTTGTACCGGGAAGTGTGAGCATAAATGGAGTACCAGAACCAGGATTAGATCCTTTTATCGGTTTTACAGTTCCAAATATACCTGTAGATGATTTTGTACTTGTCACATACCAAGAGATGGTAACGATCATCCCTCAAGGTGGAACAGTTGTAAACTTTGTAGATGTTACAGCGACATTTGTTGTAAGTGAGACAGAGCCGCCTATTACTGAGACAACGACAAGTAACACGACATTAACAGAAATAAATGAAACTGGTTTGAATGTTTTAAAATCAGTAAGTCAGCCAATTGTTGCAATAGGCGATACAATCACATATACAACAGTAGTTCAAAATACAGGGACAGTGGTAGCAACGAATGTTCAATATAGTGATATATTACCTTCGTCTATAATGTTTGTACCGAACAGTGTAGCGATAGATGGTGTGTCACAACCTGGATTCAATCCTAATAATGGATTCTCGCTTCCAGATATAAATCCAGGGGAAAGTGTAGAAGTCACATTCCAAGTAACAGTTGTCAGTGTTCCATCAAACGGAACGATTGCCAATACGGCAAATGTGACTGGAAGCTTTATATTAGTACCAGGAGAACCACCAGTTGTAGTAAATCAGCCAAGCAATACAACACTCATAACTGTAAATAGAGGACGATTTAATGTTATAAAACAGGTGAACAGGGCTGCGACTCTCGTTGGCGATGTATTAACGTATACAGTGCAAATAACGAATACGGGAACAGTAACAGCTAACAATGTTCAGTTTATTGATATGATTTCAGCAGGAGCGTCATTTGTCCCAAATAGTGTAACGATAAATGGAGCCCTGCAACCAAACTTAAATCCGATTACTGGCTTTGGAGTTGGAGATATACTCGTTGGAGAAACGGTAATAGTGACGTTTCAAGCGACAGTTACAAACATCCCGTCATCAGGAACAATTACGAACGTTGCAAATATAACAGGGAGTTTTACTTTAGTACCAGGAGAACCACCAGTTGTAGTAAATCAGCCAAGTAATACGACAATAACGAGGGTGAATAGAGGAAGATTTAGCGTTATAAAATCTGTAAATAAACAAGCAACGCGATTAGGAGATACGTTAATTTATAGTGTGCAAGTTACGAATACAGGAACGGTACTGGCGACGAATGTTCAGTTTATCGATGTTCCATCCGCTAGTTTAGAATTTGTTCTTGGAAGTGTACAGATAAATGGGATTCCACAAGTAGGTTTAGATCCTTTTGTAGGCTTTTCATTACCAAATCTTGCAGTAGGGGATAGCGTATTAATCACATTTGAAGTAAATGTAATCGCAATTCCACCTTCTAGTAGCATTATGAATACAGCGAGAGTAACTGGTGATTTCGAATTGATTCCAGGAGAACCACCGTTTACAATTACGAATTCAAGTAATACGACAGTCACACCAGTAAATAGAGGCAGTTTAGATATGCTGAAAGAAGTAGATCATTCAATTGTTGGAGTAGGAGAAACGGTAACGTATCGTGTTCGCATATTAAATACTGGTACGGCTGATGCAATGAATGTTCAATTTATTGATGTGCTATCTCCGGAAGCGGCTTTTGTACCAAATAGTGTAACGGTAAATGGAGTAGCGCGTCCAGGAGTAAATCCGCAGGTTGGATTTACGATTTTAGACATTCCAGTCGGTGAGACGGCGATTGTAACATATGAAGCTACAATTACGAGTTTTCCAGATGGTGGTACAGTAGTGAACGTCGCTGGAGTGTTAGCAGAATATATTTTAGTACCAGGAGAGCCGCCAGTTACAGTGATGGACACGAGTAATACAGTTATTGTAACGGTAAACACTGCAATCTTATTTGTTGCAAAAGGAGCAAACTTTGAAGTAGCAATGGTAGGAGATGTTGTCACTTACGGCATTGCCGTTATAAATGATAGTACAGTTCCTGTGACGAATATTGTTTTAACAGATATCATTGATCCAAATACGTTATTTATAAATGGCACGGTAACGGTAAATGATGTACCTCTTCCATTTACCAATCCGAATACGGGTATTCCGTTAGGTGATTTTCAGCCGAATGATGCGGCAATTATTAATTTCCAAGTTGTAATAACGGGAGGACAAATAAATAATTTAGTTACAAATACTGCTACAGCGACTGGGCTCGCAACTGTAAATCCGAATGAGCCGCCTGTAGTAGTTGAAGGTGATAGCAATACAGTTGTTATCCCGTTTATCCCTCAAAATGTCTCAACGACAGTCGTAAAAACGGCAGATTTACAGGCGGCAACAATTGGAGATGTCATTACGTTTACGACAGTCATTACAAATACAGGTGATACTGTCATGCAAAATATTCGTTTTCAAGACATATTAGATAGTAGTGTTCGATTTATCCCTGGAAGCGTAATAGTCGATAGTGTTCCATTACGAAATGTAAGTCCAGTATCAGGGTTTCTTATAGGAAATTTAAATCCGGGTGAAGCGCGGACAGTTTCGTTTCAAGTAGCAGTTCAGAGTGCACCAAGTGGTTCAGGAAATTATATTAATCAAGCGAGTATTCGCTTTGAACATCAAGTAGGTACAGTATTGCCACCTGTTACACAAATAATAGAAAGTAACATAGTGGTCATTCTATTTGTTCCAACGATAGAACAAATTTGCGAAACGAACTTTAATTGCTTAGATAAAATTCCATTTCAATGTTCTCCATGTAATCACTTACAAATAAATAAAAAATAAATACAAAAAGAGCATCCTGAAAGAATAGGATGCTCTTTTTGTTTGGATCAAGTAGCTTCTTCTTCGGGAGAAGTGAAAAATTCGTTGACTTTGTTGGAGAGTAGAAATGGAATAGCTCCTTTTATAACGGAAATGTCCCAGTCCCACCATGCAAGGTTTTCTAGTTTTTCAATGATTTCTTGCGGGAAACGATATCGAACTAGTTTGGCAGGGTTCCCAGCCACAATTGCATATGGAGGTACGTCTTTTGTAACTATACTTTTTGCACCGATAATGGCCCCGTTACCAATTGTAACACCAGATAAAACGCAGGATTGATAACCAATCCATACATCATTGCCAACTACGATATCACCTTTTGATGAAGGGTGACCAGTAATATGTGCTCCTTCTTCGAAGAGGACATTAAATGGATATGTTGTTATCCAATCAGCACGATGTTCACCGCCAAGTACGAAAACGACTTCTTCTCCTAATGAACAAAACTTACCTATTTTTAATTTTGTTTCATCATTCCAAGAAAAAATAATAGGGCCTACTTTACTGTAAGTATAATCACCGATATCATATTTATTATATTCAGGTTTTTGATTTAAATATAACATACCAATTTTAGCATCCTCTCTAAAGAAAGTAATGGATATGGAACATTATATGCAAGGTGAAGTAAGGCGAACTATGTTGTATGAAATAGTAATGTGCAAAAATGTTAGTAGGCAAGATGAATAAAAGGGAGTGGAATGCATGAGATACGAAATGGGATTATATAATAAACCTTTTCAGTCAATTCGATTAGGGAAAAAAGTATATGAAGTACGCTTATACGATAAAAAACGTCAACTTATAAAACAAGACGATGAAATTGTATTTACGAACCTTACGACAGCAGAAACGATGGCTGTAAAAGTAACGGAGATAAAACGATACGAAAGCTTTAAAGCAATGTACAAACAAATTGATAAAAAATTATTTGATTGTGAAGAACTTAGTATAGAAGAAATGTTAGAAAGTACATATGAAATCTATACGAAAGAACAAGAAAAAGAATGGGGAACAGTTGCGATTGGTGTTGAGGTAATAAAGTGAGAAGAAATCGCGGCGTGGCTATTATTGTACAGGACGGTAAAATTGCTCTTATAAAACGTGTTCGAGAAGATGAGATGTATTTTGTTTTTCCAGGCGGGGGAATTGAAGAAGGAGAAACACCTGAAGAAGCAACGAAGCGAGAGGTTTATGAAGAATTAGGGGTACATATACAAGTGGAGCATCTGATTGCAAAGGTGGAGTATAAAGGTACGGAGTATTATTATAATGCCCATATTATAGGTGGAGTTTTCGGAAGTGGTAAAGGCGAGGAGTTCGAGCTGAAAGATAGAGGGAGTTATATTCCTTTATGGATGCCGGTAAATGAGTTGCCAAATGTAAATATAAAACCGTATGAAATGGCCCAAAGTGTATTCGATTATTATAGGGAATAAGGTCTGACAACATACAAAAAAAACCATTGACATAGCCTTCTGATTTAAGTATTGTATTCGAGTATGTTTATAATCAGGAGGTTTATATGAGCAATCAAACTACTACACATCATGTGAAAATGACAACAGCAGATCCATCTGGAATTGGTCTATTTGGATTAGCGATGGTAACACTTGTAGCATCATCTCAAAAGTTAGGCTTAACAGATGGCGTTTCACTTGTATTACCATGGGCAATCTTTTTAGGAGGATTTGCACAAATCTTTGCATGCATTCACGATGCAAAGCATAATAATACGTTCGGTACAACAGCATTTGGTGCGTACGGCCTATTTTGGTTAGGTGTTGGAATGACTTGGTTAATTCAACTTGGAGTATTTGGCGAAAAATTAGCCCAAACTGCAGATTCAAAACAGCTTGGTATAGCCTTTATCGGATACTTGATTTTCACGATCTTTATGACAATTGGTGCAATGGAAACACATAAAGTATTATTTATGATTTTCGTCCTTATTGATTTCTTATTTATCGGTCTTTCATTAAGTACTTTAGGTGTTATGCCGCACGCAATGCATAATTTAGCAGCGTATTCTGAACTATGTATTTCATTATTATCTTTCTATGGTTCAGCAGCAGCCGTGTTAAATACACACTTCGGAAAAGTTGTATTACCAGTTGGAAAACCATTTGGTATTTTTAAAAAGTAATAAAAAAGAACGGATGATTGTATAGTCATCCGTTCTTTTTTATTTATAGCTACAGCAGTAGATCCTGTCATTTCGGAAATCTTTTGAGAGCTTGCTGGGCTGCCATCTATCGTTACATGAACTTGTTGTTTAGGGTTCGCGGTAACAATCCAGGCGTTTGGTAAATAGCGTGATTTATGAGATAAGGTTGAAGGGATGTTTAAAATGTCTCCCATTGCGTACAATGTTGCTGACGAGCCCCCGTCCATTGCCATTGCATTTATGGCCCCTTTTTCATAAAGAATATCTTGGCAGTCTCTTAAAGAAGCTCCGATACTATGAGGTTGTCTTCCATCAATGATGAAAAACATAATTGATCCATCTTTTTTCTGAGCCATAATACTGCGGGGACCATAGCCCCATCCGCCATCATTTGTAATCATTTTTTCGCCATTTACAATTAGTTGAGGCATAAAGCCAGCAGCGGAAACGACATTCTTATTTAACAGTTGATTAGCAGAAAACTCTCCTGAAACCATTTGTCCGTATTTTGTAAGTCCACTGACGAGAGTAGGGGTATTAATGTCTTGCGGTGTGTTTATGACCTTCCCGTTTTCCATAACAATACCGATGCCTGTTTTACCACCACCATGCCCCGTTTCATCCCAGAACCCACTAGCATTTACAGCAGCAAGTGCATGGTTTCGTTTTGCCATGACATATATTTTTTCCCCAACGTCTTTTCCTTGTGAACCTTGTTGTGTAACGAGCTTTACATTTAATGGATTATTAATAGTCATTAATTTACCTTCGAAAAAATGGTCGTTATATTTTTTCTTAACTGTTTCAATCGAAACAGTTAGTGGTAAATTTTTCTTTCGTTCTAATTCTTGTTTTGAAAGTTTTGTATTGGCAAACTCGCTATTTTTCCATTTTGGATTTGTAATGGATTGAGAAATATCATTTAACTCGTTATCAGACAGTAATGTAATTTTTGCGTATTGCGGATGTTGAGACGTTAAAATACTTTCCGCTGCGATGACACGTAAATTATGGCCGTATGAAGTGCCAAATAGAATACTGGCACCTACTGTTAATAATAGTGCTGTCAAAAGGGATGATATTTTTAAAAGTCTAATAAAAATTTTTTTCATTATAAAGACTCCTCTTTTTGTAAAGTCGAAATTGTTTGTTACCTGAAAAAAATGAAATGTGTAAATGGCCTTTCGCATTATATATGCAACATATTAAATGTGAAAGGATGTATATACAATAAGTTGAGAAACTAGATTTGGCAATAGACGAATATGAATGTTAATACTCAAAATGAAAAAGTAATAGTCAGATGTACGATTTCTTTTAACATAAATGAAAAGGATATAAATCGGATGAAAATAATAATTGAAATTGATTCTCATTATTAATATAATGAGAATGAGAATCATTTATTGTAAGAGGGGGATGCCAAAGTGGCGAAAATTTTAATAGCGTATGCAAGTATGTCAGGGAATACAGAGAGTATTGCTGATTTAATTAAAGTAAGTTTAGATGCCTTTAATCATGAAGTAGTATTACAAGAGATGGAAGGTATGGATGCTGAAGAATTATTAGCTTATGATGGAATCATTTTAGGATCTTATACGTGGGGTGATGGTGAATTACCATTTGAAGCGGAAGATTTCCATGATGAGTTAGAAAATATAGATTTAACGGGTAAAAAAGTGGCTGTTTTTGGATCAGGTGATACGGCGTATGAACTGTTTTGTGAAGCGGTAACGATATTTGAAGAACGTCTTGTAAAATGCGGAGCAGAGCTTGTACAAGAAGGATTGAAAATTGAATTAGCTCCGGAAGATGAAGAGGACGTTGAAAAATGCAGTAATTTTGCAATTGCTTTTGCTGAGAAGTTCTAGGAATGGGAGTGTCAACGTGGAAACAGAGTTCAGTGCAACCGCTATTACAAAGTTAAGAGATGGAAAGCTTTTGTTAGCTACTACATATAATGGTTTATTCATTGAAAAAGATGGAGAATGGAAACAGATTTTAACTGGATTCCAAAAACGAATTCGGGATTTACATAGTGAAGATAACGTAGTTTACGGAGTAGGAGACGAAGGCGTTTTTATTCGTAGTATGAATGGTGGAGAAACGTGGACGATCCAGCGCTTTCCAACGAAAGCAACGAGCTGGAATGTATGTAGTAATGAAAATGGAACAGTAATTGCTCATGGAGATAAAACACTGTATCATTCTAATAATTTTGGTTCCACATGGGAGACTATTCAGCCATTTCTTAATTACGATAGTGAGGCACCATCTATTCGATCATTATTTTTATATAAACATTACTTATTTATCGGTACGAAAATACATACTAAATATGGTGGTGTTTGGCTTTTTGATTTAGAGACACGTAAATTAAAAAGGATTAAAATAGCGATGAACCAGATGATTTCTGCGTTGACTATACATAATTCCTATTTAGTAGCGGCAAGTGGATCGTGCAGGGGAATTAATGGGAATATTTCTTTTTGTAAAATAGATGAGAGTATTGAGAATGAAAAAATATGTTGGCATACATGTCAAAGTGAACGAAAAGCGAGTAGCTATTTAGATTTAAGTGTAGATCAACATGTGTTATATACAACGTCAACGCAAAATAAAGCGGGAATTAGCACTGTTTGCCGTGTGCTTCTTGAAGAAGGAATTGTTACAGTATGTGATTCGGTTAAAGGGCATGGTTGGCGCATTGTGAATGAAAAAGAAGACTATGTTGTAGCTGGATCAGGTGAATTAAAAACGATGCAATGGAAGAAAAAAGCTGTATAGCTTAAAAAAACTTTACTTTTATTATATTGATATGATATAGTTACTTTAAACCATTTTACTTTTAATAATATAGAGATTTAAATGAGCTGTAACTTCCAAGGGGGTAGCAATGTTAAATCTCCTTCGGGGGGTTGCAGTTTTTTAATTTATGACGTATTATTGTAAAGTGGTTGAAAATGAATATGTACATATAGGTACATTGTAGGAGGATTTTTTAAATGCAAAACGGTAAAGTAAAATGGTTTAACGCAGAAAAAGGTTTCGGTTTCATCGAAGTTGAAGGCGGAGAAGACGTATTCGTTCATTTCTCAGCTATCCAAGGCGACGGCTTCAAATCTTTAGAAGAAGGTCAAGAAGTTACTTTCGAAGTAGAACAAGGTAACCGTGGACCTCAAGCTACAAACGTAAACAAGAAGTAATTATGAAAAAAAGAAGGGCTTGCCCTTCTTTTTTTTGCGTTTTTTTTGATGGGTGTCCTACTATGTATATTTATAAAAAAGACTGAATTTTTAGTTTATAATTAAATGTATAAACTGCATGTATAAATAGATACTGAAAATAAAGTAAAGCTGTTAAATAGGCTTCTCGTATTAATAGGAATTAGAAAGAGGTATACAAATTGAAAAACGCTACACATTTTATTGTGTTTGATATTGAAAGGAATTTTAGGCCGTATAAATCGGAAGATCCGTCAGAAATAGTTGATATTGGAGCTGTAAAAATAGATGTGAGTACAATGAAGATTATTGGAGAATTTTCAGAGTTAGTAAAACCAAGTGCCCCATTAACTCGTCATACAACAAAATTAACTGGAATTACAAAGAAAGATTTAATTGGTGTAGAAAAGTTCCCTCAAATTATAGAGAAATTTATTAAGTTTATCGGAGAAGATTCTATATTTATTTCATGGGGAAAAGAAGATTATCGTTTTCTATCTCACGATTGTACATTACATGGTGTAGAATGCCCATGTATGGAAAAAGAGAGCAGATTTGATGTGCAAAAATTTGTTTTCCAGGCGTATGAAGAATTATTTGAGCATACACCAAGTTTACAATTTGCAGTGGAGCAGCTTGATTTAACGTGGGAAGGTAGGCAACATCGTGCTTTCGCAGATGCTGAGAATACAGCGAATATATTTCTTAAAGCATATAGTGAGAGAGATATTAATAAGCGATACAAGAGACATGGTGAGCTTGAACTTGTAAAGAACGGAAAACTAACAGAAAAAGCGAAAAAAAAGATGCGAAAATGGGCATTTAAAGAAATGAAAAAAAGTGCAGAGCGTCCTTTTGTATGGAGTGTATTTGAAAGTAGTGACACGTGGGAAAGTATAACGGAAAGATATTATATAAGTGAATCTGCAGTAGAACTTCTAAAAAAACACTTTCCTACTGCAGTGAGAAAGGCAGAGCGGCAACTTAGGTATTTGGCTGAGATGGAGGAGAATACAGAGGTTAAATGAGATCCTCCTCCATTTCTAACTACATAAATTTAATTTTATCGCTTTGACGGTGGATAAAGTCTTCATATTAAATAGAAATTAATTTGTTGTTATAATTGCTTTGAAAATAAAGGCGTAGTAAGAATTGTAAAATGTATTAATAAAATAAGAACTCATAGAAATGAAAGAGTGGACAGTTAAATGGAAGCGATCTTTAATATTTTAACCGTGGGGTATTAACGATTAAAATATAAGAGTAAGATAAGATTTTTATACAAGGGAGGTGTGATAGTGGTAGACTTGGATATTAAAGACGTCAACGTACAGATGGAATTAAACGGAGTCTTTTGGAATGAGGATGGGATTGCGGAAATGATGGTGACTACAAAAGCGGAGCATTCTCTTATTCTTCGTCTAGTAGTTGACCTAGAAAGTAAAACTATTCGTGCGATGAATGCCGAGATAGTGAGTGGGTTCTGCCCTCTATGCAAACAGAAAAAGAATGAATGTAGTGAACTTAATGACGCGCAAAATATAATGGATATTTTAGAAGAAGCCTACGATTGGGTGAGAGAGCATCCAAAATATCGTTTTCAATTATCTTTTTACGATTACAATAAATTTGAGGTAGTGAAGTGAAATTTTAATTTTACCAACATACATAGTGACTGAAAGGACACCAAAAACTTATAGAAGGACCTTGGTCAACTAGAAATATTGAAGCAAATATCTGTAATGGAAATACGCTTGTAGAGCAAGGAAGGGATCTACTTGACCTTACAAAAAAATTTAAAAATAAGCATATTTTGTTATAAAGCAGAGAAACCGATTCTTAGTAGAATCGGTTTTTAATATAAATGGCAACTATGTTCCAAATAGCGAGCATGTAATGCTGTAAAACAAAAAGATACTAAATAGTTTGTTTATGTAAATAACGTTTAGTACATGGAAGCATTTATTCACTCCCGTTCGGATCATAAGAATACTGCTGCTTATTCTCAATCCGCTCAATTACGTCTTGCAACTCATCCGGCTTCAGAAACTCAATCGGAGAGAAGCCTTTTTCAAACGTAAGTGTGTCAGCCTCAATCATTAATACATAGCGGTCGTTTACCTTTGCAATATGTATTAAGTCTCCAAAATCAGCAAGCAGGGCCTTCACAGAGATATGATCTGCTTTTAGCTTTAATTCCACTTCAGGAGCATGCTCGACGATTTGAGCGGTAGCTTCCATTACTTCTTCGGTTGAAAATTGTTCCATAATTTCACGTTTCGGACTGGCGGCCCATACTTCCATCGCTTGGTCGAATTGTTCGCGTTCTTCAGTACCTTCTTCAAATACATCTTCAATTTGGTCGTATACCATGTCCATTACTTGTGTTTTCATAATTTCAGGCATAGAGCGTTCGTATTCGACGAATTTTAAGAAGTCTTCAAAGTAACGGGCGTGTGATGCTTGGTGTATTTTTAGTTCGCCTACTTCGACCATGCCTTCCTCAGGCATGTACGGATATTGGATAGATTTCATGTTTTTTGTTGTGATGGCCATTTCAACGTTACGAATCAGTGTTGATTCATCTGAAATAGAAGCAACTTTCGGTTCAAAGTCACATTTCATAACGAAAACGAATGGATCATCAAAGTATTTGCGTAGTTTTGCTTGAGCGATTAAAAATACACCACCACGTACAGCGCTTGTGTCAAGATATGTATAAACGAGAGGTTCGCTCATATCTTTGAAGTTTTCTTTTGTTTCTGCAAAGCGAATACGATTAAAAAGGTTGTAATGAGGGTTTGAATCAAGTTCATGTCCTTCTTCTACAATAAAGCGACCAATTTTGGTTGGGGCTTGTTCTGTTTTTGCGTGACGTTCTACTTTTCGCTTTGAAATTTTTAATAATTCACCATTCAAAAATTCTTTTAAAGAGCTATCTTCATACTCTTCAGCGTCTAATGTTTGAAAATGTTTATAGCGTTTATCAACTGCTTCACCTTTTCCTTCTACTTGTACTACATAAAAGGAAAGAAAATTTATTTCAAAATCCATATTTATCACCTTGTTCCATTTCATTAACTCTTATCAGTATAGAGATGGAAAAAACTTTCGTCAATTTATATAAGGAAGGGGGAGCCCCTTCCTTATATATTTGTTATTTTCGAAATTAAAATCCGTCTTCTAATGCTGAAAATGGAATGTTTAGTCTATTTTCTACTGTACGTAAACGCTGATTTAAGCGGTTTAATCTACGCGTATGACGCTCAACTGTGTTTTCTAGTTGACGTACTCTTTGCTCAAGCTCATTTACTCGTCGTTCTAGTTGACGGTTTCCAGTACCAGGGAAAGAGATTGGAAGTTGAAATTGGCGATTTTGATCATATGGATTAACTTGTTCTGATTGATCTATATATTGTTGGTATTGTGTCTCTAAATCATACTGAGGTTGGTAACCATATTGGTTATATGGATCATAAGGATTGTAGGGATACATAAACACATCCTCCATTTCTTTATAATTAGGTTAAATTCACCATAATGTATGTGTAGAAGCGGAGTAGTGGCACGGCAAATACCTAGATGCGCTGAAGGGATTGATTGTTTTGATCTATAAAAATTTGGTTTCAGTTGTTTAATAATGATCATATATGAGAAATCAGCATTACGTTTTATAAAGCATGTAGGTGAATAAAGAGGTGAAATGAAAGAGTTTTACAATTGTATTTCATGCGTTAAATGGTATATACTGGATAGGGATAGGTTACATAAAAGTTACAATCTTATCAAACTCGAAAATTTATATTAATATGTATAGACATTTACAAAAGAAAAGAGTAATTTAGATAGAGTAAAAAATAACTTGTAACATTTTCTAAATATATTGTAAAATGATTGTAACAAAACATACATAAAAATGAAATAATACATAAGAAATGATGTTGGGGAAAAGGAGAGAGTATATTGTTCCGAAAAGTAAAGGGTATATTAGTAGGGGTGCTATGCGTAGCTATAGTAAGTGGTTGTGGCGCAAAAGTAAGTGATGTTGCATTAGTGAGTGATATTGGTGGGAACGTTGTAGAGGCTAAGGCTGATGTACAGGATTCAATTAGCCTAGTGGATGGTCGTACTGGTACTGAAGTGAAGAAACTAGATTTATCGAGTTTAGGCTATTTTGAAGATGAAGCGAAATTCAAAAAATCGGTAACGAAGGTTGCTGGTGAAGTTGGGAAAAGCGTCGATAAAAAGATGGTCCCTTCGCGTATAGCGCCTGATGGATCATGGCAAGAAGGAAAACCTTCGTATGAATTAATGGAAAAAGAGTTAGTAGACAAATTATTAAATGTAGGTATGTGGGATTCTACTTATCAGTTACCAATTGTGGAGAAAAAACCTACTGCAACATTAAGTGATGCGCAAGGCAGTGGTACTGTAATTGGTAGATATGAAACGAATTTAGGTGGTTCAACAGGTGGTCGAATTGAAAATATTCGTTTATCTGCTCAGAGCGTAAGTGGAGTTGTTTTAGCAAAAGGAGACCGTTTCTCTTTTAATGCACTAATTGGAGATACAACACCAGATAAAGGGTACCAATTAGGAAAAGAAATTGTAGATGGTAAATTAGTAGATGGATATGGTGGTGGTGTTTGTCAAACATCATCTACTTTATTCAATGCGGCAGATCAAGCTGGTTTGAAAATGGTAGAGAGAACTACACATTCTAAAACAGTAGGTTATGTACCACAAGGAAGAGATGCTACAATTGCGTATCCATATTTAGACTTAGTATTTGAAAACACGAATGATGCTCCTGTTAAGTTGTATATGGGCATACAAGGTGGAAAGCTAGTTGCTGAAGTACATAAAATGAGATAAATATCATAAGCTATAAGAGTAAAAGATTGGAAGCTGGTATTTCTAAGTTTGTTAGAAGTACCGGCTTTTTGTGTGCAATTTATTAAGAAGAGTAATTTTGATGGCGTATTGTTCGTATGTACGAAAAAAAGTCTGGGTTTAATTCTTAGTTTTCCTATTGACATTGTTTTAATTCAGCTGTATTCTTCATAATAACAACTTAATAAATGGAAAAATTTATTAGTTTTCTTATCAAGAGAGATGGAGGGATTGGCCCGATGAAATCTCAGCAACAGGCTACAAAAGTACTGTGCTAATTCCAGCAAACGAATGATGCGTTTGGAAGATGGGGGGAAATGGATTAACATTCAACTCTTCTTATATGTATAAGAAGAGCTTTTTGTTTAGAGAGGGGGGATAGAATGAAATTTGATGTAACGTATTTTTTAGAAAGTTTTCCGCAATTATTTAAGTATGTATACATAACTTTAGGGATTACTGTTGTTTCCATGATTATTTCTTTCTTTATAGGGATTGGCTTGGCAATGATAACAAAAAACAAACCGAAATTTTTATATCCAATTGCAAGGGTGTATATCTCTTTCTTTAGAGGAACACCGTTATTAGTTCAATTGTTTGTGTTGTATTTCGGATTGCCACAAATATTTCCGGCTTTTACAGTACTTACAGCTATGCAAGCAACCTTAATTGGTCTCAGTTTAAATAATGCTGCTTATTTGTCAGAGATAATTCGAGGTTCATTAAATGCTGTTGAATCAGGGCAAATGGATGCTTGTTTATCAGTAGGGATGACAAAAGCACAAGCCATGCGGCAAATTATCTTTCCGCAGGCTATTCGTGTAGCAGTGCCGTCACTTGGAAATAATTTTGTTGGATTGTTAAAAGAATCTTCGTTATCTTTTGCGCTTGGGGTGGCTGAAATTTTAGCACAAGCGAAAATGTTAGCTGCTCAATCGTATCGTTATATGGAAAGTTATTTAGCGGTAGCGATTGTGTATTGGATTATTACAATTGCAATTAGCTGGGGGCAGAAAAAATTAGAAAAGAAACTTGATGCGCCGTATTTATAACAGAAATGAGGTGAAGTATGTGATTGAGATAAGTGATTTGTATAAATCCTACAAACTTAATGAAGTGTTAAAGGGAATTTCACTTACTGTGAAAAAAGGGGAAGTGGTAGTAATTATTGGACCTTCTGGTTCAGGGAAATCGACCCTATTGAGATGTTTGAATTTATTAGAACAACCGAATGATGGAAGTATTAGAATTGAAGATTTAGAGATTCATGCGAAGAAAATTTATAAAAAAGAAATAATACAATTACGGCAAAAAACAGCTATGGTTTTTCAAAACTATAATTTATTCAAAAATAAAACAGCACTGCAAAATATTACAACGCCATTAACGGTTGTACAGAAAAAAAGTGAAGAAGAGGCAAAGAGAATAGCGAGAGAAATATTAAAACAAGTAGGATTAGCTGATAAAGAAGATTTTTATCCAACGATGTTATCAGGGGGGCAACAGCAAAGGGTAGGGATTGCTAGAGCAATGGCTTTAAATCCCGTTGTATTATTGTTTGATGAACCGACTTCTGCGCTTGATCCAGAATTAGTTAATGAGGTACTGCAAGTTATTAAAGACTTGGCAAGACAGCATATAACGATGGTTATTGTTACGCATGAAATGAATTTTGCAAAAGAGGTGGCGGATCGCATTATATTTATGGCGGATGGAATTATCGTAGAGCAGGGAACGCCAAAAGAGATTTTTAGAAACCCACAAAATGAACGTACGAAAAAGTTTTTACGACAATTAAATGCATCTGAAGAAGGAAATCATTTCGTTATTTAGGAGGAAGAGTTATGAGGAAATCGTCATTATTACTAACGATAGCATTAACATTATCAGTTGGAGCTTTGTCTGCATGTGGTTCAAACGTATCAAGTGAAAAAACGAATGAAAAAGTAGTGAAAGTTGGGACTTCTGCAGGTCGTAGTCCATTTATTTTTAAAGAGGGTGAGAAAGTAAAAGGTTTTGATGCTGAAATTATTGAAGCAGCTGCTAAAAAAGCTGGATATAAAGTAGAATGGAATGTTTCTGATTTTGAAGGATTATTTGGTTTATTAGATTCTGGTCGTATTGATACGATTGCAAATGAACTATCCGTTTCTCCGGAAAGAAAAAAGAAATATGATTTTTCAATCCCGTATGTGTATTCAGGATCTGTTTTCGCAGTGAAGAAAGATAATAATACAATTAAATCGATAGAGGATCTGAAAGGGAAGACTGTAGGTGTTGGACTTGGTACGGCAGGAGAGCAAGAGTTAAAAGCTTTAAATAAAAATAATGCTTTTACGATTAAAACATACTCAGAGGATCCGACAGCGGAATTGAATGAAGTAGGATTTGGACGCGTCGATGCTTATTATAATGATAAAGTTCAAGTAGAAACAACAATAACAAAGGCGAAACTAGATAATGTGAAAGTAGGATTTGGTCCACTTGAATGGGGAGAGACTGCATTTCCATTTGCAAAAAAGAGTGAAAAGTTAGAAGATATAAATAAATCGTTAAAAGAATTAGAACAAGATGGAACATTAAGCGATATATCGAAAAAATGGCTAAAAATTGATGCTACAAAAAAACAAAATTAAGGTGTATTCGTTGAATGGGCCTATTGCCTATCAACTTACATAAAAAACTAAAGGGAACTGGAGAGGAAGCTATTCATGGTACAAATTCATTCGAAAACATATATTGGTCATGTGGAATTTAAAGTTAAAGATTTAGGGCGTCAAATTGCTTTTTATGAGAATGTAGTAGGATTAGAAGTAATTAAACAAGAGGGGAATAAAGCATATTTATCTGGAAAGGGTGGTAAGAATACGCTGCTTGTTCTTGAAAAGTTGGAGGATGGGGTACTGCAAGAACCACGTACGACTGGTATATATCATGTTGCCTTTTTGGTTCCGACTCGTGAGGCTTTTGCTTCGGCATTATTTGGTGTGCTTCGTAATAAGAACGTAATTGATAGTCCAGCTGAGCAAGAAGGGCGTTATACATATTCAAATGAAATTTTACCAATTTCAAGGTTTAATAGCGCAAGTGATCATACGTATAGTGAGGCGTTTTATTTACAAGACTTAGAGGGTAATGGTATCGAAATATATGCAGACCGACCGCGAGATCAGTGGGGAGAAGGGCCAGGAGGAAGTACGCCACTTGATTTAAAAGAACTAGCAGTGCTCGTTGATTATGAGTTTGATGGCCTACCAGCCGAAACGGTGGTTGGGCACGTACATTTACGAATAGCTGATGTTGAGAAGGCACATGAGTTTTATGTAGATACAGTAGGTTTTGAAGTACAACAGCTTGAAGATGATTGCTTATTTATTTCGGCAGGAGGCTATCATCATCATATTGGTGCAAATACGTGGAACGGGGTAAATAATCCACATCCACCAGCATATGCAACGGGACTAAAAGTGTATACGATTGTACTGCCTCATAAAGAAGCGTTAGATGAAGTGAAAGAAAGATTAATAGAAAAACAACATGAACTAAATGAAACTTCAAATGGATTTACGGTAGTAGATCCAAGTGGTGTTACAGTACAGTTTGAAATAGAAGCAGTATAAAAGAAACCAGAAAGTGTGTAATCACTTTCTGGTTTCTTTTTGATACGTAATCCAAGTAGGGCAAGGATTAAAAGGCAAGGATTTTAATATTTCCATTGCATATATACTCGTTGAATCGAATTCACCTTGTATGAAAGAATAGCTGTGTTTATTTGCATATGTAGTTTGTTCGAAAACGAGCAGTTTCAGTAATGGTAAATCTTCTGTAGTGTGAGTCCCACACCATCCTAATTCTAACGTATTATCCTTTTCTGATGTATGGAGGAAAGAGTACGCAATAATTTGATTCTCTTCATCTATAATGAGAAAGCTCCCATCTAGTAGTACATCATCAGCCAAAATCATTTCTTGCCAAGTTTCGAGAGGGAATGAGGCAACAGGATTTACTAAGTGAGTATGCTCGTAATTTGCTTTTACTAAGTGAGCTAGTTTTTTAAGTAAACTATTATCGGATAAAATATTTGATATAGTTTGTAAACGATAATTTGAAGTAAGAACTGTATTGGTAAGAACTATTTTTTGTAAGTCTAATATCGGCATATATGTTCTTCGGATTTCAATAAAATTATTTTCTTCATAAAAGGCTTTTAACTGAGCTAAAGTTTCCCATATGGAAGTCTGCAATGGTAGAGTGAATTTTTCTCGTTTTTGAACCTCAGTTAATAAATGTTTTTTAATTTGTAGTTTTGAGCAGAGAGGGTTCGTGTATATTCGAAAGTATGTGCAGTATGGATGGAAGTTACTGCTCCAGGCGATAAAAATGCCTACTACATCTTTGTTATAGTAGGCAACATACGCACATTTTACTTTATTATTTCGTAATAAGTGAAGTAGATTAGATTCTTCATTGTATAAAGCAATAAGTTGTTTTACTTCTAATTCATTGCTTGCTTTATATTTCTTTATAAAAAGAGTGTTTTCGTTGGATGATTTATTCATAGTTCAATCCAAAACCTTCTTACAACATTACCATCTTCTTCAGTGAAATCTTCATCACGAAGACCGCCGTTATGTAAAATCGTTTTCTCTGAAGCCGTATTCACTTCGTCGCAAACGACAAGTGCTTTCGTGATGTTTAATTCCTTCGTTTTTTCTAATGATAATGCTAGTAACTTCGTAGCATAGCCTTTTCTTCTTTCAGAAGGACGAATGCCATAACCGATATGGCCTCCAGCATTAAACAAATGATCAGTTAAACTATGACGTATATTAACAGCTCCTACAATTCTATTTTCAGCTGTAACGAGCCAATATGTAGAATCCGGTACCCAAGTTTCAGGGATATTTATTCCATTATGGGCATCGAGTAGTTCTTGAATCATAGCTGGGAAGTTGGCAGGATCTTTTGAGATAACCCACGGAATCATCGTTTCACCGCTATCTTTCCATTCGTTATAGAAATCTAAGTATTCTTCTTGTAAATCGGTAGTAGGTGTAAGTAAAGAGACGTTCATTGTTAGTAAGCTCCTTTTATTTTATGTATTATTTCACAAAAATTGCGGCATAAAATGAAAGCGTTTTCTGATTTTCTCAACTTCATTTCATGCAATCCACATTCTGTTTTCAAATGAAAATGAGTTGTGCTTTGAAATTTAAAGGTTTTCGTATGAAAAGTAGGATGTTTTTTTTTATGTTAATATTTAAAATATTAACATAAATATATCGGGATATTAAGTGAATTTTAATGGAATGATTTTATATCGATAAATGGATGTGTGTGATAATTTTTGTTACATCATTTTTTCTCAATACATAATAAAAAGTCAGAATAGTAAAATTATGGGGCGGGACACTAAAAATGTAAGGTAGGGGAGATTATGAAAGGCTATTCAAAAAAAATTTTAGTAGGGGTAAGTTTTGCTAGTTTAATGTTAGGTAGTTTTCAAGGGAACATATCGGCAGAGGATACTAGGGGGAACAAGTTTCTTATCGAAATGTGCTCAAAATGGAGCCAGTTGGTGTACAATTGCCGATGCAAGAGTTAGCACACTCATCTAAAGTGCTAGAAAACAAATCGTTTGAAAAAAGGCTACAATTAGCCGATTTATCGCAAAGACCACCAGAAGTAAAAAAAGAAAGTCAGCAATTAGCTGTAGCGAAAACATATACAATTGCTGAGTTGAATCAATTAAGTAATCAGCAGTTAGTAGATTTGCTCGTAACTATTAATTGGGAACAAATTACGGGGCTATTTCAGTTTAATAAGGACAGCCTTGCATTCTATCAAAATGATAGTAGGATGCAGGCGATTATTGATAAATTGAAGCAGCAAGGACAAACTTATACGAAGGATGATTCAAAAGGGATTGAAACGTTAGTAGAGGTATTACGTTCTGGGTTTTATTTAGGGTTTTATCATACAGAACTAAGTAAACTTAATGAACGAAGCTATCATGACAAGTGCTTACCTGCATTGAAAACGATTTCTCAAAACTCAAATTTCAAACTCGGTACGTTAGAACAAAATAAAGTTGTATCGTCATATGGAAAATTAATAGGAAACGCTTCTAGTGATGCGGAAACGATTTCATCAGCTGCGAACATTTTCAAGCAATATAATGATAGTCTTTCTACATTTATAGATAATCGTTCAGCAGGTAATGCAGTGTACGATATTATGCAAGGTGTCGATTATGATATTCAGTCGTATTTGTACGATACGAATAAAGCACCGAAAGATACAATGTGGTATCAAAAAATAGATAGTTATATTAATGAGTTAAGTAGATTTGCGTTAATGGGAACAGTTACAGCGAAAAACGGATGGCTTATTAATAATGGGATTTATTATACAGGTAGACTCGGTATGTTCCATAGTACAGGGACGAAAGGATTGCAAGTTGTAACAGATGCGATGAAAATTTACCCATATTTAGGTGAGCAATATTTCGTAGCAGCTGAGCAAATTACGACGAATTATGGCGGAAAAGATGCAAATGGTAAAGTGGTTGATTTAGATCAAATACGAGAAGATGGTAAGAAAAAATATTTGCCAAAAACGTATACGTTTGATGATGGTGCAATTGTTTTAAAAGCCGGAGATAAAGTGACTGAAGAGAAAGTGAAACGTTTATATTGGGCAGCAAAAGAAGTGAAAGCACAATTCCATCGTACGGTTGAAAGTGATCAACCTTTAGAAAAAGGAAATCCAGATGACGTATTAACAATGGTTATTTATAATAGTCCAGCTGAATATCAATTTAACCGTCAATTGTACGGATATGAAACGAATAACGGCGGCCTTTATATAGAAGGAACAGGTACGTTCTTTACTTATGAACGTACGCCAGAAGAAAGTATTTATAGTTTAGAAGAATTGTTCCGACATGAGTTCACGCATTACTTACAAGGTAGATATGAAGTGCCAGGACTTTGGGGGCAAGGTAAGATGTATGAGAATGAGAGATTATCTTGGTTTGAAGAAGGGAATGCTGAGTTCTTTGCAGGTGCAACGAGAACGGACAACGTCGGCATTATAGGAGGGCTATCTTCAAATCCAGCAGAACGTTATACGGCAGAGCGAACGTTAAATGCGAAGTATGGAACGTGGGATTTCTATAATTATTCCTTCGCTTTACAATCGTATATGTACAATAAGAGATATGATATGTTTGACAAAATACATGATCTTATTAGGAAAAATGATGTTACAGCATATGATGCATATCGCTCTGCTTTAAGTAAAGATGCGAATTTAAATAAAGAGTATCAAGACTATATGCAAATGTTAGTAGATAACCGTGAGAAATATAATGTTCCATTAGTATCAGATGATTATTTAGCAACTCACGCACCGAAACCAGTTTCAGATATTGCGGCAGAAATTACGGCGGAAGCAAAATTAAGTAATGTATCAGTAAAGAAAAATAAATCACAGTTCTTTAATACATTTACACTACAAGGAACATATACAGGAACAGCTACAAAAGGAGAATATGAAGACTGGAAAGCAATTACGCAAAACGTAAATGATACGTTAAAACGTTTAAGTGCGAAAGAATGGACAGGCTATAAAACAGTAACAGCTTACTTTGTGAATTATCGTGTGAATGCATCAGGACAATTTGAATATGATGTTGTGTTCCACGGCATTAATACAGAAGAAGGTGCAGTGAATAAAGCACCAATTGCGGTTATAAATGGTCCGTATAGCGGAAATGTGAATGAAGCAATCGCGTTTAAAAGCGATGGATCAAAAGATGAAGATGGGAAAATTGCTTCTTATAAATGGGAGTTTGGCGATGGTACTATAAGTAATGAACAAAATCCAACTCACGTTTATACAAAAGAAGGAACATATACGGCAAAATTAACAGTAACAGACGATAAAGGAGCAGCTACTAGTGTTACAACGAGCGTAATAGTTAAAAAGAAAGAAGATAACAGTGTAGAACAAGAGCCGAATAATTCATTTAAAACAGCGAATAAACTGCAGTCAAATCAATTGTTACGGGCTAGTTTAGGAAACGGTGATACAAGTGATTATTTTGAAATAAATGTAGAAACTGCGAAAAACCTTCAAATTAACGTAACGAATGAAAATAATATCGGAATAAACTGGGTTCTTTATTCAGAAGCAGATTTAAATAATTATGTTACGTATGCCCAGCCGCAAGGGAATAAATTAGTGGGCAGCTACTATACGTATCCTGGGAAGTATTATTTACACGTATATCAATATGGTGGAGGAACAGGGAATTATACAGTAGAAGTGAAGTAGTAAAAGGGCGCCCGTGAATGGCGCCCTTTTTATTACGCGTTATACCCAAATAACTTTAAATCTTCTCCTGAGTCTGAAATTATTTTTTCGAATCGCAATCCTACTTTTTCTAACAGATTGCCTGAAGCAGCATTATCTATAGAAGTAATTGCTACAATTCGTTTCATACCTAGCTTATGTACACCGTATTCGATTACCGCAGCAGCTGATTCATAGCCGTACCCTTTTGAACGGAATTTTTCTAAAAAGGCAAAGCCGATATCAACATCTTCTAATGAATCCCTTTTAATAAGGCCGCACATACCAAGTGGAGTGAGATCTCCTTTTCGTTCAACTAAGTAAAGACCAAAGCCCATTTTATTATACATATCGATAGGTCCGTTTAAGATGTAATTTTTTGCATCTTCTAAGTTTTTAACCCTTTTATCACCGATAAACTGAATCCATGCAGGATCGTTTACTAACTCGAGAATGAACGGAGCATCTTGTATATTGAACCAACGAAGAGTGAGTCGTTCAGTTTCAAGAACTATCAATCTATTGTACCCCCTTTAAAAGTTATAATAATTAGTATGGATTGTGTAACACAAAAGCGCAACATATTTTAATAGAGCCCTGCTTGTTCACATAAAGTTCGATTGTTTTGTATAAAAGGATATTTTATAATTAGGATTGACTGTAAAGAGTAAGATGCTTATACAATGACTCCTAGGAAACTAGGGGTTTTTACTATATAACTATCATTATTACTAAATATGACGCACTACACATTCTACTTAAGGAGGTACATAATGAAGAAATTATATAATGCATCGTTTACGTATTTAATTATTGGTTTACTATCAGGAATATTCGCTAGAGAGTATGGAAAATTTAAAGGGATTCTAGGATCTACACTATTAAATCTTTTGCATACACACACGCTAGTGCTTGGCTTTTTCTTCTTTTTAATTGCTTTAGGATTAGCAAAAGTATTCGCGTTTCATGAAGTGAAAGGATTTAATAACTGGTTTATTTTACATAATATTGCGTTAACATTAATGTTAGGTTCGCTGGCAGCGAGAGGTCTTCTTCAACTAAATGGAGCGGACTTTAAAGGGTTAACTTATATTGTAGGGTTCTCTCATTCTCTGATGGCATTCACATTAATTTGGTTTATGCTGTTAATAAAGAAATCATCTAAAATGTAGTTAAAAAGGACTTGTAGCGTGTGCTGTAAGTTCTTTTTTTATGTGTAAACAAGGTAAACTTACTATTCTGATTATTTTGTATAAAAATGGTATAATTAATGTAGAGTAAATAATATAAAAGGAGAGTACGTAATGGAAATAACAATTGAGCGTTTAGTAAATGAATTAAAGGATGTACTTCCTGAAGATCAAGTAGTGGTTAATAAGACAGTAAGAGAGTTACATAGTAAAGATGAATCTTACCATACTAGTAGTTTACCTGATGTAGTTGTTTTTCCAAAAACGACGGAAGAGGTTAGAGCAATAATGAAAGTAGCGAGTGAGCATAAAAAACCTGTCATTCCATTTGGAGTAGGTTCTAGTTTAGAAGGTCATATAATTCCTTATGAAAAGGGGATTACAGTTGATTTTTCATTAATGAACAAAATACTTGAAATAAGAGAGAAAGATTTTCTAGTGAAGGTACAACCGGGAGTGACACGCTCTCAGCTCAATAAAGAATTGAAAAAGTACGGTCTGTTTTTTAGTGTAGATCCAGGTGCAGATGCAACGTTAGGTGGAATGGCTGCTACGAATGCAAGCGGAACGACAGCGGTGAGATATGGAGTTATGCGTGATCAAGTTCGTGATTTAGAGGTGGTACTTGCTGATGGACAAGTGATACATACTGGAAATCTAGCGGCGAAGTCATCATCAGGTTATCATTTAAATGGAATTTTCGTAGGATCAGAGGGTACGCTTGGATGCTTTACAGAGCTAACATTAAAAGTATACGGCATACCAGAACATGTTATGGCTGCGAGAGCATCGTTTCCGGCTATAAGTGATGCAGTTGAAGCTGTTATTAACATATTGCAAGCTGGTATTCCAATTGCGAGAATAGAGCTCGTTGATGAACTATCTATGAAACAAGTAAATCATTATAATGAAACAAATTATAGAGAAGAACCAACACTGTTTTTAGAGTTTCACGGAAATGAAGCGGGATTAACGCAAGATATCGAGTTTACGAAGGAAATTGTTTTTGATCATAAATGTAAAGAAGTTGCTTTTGAAACTGAAACTGCGGCGAGAAATAAATTATGGGATGCAAGACATAATTTAGCTTACTCTTACGTTCATAGTTATCCTGGTAAAAAACTAATGAGTACGGATGTTTGTGTACCAATTTCAGAATTAGCTGGTGCAATACAGCATGCGAAAGAGACTTTAGATAAAGTGGGTCTTGTTGGTGGTATTCTTGGCCATGTAGGAGACGGGAATTTCCACGTGCTATTAATGATTGATCCGAACGATAAAGATGAAGTGAAAAAAGGGGACGAAATAAACGAAAGTATCGTACTGTATGCTCTTAAACGTGGCGGAACGTGTACAGGAGAGCATGGCGTTGGAATAGGGAAGCAGAAGTATCAAGAAGAAGAACATGGGGCCGCGCTTTTAGTAATGGAGAAAATAAAGAAAGCTCTTGATCCGCAAAATATTTTGAATCCGAATAAAATTTTCAAGCTCACAGATAAGGAATGAGGAATTTTGGAGAAACGAATTATACACTTTGAAGGATTGATCGTCTTATTAGCTGCGGTTTATATATATGCATTATGTGGATTTAGTTGGTTATTATTTATCGTATTACTTTTTGCACCTGATTTAGCAATGGTGGCGTACGCTATTAACAAACGTGTTGGTGCGCAAATTTATAATCTATTTCACACATATATCACATCAATATTACTTGTTTTAATAGGGGTCTATTTTAAGGTGGATACGATTTTAATGGTTGGTTTAATATGGACAGCACATATTGGAATGGATCGAATGCTTGGGTATGGATTGAAGTATGAAACTGATTTTAAGGATACGCATATTCAGAGGTTATAAAAGTGATTTGAGAAAGGTGTTCAATTGAAACAATTTATTACTGTTGAGAAATATAATATACAATGGGAAAGTGAATTTTGTAAATTACAGACGTTAATTAATAACGTAATGGGAGAATTCATTCTTTCTATAGAGCACGTTGGGAGTACATCTATTAAAGATCTTGCTTCTAAACCGATATTAGATGTCGATGTTGTAATAGAAGATTATGATGTTTTTCCAAAAGTAATAAAGAGGCTTGAACACATAGGTTATTTTCATAAAGAAGAGTGGAGTTTTAAGGGGAGAGAAGCCTTTGGGAGAAAGGATCAATATGTTCCGTGGGATGGAAAGCATACAATTTGGATGGAACATCATTTATATGTATGCGATAAGAATAGTGAAGAGTTAAGAAGGCATGTGGCGTTTCGTGATTACCTTCGTGGAAATCCAGATCTTACTATTGAATATGAGAAGTTAAAGAAAGAGTTAGCAGAAACGGCGGAAAGTCGAGCAAGTTATAGCTTAGGTAAAACGGAATTTATTGAATATGTATTAGAAAAAGCTATGAAAAATCGTTGAATAAGGGAGTTTGTATAAATAAAAAAATAATAGGTTTTACTATATGAACTGATCGTATAAAACTATTACAATCTGCTCCTGCCAAATGATAAGTCACATAAATATAATAGGAAATAAGAAGATAAGAAAAGAGGACGTTTATGTACATACCAAAACATTTTACTATACAAGATGAAGAGACGAAGTACGAAATGATTGAACAAAATAGCTTTGCAACTTTATTTTCTCAACATAACGGAGCACCGTACGCAACGCATTTGCCGTTATTGTTAAATAGTGAAACACTTACTTTATACGGGCATTTTGCACGTCCGAATGAGCAGTGGAAAGATAGTGGAAATCAACAAGTGTTAGCTGTTTTTCAAGGACCACATAGTTACATCTCTCCGTCATGGTATGAAACAAATAAAGCAGTACCGACATGGAACTATGTTGCGGTCCATGTATATGGAGAGTTAGAAATGGTTGAAGATGAACAGGAATTAATAGATTCTCTTCAAGATTTAGTACATAAATATGAAGATCCAAAGAGCACATACTCACTGAAGGATGTAGACCCGAATTATATGGAAGGATTAAGTAGGGGAATAGTTGGGTTTAAAATAAAGATAAATAAAATAGAAGGAAAAGCGAAGTTAAGTCAAAATCATTCTGTGGAGAGAAGAGAATTAGTTATAGAAAAACTTGAGAAAGTTGGGAGTGAGGGAAGTAGGGGGATTGCAGGGTTGATGAAGAAGGGTGTTTAAAATAATGGTGGAGTGTGAATACACATTTATAAAGTGTTAATATATTGTATTTATAGATTTTTATAGTGTTTTAAAAAATTTACAGCATGTGATTAATTTAATGGATTTAATGTTAAATAAATGTTGAGAAATATTAATGAGATATTTATATCTTAATATCTATTTGTTATTATTTATGTGAGAATATTCAAAAAAGGGGGATCTTATGAACATTCCAGTGAAGGGAAGCGAACAGGTTACAAAGCAACTTAATGAATGGTATCAAGCAATGTTACAACAACAATTGTCAAAAGCAACTAATTTAAAACAAGAAATTGATAAAAATATTGATGTTTTGAAACAAGAATCAAATAAAATGTTGCAAGAACAAAATTTATTATATTATTTCTTACTAGATTTTCGTTATAAAACGCTTGTTGATAGATTTAGTATCACAAAGAGAAGCTTTGACGAAATAGATTCTTTTAAAATTCCGACGGATGGTTTCTTATCTTATTATTACCATTTTTGTAAAGCGGTATATGCTACTATACTTAAAGATTATAAAGAAGCGAAAAAATATTATGAAAAAGCAGAGTTTTTTTTGAAAGACGTTCCAGAAGAAATTGAACAAGCTGAATTTCAATCTAAGTTAGCCTTATTCTATCATAATAATAATGAACCACTTTTAGCTGTTCACTATGCAACTATTTCAAAAGATATCTTCTCTAAACACCAAGGTTATGAAAGTAATACTGCTTCTTGCGAAAATACTATTGGAATGAGTTGTGTATCTCTAAAACAGTTTGAACAGGCCGAGGAACATTTAAATTCTGCATTAAATTTATTACAAAAAAATAATGAAGAAAGATTAATTTCATTCGTGCGGCACAACTTAGGGTGGCTATATGCAAATCAAAACCTTTCTGAGTTAGCTATCCGTCACTTATCAGAAGTAACAGAGAAAATACCTAATCATTTCAAAGCTGTTTTTTTACAAGCTAGGGAATATTCTAAGTTAGGTGAAAAAAAGATATCTTCTATTCTTATTGAAAAAGGATTGGAACTTTGTTTAGAAGTAGAGAATGAAGAATATACACATCATTTCAATATTTTAAAAGCATTAAATAATAATGTGAATATCGAGGAATTAAAAAGGGTAATTGTTACAGGGATTTCTTATTTCAAAGAAGAGAATCTTTCTTATTATGTAGAAGAATATGCTGAGGTGATGGCAGCTAGGTTATATGAGATGTGTGATTATAAAACGTCTAGTGAATATTTTTGTTTAAGTCTTGAAGCAAGAAAAACAAATTTAGCTAAAGGGGCGTTAAAATAATGAAGAAACTGAGTTTAATGGTAATGAGTTTAGCTGTTACAGGTATTACAGTTTTTACGATAAATACTACTCCAAAGATTCAACAAACAGCAACCGCAAATACTGTCGTCAATAAGTTACAATCGACTCACGGAGAAGGGTGGTCTCCAACGAGACCTGAGTTAGTATACTTAGAGGGAAGACAACTCTAAAGTATTATTTTAGGAGTGCTAGCTTTAGTTGATATTATTTACTGGCTTGTAAACATTAAAGGTTTACAAGCCAGTTTTTTGTTGTTAGAGCTACCTTCACATTATGTTGAAAGTAATTCGTCATAATTTAAAACTATTGAAATGAATTTTAATAAAAGATTGTTGAGGAATATAGTGAAGATATTGGAACATATAAATTCTCATTAGATATATTAAAATGGATTCATTCTCTTTTCCTTTATTTTTTATCAACATTTGTACAATAGCTGGATTTTTATATTCGAGAATAGTTGTTCCTTATCGATGTACCTGGATATAATAAGAAAAAATTAAGATTGAATAGAAGAATTTTAATAGAACAGTTACCAAGTTAATGCATTAGGAAAGAAATAGGTAGGAAGTAAGGAGCTCTCCTTTGTTCGTGACAGCTTGTTTGGTGTATGTATCTTTTTCGCATGGGAGGAAATTGATAGAGGTGATAATATACAACTGTAATCACATAGAATATGCTATCGATATGTAATACATAAAAGAAACGCAAACTAGAGTATTAAATTACATTTTTTTCACAAGATGGAGAAAAAAGTAGAAAAGGTGTTTTTATACGAAAACACCTTTTCTGTTTATAATGTTCCTTTATGGCAAATAACGAATCGTGTACTTGAATTTAGTGGGGATTACACTAATAAATAATACAATTAGGAGCAGAAAAACCGTCTTAGTGCTCTAAATCAAGTCCCACAAAAAGTACGATAAGGACGATTCGTCGGTGCAGGTGGAACACAGTATTCTTCTTGATTTGTAGAGTATGCATAAGGGTTTGATAAAGCTTCAAGAAGTTTCTCCATTACGCTATAATCTCCACCTGTAACAGCAGCTTCTAGTGCTTCTTCTACGCGATGGTTTCTTGGGATGATTGATGGGTTATTATTTTTCATCATCTCATAGGCGTTCTCTTTCGATTCTTCTTGTCGTTCTAATCGAGATTGCCATTGATTGTACCATTCTTTAAATTCATCGCTACCAAAGAGAGGACTACTTTCTAACGTGTTAAGAGTTAAAGAACGGAATGTATTTGTGTAATCCGCTTTATATTTCTCCATCATTTTTAAAAGTTTCTCAATAAGTGCTTTGTCTTGTTCGTCTTCGTTAAATAGTCCTAATTTCTTCTTCATACCGAGGAACCAATTGTTTTCGTACTGCACGCTGAATTTTGAAATTTCGTCTTGTGCAATTTTTAAGGCTGCTTCTTCGTCTTCGTGTAGAATCGGCATTAAAGATTCAGCTAATCGCGCGAGGTCCCATGCGGCCATATATGGCTGATTTCCATATGCGTAGCGACCTTGTGTATCAATAGAGCTAAATACTGTTCCTTGGTCGTAATTGTCCATAAATGCACAAGGACCGTAATCAATCGTTTCGCCACTAATTGTTATGTTGTCAGTGTTCATTACGCCGTGAATGAAGCCGACGAGTTGCCATTTTGCGATGAGATTTGCTTGTCGTTTAATGACTTCTTGAAGTAGCGCAGTATATCGGTTTTCATGAGCTTCAATTTCTGGATAATGCCTTTTTATCGTATAGTCGGCTAGTGATTTAAGGTCCTCGTTTGAGTCACGAGCTGCAGCGTATTGAAATGTACCGACGCGTATATGGCTGCTTGCTATCCTTGTTAAAATTGCTCCAGGTAACTTTGTTTCACGATATGTTGGTTCACCAGTTGTGACGACTGCTAAACTACGAGTAGTCGGAATATCAAGTGCATACATTGCTTCACTAATAATATATTCACGTAGCATTGGTCCAAGGGCAGCGCGACCATCTCCTCGGCGTGAATATGGAGTAGGGCCAGAACCTTTCAATTGAATATCAAAACGTTCACCTGAAGGGGTAATTTGTTCTCCAATTAAGAGGGCACGACCATCTCCTAACATGTTGAAATGACCAAATTGGTGCCCAGCGTATGCTTGAGCTAATGGATAAGCTCCTTCTGGTGTTGCGTTACCAGCAAAAATCGCAATTTCGGCTTCCTTCTTCAGTTCTTCTGGATTAAAGCCAAGAGATATTGCTAATGAATGGTTTAGTTTAATTAACTCCGGTGAACTTACGGGAGTAGGGGGGATTTCTGTATAAAATGATTGTGGTAAAGTCGTATAACTATTATCTAAATTCCAACCAGCTTCATTATTTTTAGTCATTTTATCTCCTCCTTGTTTATTTTTTATATTATGTATTTGTACGTATGTATTCTTTGTAAAGTTAGCTAAAAGTATAATATGATATTTCCCCTTGAAATCTATTGTAAGGACTTCACTGCACTATGTCTATTTAACAGCAAATATAAAAACTCCATTTTAAAAAAATGAGTTTTTATTATTATTTAATTTTTACAATTATTTTTCCTTTTGCTCTTCCAGCCTCCGAATATTCCATTGCTTTTTGAGCATCTTCAAAAGGGAAAACACGATCGATTACCGGTTTGATTTTTCCAGCTTCAATATAATTTGCACTAGTACGTAATTGATCTCCGCTTGGTTTCATAAATAAAAATGAATATTGAGCATTATGTTTTTTTTCAAGTGCAGTAAGTTTTTTACTTGCTAATGAAAATAAGAGTGTTTTGAAAAATCCTGAACCGAATTCTTTACCGAATCGAGCATTCGGCATCCCTGAAACGGAAACAATGTTGCCTCCGCTTTTTATAATATTGAATGATTTTTCAAGTGTTGTACCACCGATTGTATCAAATACCGCATCATAATTTGTTAGTATATCTTCAAATTTTTCTGTTTTGTAATTAATAATTTCATCTGCGCCAAGAGACTTTACTAAATTCGCACCAGCCTCACTAGCAGTCGTTGTAACGGTAGCGCCCATTATTTTTGCTAACTGAATTGCGAAAGTACCAACTCCACCAGATCCAGCGTGAATCAAAATCTTTTGTCCTTGTTGTAATTGCATAATGTCATGTAAAGCTTGATAGGATGTTAAGCCAACGAGAGGAATCGACGCCGCTTCCTCAAAACTTAAATTTTTCGGTTTTAAGGCTATATCATCTTCATGAATGGCTATATATTCCGCGAAAGTACCAATCTTATTTTTTCTTGGACGTGCATATATTTCATCACCGACTTTAAAGTGAGTCACTTTTGATCCAACCTTTACGATGACACCGGAAAAGTCATTACCAAGGATTAGGGGCATTTCATATTTAAGCAACATCTTCACTTTTCCATCGCGTATTTTAAAATCAATCGGGTTAATGCTAGCTGCATGAATTTCTGCGAGCACCTCATACTCATTTATTTCAGGGGTAGGTACCTCTGCCATACGCATTGGAACTTTCCCGTATTTATCAATTATCATCGCTTTCATTTCTTATACCTCCAAATTTCAATAAAAGTTGTGCAATAGCTTTTCGATATCTAATACAAGGTTCTTTAATAAACCTAATTTTGTACGTATATCAATATAATAAAAGTTTTTTGTACCTTCTTTTCGCATTAAAATAATACCGGCTTCTCGTAAAATCTTAAGGTGATGTGATACTGCTGGTCGAGAAAGATGTGTTTGTTTCGTAATTTTTCCTACACGTAATCCGGTTTGACATTCCGTTTCCATGAGAACTAGTAAAATAGCTTGACGTGTTTCATCGCCAATTGCCAATAATACTTTTTGTGAATCAATAAAATCTTTTTTTATAGCATTTAATTGTTCTTGTTTATTCATTTCAATCACTTTACCTCCTGGTAATTAGTCGAAAGGTTTAAGATGATGAACCATTAGATCGATACGGTAATGCTACATGATTGTTGTATGAGGTGCAATATTGGGAAAGAAAATCGAGACGAATGAATTTTTTATTGTTGAAAATTATAGGGAGATAGAAAAGGGATTGGAAGGACTACATAACACAATAGATGAAGTTTTAAAAACAAAAAATGATGTAACAATAAAATAAGCGGCCGCAACCTTAAATAATCCCTAAGGTTATGACCGCTTATAATGTTTGTATTATTTTTGATTTTTACGATAGAACATGGTTCAACGTAAAGTAAGTTCTTTTGTTTTACACTTTCATACAGACACAATTCAGGTGGATTATAGATGTATGAAAAGGTAAAAGAAATTTTGGAGCGTAATCTATCTATATGATAATTCAAAATGAAATATAAGTCTATATTTTTGTTGGTTTTTTGATTATATTTATGTCACTGAGCTCAGAACAATGATGTGGAGGGTAAATATATGAAATCGAATTATGTACCAGTTTTAATTGTTGGAGGGGGATTATCTGGGTTAGCGTCTGCGTTATTTCTTGCAAAACATAACATTGAGTACTTACTTATTGAAAGGCATCCGTCTACTGCCATTCATCCGAAAGCAGGTGGAATCACTTTTCGTACGATGGAGTTATTTCGAGAATTAGGTTTAGAACAAAGAATTAGATCGGCGGGTAAAGCATTAGAAAATTGCCGAGGAAGAATAGCGGTTCATACAATAGCTGAGGCGAATAAGGAAGAATTGGCAAAAATGAGGACCGCTCAATATGGAAACGATGAAAAGTTACTTCAAAAAATAGAAGAGATTAGTCCATCAAAACAAACTGCTTGTTATCAAATTACTTTAGAAGAGATGATGTTACTAGAAGCAAAAACATTAGGCGGGCAACTATCTTTTTATCATGAATTAGTTTCTTTTGAACAAAAGGAAAACGGAGTAATAGCAACGATTCGAGATCGAAAAACAGAAAAAGAGAGTGTCATACATTGTGACTATGTAATTGCAGCAGATGGAGCCAAAAGTAAAACACGTGAGCAATTAGGGATTACAACTGAGGGTCGTGGAACCATTGGCGGTTATTATATGAATATTTATTTTGAAGCGGATTTAAGTGAGTTTATACAAGGAGATGCATTTGGTTTTTCTATGGTACTTCATCCGGATGTTCTTGGTGCACTTATTCCAGTTGATAACGAAAGAAGATGGATTTACCATGTATCCTACGATCCATTAAAAGGAGAAGGGCCAGAGGATTTCACTATAGAACGTTGTAAACAAATTATTCAAACCGTAATTGGAAGTACAAATATTGAGTCAGAAATATTAAGTGTTTTACCGTGGGAAGCGACTGAGAGTACAGCGGTGAAATTTCAAGATAATCGCGTTTTTTTAGTTGGCGACTCAGCGCATATTATGCCGCCAACAGGAGGATTTGGTTCAAATACAGGAATACAAGATGCGCATAATTTAGCTTGGAAATTAGCGGCTGTTATAAAAGGGGCAGCAAAACCAAAATTGTTAGAAACATATCATGAAGAGAGATACCCTGTTGCAAAATTAACAACGGACCACGCGAGTAGTATATTATTTCGTGCTGCGGGCAGAGAGGAAGGTAATTTGAGTAATTTGGATAGTTTAGCTGTCACTGTTGGGTATCAGTATTGCTCAGAAGCAATTATAGACGAAAGTAACACACCGCATAGAATGGATATAGTTGATTTGAACGGACGCCCGGGAACGCGTGCGCCACATTTTTGGGGAACTTATGAAGGAAAAGAAGTTTCTATACTTGATCTATTTGGTAGCAACTTTGTATTACTTTCTGGAGGAGAGTCTAGTGCTTGGACTGAAGCTGCAAATGTTGTTTCATCGAGATTAGGCGTAAAGATAAAAGTGTATCAGGTAGGTTTAGCTAGTGATTTCATCGATCAAGGTAACTTTTTTAGAAAACTATACGGGATAGAAAATGGGGGAGCGGTAGTAATAAGACCAGATGGATTTATTGGATGGCGTACGGAAAATGAGGTAGTAAAGCCGGGTATATTACTTGAAGAGATAATGAATCGTTTATTATGTAATTAATATAAAACCACCGCTTGTATTTCAAAAGCGGTGGTTTTATTGTTTACAACTTACAAAAATAAAATATTGTAAGTTGTAAACGGATGTGCTAATCTTATAACCTACTTGAAAGATGAATTTTTTTGATTGTAACTTACAAATAATAAAAAATGTAAGTTGTTGAAATAACAGAAGATAATTTTATTATGTAAATAAAATGGACGGTGAGAAAAATGACAGATAAGGCGTTAACGAAAAATGTTGTTTTAGATGCAGCGGAAAAAGAGTTAATGAAATATGGATGGAGTAGGACGACACTTGTTAGTATTGCGAAGTCACTTGATGTTAGTCATGCGGCTTTATATTCTTATTTTCGGAGTAAGGCCACGCTACGCGATGCTATTTTAGAAAGGTGGTTGTTCAAGTACTCGGATCAGCTTGAGCAAATTGCGGGAAAAGATGGAGATACAGAAATCATTTTACAAGAGTGGTTCTTTTGTTTATTTCAGCTTAAAAAGAAAGAGTTACTTGAAAACGAAGAGTTATTTACATTGAATAGTTCGTTAGTGCAGCAAAAGAATGCTGTTATCCGAAAACACGAAGAAAGATTAGTTAGGCAACTGGAGAAGGTTATAAATCAAGGGAGAGAGCGTAACGAGATTGAAAAACAAGACAGTTTATTTTTAGCGCATATGATTTTTGGACTCCTATCACCGTTCTACCACCCTGCTTTTTCTGAGCGATGGAAAGAAGAGAAGATAAACGAAGAATTTCAAAAGTCATGGGAAATTGTTGCGCGTGGTATTTTTCAAAAGTAAAGAACTTCGTATCATATAAGGCTTTCAATCAGGAAACGTAATGAGAAGGGGAGATTATATGAGTCATTATAAAGAAGAACAACAACGTGTAAATGTAGTCATTGTTTTTAAAGATGATGATTTGTGAGTGCCATAAACTTGCTATTGTAATCATAACAACGACTCGATATGTATTTGTATCGTTCGGTTTCATTTTCATTAAAAGATCCGCTCTATCTAATAATGTTTGAATGCATAATCGCTTTACTTTTCTAGGTGTTTTAATAGAATCGATAAAAGCTTGAGTGCCCGGTAAAGGCATATGCCAGTATGCACCGTTATAGAAAGTAGATGGAAATGCTTTAGTGGCGTCTGCAATTCTATTTATAAGAGTTTTTGTTTTTCGTTTCATGCCGCGTATTTTCTTTTCACGCATTGTTGATCATCTCCATAAATTTTTGCAAGGCAGCTGAGTGGAAAATATCTTTTCGAGTAATAAAGGTAGTAGGAACCTTTTTAAAGTGATTTGGTAATGTCTTTAAAGATAAAACATGTTCGTAATCTGGAATAATAGATTTCAGCATAATAGCCGTGCCCATACCTGATTTTACACATGCAAGTATTGCTTCAATTGTTCCGAACTCTAGTATTCTTTTAGGTGAAATCCCTTCTTCTTGAAGCCAGTTTTCTAATAGTTTTCTGTAATAACATCCTTGACTAAAAGCGAGTAAATTCAGTTCTCCTATTGTTTTAAAGGAAGATAGAGGAGTCTTGCTAATGAGAACGAGTTCTTCTTCTCGAAATGAAAGTGTATGAAGTTCAGTATGCTGAATATTTCCAGCGATAAGAGCCCCATCTAGTTTTCGCTCTAAAACGAGCTGAGTTAATTGGTCTGTCGTATTTGTTTCTAGAATCAATTCAACTTCTGGATACTTTTCATAATAGGTCGTTAATATAGGTGGGAGACGAACGGCTGTTGTCGATTCTGTACACCCGATTTTTAACGTGCCTTTTGGCTCGGTTCCGTTACTTTGGACAGCTTGAATGGATTGATCCATTAAGTGGATGATTTGTTTTGCATATGTTAATAAAATTTCTCCGTTAGAAGTTAAAGTAACGCCTCTTCCGTTTCGATAAAATAAAGGCACACCTAACTCGAGTTCTAGTTGTTTTATACGCATCGTTACACCTGATTGTACATAGTTTAAGTTTTTAGCAGCATGAGATATATTTCCTACTTTCGCAACTTCGTAAAAAACCGTTAAATCTTTTATGTCCATTTATTATCACCCCGAAAAAGGTATCAATTTTTTTGATGGATTCTATTATTAACACTTATTTTACATGATATCAGAACCTTCATACAATGAAAGGGATATGGGGGAGATAACGTTGATAAGTGAAGGGGAAATTGCAAAGTACAGTAGTTCTAATAAATGGATCATGTTAACTTTGGCAACGGTAGCACAGGCAAGTGCAACACTTATAACATATGGAGTAGGGGTACTCGCTTTATTTTGGAAACAGAAATATGCACTTTCGAATATGCAGGTTGGGTTGTTAATAAGTGCTGTAAATATAGGTCCGCTGTTTTGTATGCTTTTTGTCGGAAGGTTACTTGATCGATATAGCGAAAGAATATTAATTGGAGCGAGCACTGTATTACTTGGCGGGGCGCTTTTACTTGCTCATATAGCAAGGGAATTTATGGGGCTATTATTTGTCCTTCTTTTAATAGGAACGTTTTATAGCGTATCCCAGCCAGGGGGAAGTAAAGTAATCTTGAAATGGTTTCCGAAAGAAATGCGCGGATTAGCTATGGGAATACGGCAAGCTGGTATACCTATTGGCGGGGCGTTAGCAGGAGTTACGATCCCTTTGCTTACACTTAAATTTAGTTTATCTTATACGATAAATGTTATTGCAACTATATGTATAGTAGGTGGGTTATTGTTTTTCATATTTTATAAGGAATCGATCCCCCGAGAACACACTAGCCGAGAATATGTAAGGCTTTCTTTTTGGATGCAATTAAAAAAGGTGATATGTAAAAAAGAGCTGTATCCAATTTTTATTACAGGTATTTGTATGATTTCTTTACAAATGATATTAGTCGGACATTTTATGAAATTTTTAACTGTTGAAAAATCGATAACACCTATTTTAGCAGGGAAAGTATTTTCGATTATGCTATTTGCAGGAATGATAGGCCGAATTATATTAGCTACAATAAGTGATACATATTACAAAGGGAATCGTCGTACACCGTTGTTTATATGTGTATGTATTTCTTTTTTCTTAATTTTAGTTGTTGTGATGAGTATACATACAATGAGACTTGGGGCATTATTTGTGGTAAGCGGACTGTTAGGCTTTTTTGCAATTGGTTGGTTTAGTCTTTTTATGGTCGAAGCTGCTGAGTCTGCAAGTGAGGAATCGGTAGGTTTAACAGTGAGTTTTGCGCTTACGCTTAATCAAATTGCTATTATCTTTGCACCTGCTTTGTTTGGTTATATAGTAGATGGGAAAGGCTACACATATGCATTGATGGGTATAGCTGCATTACTAAGCGTTTCAGCAGTGAGTTTATGTAAAAGTAAATGAATATTAAAAATGTAAATCTTTTATGAAGAAAACCTAAAGAAATGTCATGGGAGTGACATTTCTTTTTTTATATGCTGTATAATCAATTTAGAAATGAGATTCGTTTTCATTAACGCTCATTTCCTCTTTTGAAATTACCTGTAATTTTAGCTATAATAAGTTGTTTTTCTTTTTCGTTATTTGCCCGATTTATTTTGTTTAAAAATTTGTCAGCTTCATTTCCTTTTAAAATCATGATTTGTTTTCCGTAATATTCAATTGAAACTATATCATTTTTTGTTACTCGATAATGAAACATCATATCATCTAAACGATTGCGTTTATCGGTCTTTTTCAAATCACCACCTCCATTCTTGCTAATGTGTAACGAATGTTACATAAAAAATGTAAATTAAAGTTGGATGTATCCGATTGTTAGGTAGAAAATTTGTAAAAAAGAACTACAATAGAGAGTAGTTAAAATTTGAGTGTGAGAAAAAGGAATCTAGTGTAATATAATGAATGATAGATAGATTATAAAGTGTTTGAAAATTAAAAGATATAGAATAGAATGGAAAAATATAAAGTGAAACTGGATAAAAGAGGGTCCCTATATGTTTAAGAAATGGCTAATTGTTTTCTTTATTTTTGCTGTTTTTTGTGGGAGTGTCGCTGCACTAACATATGCAAATAAAGATAAGAAATATAATTTGAAGGCATTTTCAGGTTATAAGAATAAATTTGAAAATGATAAACCGAAAGTCGATGCGAATCAGCAAAAACGTTATGAGATTGCAGCAGCAAAACTAGATCAATATTTAAAAGATAAAGGATTTAATGGGAGTGTTCTTGTAGCTAGTAAAGACCATGTAATTTTAAGGAAAGGTTACGGGTATGCGAATGTAAAAGATAATGTATTAACAACGCCAAGAACGAAATATCGCATTGGTTCTATTACGAAAACAGTCGTTGCAATATCTATCATGCAACTAAGAGAAAAAGGGAAATTAAATATTGAAGACAATGTAAATAAGTATATTCCATCGTTTCCAGCAGATAAAAATATTACGTTACGAAATTTGTTAACACATACGTCCGGGTTACCAGAACAGGGGCAAGGTAGTGTTGATGCAGCGTCACGTTTAAAGTTAGTAACTTGGATCGGAGCGCAAACGTTACAATTTCCTGCAGGAACGGGATGGAGATATACAGATTATAATTATATGGTACTTGCATATATTGTAGAAAAGATAACAAATGAACCACTTGCTGACTATGTGAAAGAAAACATTTTTACTCCTGTTGGAATGCATGAATCTGGGATGGGTGCCACTTTCCCAGGAGATATGTTTTTAGCAGAAGGATATACGAAAAAAGATAATGAGTTAGTAGCTACGCCTCGTTTAAGGATGAATTGGCTATATGGTTGTGGTGAAATGTACACTACAGTTGATGATATGAAAAGGTTAGATGAGGCAATTATGGATGGGAAGCTGCTTTCTAAACAAAGTTTGTCAGATATGTTTACTGTATCACCCGCTAGAAAGTATGGATTTAGTTTCTATATTTACCCAGATTATTATCATAATCATGGTGTATTAGCTGGTTGGAACACTTTTAATAATTTTAACTGGGATAAAAGAACGTTTGTAATATTATTCTCTAACGTACAAAATGGTATGAATGATACATTTAATCAAGAGTTTAGGAAATTAGCGAATGATTTAATAGAAGAAAAATAATTATTTTAAAATCGGTATTGATATGTAATTATCAATACCGATTTTTTTATTTAATAATGTTTTATTTAGTGAACAAGCATGTATGAGAGGGGATTAATATTAGAATAAATTTATGAAGGAAGTTAAATGATATTAATGTTAAATATAGGGGATTTGTTTTGTGAATGTCATCTATTTGTATTGAAATTATGTAATTTATCATGCGGAAGAATAATTGGTAATTTTTACATTGATGAAAAAGCTTGAGCTTCACACTATGTGAAGCTTTACATTATTGGAGACACGAACAGGAGGTTGAAAAAATGAAAAAAGTAGTAAAGTTTTGTTTAATAGCTACATTATCTACAGCGATTATTAGTGGATGTTCTTTTGAAGGGAATAATGAAAATGCTAAAGGGAAAGAGGGTGAAAAAGTAGAGGTACAGAAAAACGTTGGGAAATATACGATGCCGGATGAAAAAGATAAACATGAAGGTACATGGCTACAATGGCCACATGAATACACATACGGTCAAGAGTATAAACAAGAAGTTGAACCTATTTGGGTTAAGATGGCAAGTACTTTAACTGAGGGTGAAAAAGTCCACATTGTTGCATATGATCAGGAAGAAAAAGAGCGAATTAATAAGCTTCTAACAGATGAAGGGCTAAATATGGAGAAGATTGATTTCTTTATAGCGCCTACTGATGATGTATGGGCAAGAGATAGTGGACCAATTTTTGTTTATGACAATAATAAAAATCTAAAAATATTAGATCCAGCATTTAATGGTTGGGGGAAGAAAACTCCTTATAAAAATGATGCCCGTGTACGGGAGAATGTTAGTAAACAATTAGGGATTGAAAGAATTGATTGGGGGAAATTCGTCCTTGAAGGTGGCGCAATTGAATTAGACAGCAATGGGACTGCTTTATTAACTCGAAGTGCAGTAACGAATAAAAATAGAAATCCTGATTTATCAGAAAAGGAAATTGAAAAATATATAAGTGACCTTGGGGTGACAAACTTTATTTGGTTAGATGGAGTGCCTAATTTAGATATTACGGATTTTCATATTGATGGATTTGCTAAATTCCATGATAAATCTACCATTGTAACGATGAAAGAAGATGACTTGGCTGAATGGGGCTTGTCAAACAAAGATATGGATAAATTGTTAGATGCAAAAAATGCTTCAGGAAAGAAATATAAATATGAATACTTACCGCTTAGTAAAGATAAAGTTACTTTAGAAGGTGGAAAAACTCTCGATTATAAGGGATCGTATATCAATTATTATATTGGGAATAAAGTTGTATTGGTGCCTAACTATAATGACCCAAATGACAAAATCGCAAACGATACGATTCAGAAGTTATACCCAGATCGTAAAGTAGTCGGTATTGATGTGAGAGAGCTTTATAAAAATGGCGGAATGATTCATTGTGTTACACAGCAACAACCGATTCAATTGAAGTAATCGATTATAGTTTCATTATGTTGCTTTATAGACAAAATAGGTGAAATGCTATCTTTACTTATTTTGTCTTGTTTTAACATCTGTAACAAGAATAAAATGCATAATTTTGATGTAATGATAATTAAATATATTGTCATTATTGTTTTATATGGAAAAGGAGAAAAATATTTGTGTTAAAGAATATAAAAAGAGTTTTTTCGTTGTTCCCTATCGTTCTACAGTACATTTTAAATGTTGCTTTGATCTGTTTGGGAATGGTTTTAAGTGTGTTTCTTATGAAAGAAGTTATTCAATTTATACAAGAACTTAAATTAAATAGTGAGGAATCTAGTTATCATTTGATTGATAGTATCGTCGTATTCTTTTTATATTTTGAATTCATCGTAATGATTATAAAGTATTTTCAAATGAACTTTCATTTTCCATTACGTTATTTTATATATATAGGTATTACGGCTATTGTTCGTCTAATTATTATAGACCATGATAGTCCAATGGATTCATTGTTATATGCTTGCGCGATTCTTGTATTAATTAGTGCTTTATTCATTGCAAATTCTAAAATAATGCGTCGTGATTTAGAAGAGTGAAGATTTGTTGTTGAATAAATAAGGTATTTTATCTTTTTGAAAAAAGAAGTAACAGTATTGAAAGAAATAATCTTAACCAGCCTCATAATGATAGGGTTTATGATTCTATTATTTAATTGTATACTTTCATGATTTAAAAGAATAAAAGGTTAATAGAGAAAGAGGTTTTTGTAAATATGGTTCATTACAATAATCAAAATAGTTTACATCAAATATTTACATTAAAAGGGACAATTATAAGAGATATTTTCCCACAAATCGTATTATATACGTGTATTTCAACGATAGTAGCTGTGATTAATTATTACTATGCAGAAATAAATATAAATCAGACTCCTTGGGTAATCGTCGGAGGAGCTTTAGGATTACTATTAGTGTTTCGTACGAATACTGCCTATGATCGGTACTGGGAAGGTAGAAAGCTATTTGGCACGATTGGTGCTTGTACTAGAAATTTAGCAATTAGTTTTTTGTGTCATTGGGATTCTAAAGGGAAGAGTATGGAGCAGGAAAAAATAAAATTTTTACATTTATTAATTGCATTTCCAAAGTTAGCGAAAGGGCACTTGAGGGAGGAAAAAGATTTATCTGAAGTGAAATCATTGCTTGCTGTCTGTTCTGAGAAGGAAAAAACATTTTTGGTTGAGTCCAATCATTTACCGCTTAGTATAGTTTTTATGTTGAAAACTATACTATCAAAAGGTTTGAAAACGGGGCAATTTCATCCAAATGCGATAATTAGTATGGAAACGGATTTGAATACGTTACTTACATCTGTGGGTGGATGTGATCGTATCAAAACAACACCTATTCCTTTTGCGTATTTTGCTCATATAAAAATTTTATTGATTATATTTTGTGCGACTTTACCGATTGGTCTTGTTGATAGTCTCGGATGGTTTACAGTACTTGCGACTACGTTTATAAGTTTTGCATTCATAGGTATTGAAGCAATAGGGGTTGAAATTGAAGATCCCTTTGGTCAGGATCCAAATGATCTTCCACTAGAAGGAATTTGTATAGGAGTAGAAACGCATTTAGTGAATTTATATAATCAAAACGATCTATTAGAAGTAATGGGTTTGAATCGTGATAAAAAAATCATTTAATCATTTATTGTTGTTTTAAAATATGGTATTTAAAAAACTTGTCAAGAGTCAATTTAAGGCTTAATGTCAGCTTTATATTTTTTATATAAATATATAATATTTCTCCATGCTATAATCCATTCATGAAATGTACATGTTGCATGAGTTGTAATGAAAAAAGACATGAATTGAGGAATAGTTGGCTTTGTAAAATCAGTTATGTAACTACTATTAAAAAGCGAGGTAAATAATATGGAACAAAAACATAGTGGCATTATTTTTACTGCAATACCAGACGAATCGAATGAATATTATCAACCATTTTATGAAGACTTGATTTACTTTAATGAATGTTTAAATGAAAAGAAATCAATTGCGGATCAACTTATATCTTTATCTGTTGAAGAGCAAGACTTTCATACAAACTTTTTCGAGTATGATGATATTTGGCTAAGAGATGTTGCACCGGTTGTCACAAATCATCTAGTTAAATTTAAATATCGACCAAATTATTTGCCAGATGATCAAGGGCGATATTTAGATCAACAGTTTAATAAATGGTTGAAAAAGAATGACTTTGAATATGTAAAATCTCCATTAATATTAGATGGTGGTAATCTTATTTGGAATAAAAAAGATACTGTAATATTAACAGAACGCATATTTGATGATAATGATGATTGGACAGAAGAGGAAATTATTGAGCAGTTAGAATGGGATTTAGATGTGAGCCGAGTTATTATTATTCCTGCTGAAGAAGGGGATGTACTAGCACACGCAGACGGAATGGTTAAATTTATTGATGAACATACAATGTTTATTAGTGATTTTTTAGGGGATCATGAATTTAGATATCATGTTCAAGAGATTATTCAAGAGCAAATGCCAGAAGCTGAATTTATCGTTGTTCCTTCCTCATATACAGAGAAAGGACAATATGATCAAGAAATAGCATCGGCAAAAGGTTTATATATAAATATGTTAGAAACATGTGATGCCCTTTATGTTCCTAAGTTTGGATTAGCAAAAGACGGGGAAGTTTTACGATATATTCAACAGCATACAGAGAAACAAGTTATTCAAATTCATGTAGGAGACATTTCGACTATGGGAGGCGCAATGAATTGTTTAACGTGGTATTGTCCGAGTCATTTGTTACCTTCAAAAATGAAAGGATTGAGTAATCAGAATGAAGTTTCTTCAATTAAAAAGTTTTTTGATTGGTTTTAGTAAATAAATTTAAAAAAGAAATATACTCAAGGGGTATGTATATGTATACAATTACTGAATTTTCTCGGATTTGTAAAATGAGTACACGGATGCTAAGACATTATGATAAAGAGGAAATATTGAAACCGGAATATGTGAATCCGGTAAATGGATATAGATTTTATGAGCAAGGGCAGCTAGAAATAGCACTGAAAATTAAAAAGCTCAGAGAGTACAAGTTTCCTTTGCCGAAAATTAAAGTAATTCTGCAGTCATCAGATCAAGATTCATTTATTCACCATATGCAAGCGCAAATTATAGAGTTGTCTCATGAGGTGAAACAAAATTTACAGGTTATTTCTGAAATGAATGAAATGGTAAGTATGAACAATGGTCTTAATATTGCCCGTCATAGAAGTTACGATATATTAATTGGAATGAGAAATGAAATAACGGTAATTGCTCAAAGATTACAAATAGATATAGATGATATGGATGATTATTTTTATGATTTATATGAAAAAATACAAAAGCATAACTTTCAAATAGTTGGTTCGCCCTCTACGGTTTTTTATGATGAAGAGTATATCCCGAATCAAAGCGATATTGAATTAAGAATTCCGATTTTGCATGATAACGATAAAGACGTAGTACAAGAATGCGAAATAAAAAAATTAAATCACCATCAAATTGTTACTACTATGCATTATGGTAGCTATGACTATATAGGTTATGCTTATATGGCGTTAGAAGAGTGGGTGGAAAGTAATGGCTATATAATAGATAGTCACCCATATGAAGTTTATATAAAGGGACCTGAATGTGATTGTTTAGTAGAAGAGTATGTGACACAAATTTGTTTTTTAGTTACGAAAATAGAATGAGAATAAGGATTGACATTAACATTATGTCAATCCTTATTCTATGTACGAAAGCAATTTATCATAATAAAAAGGAGAGAGAATATGAGAAGAACAATCATGATCATTTGTCTGATTCTAAGCATGGTATGGATTTCGGCATGTACTTCTGGAGTAGGAGAAGGTGAGAGTGGTAGCGCTGTTTTACCTAATCAGTTACCTAAAAACGTAGTGTTTAAAAATGGTACAATCTATACTTCTAATGAAAAGCAAGACATCGTAGAGGCTGTAGCCGTTAAAGAGGGGAAAATTACATTTGTTGGTTCAAACAAGGATGTAGAGGGATTTATAAATGAAAATACGAAAGTGGTGGATTTACAAGGACGTTTTATCCTCCCTGGTTTTGTGGACAATCATAATCATATATTTGAAGCAAAATCACCAGCAGCAGGGAATTGTAGTGTCTCACCAGATGCTTCTCTGCAAGAACAACGCTCGTATTTAAAGGTTTGTAAAAAAGATGTTAAAGATGGGGAATGGATCAGCGGAACTGGATTTAGTTTAGAAGAGCTGTTAAAAGATATGGACGAAAAATCAGAACAACAAACTCCATTACAAGTTCTTGATGAGTTATTTCCTAATAATCCAGTGTTAATTATGGAAAGAACCTCTCATTCTGTATGGGTTAATTCAAAGGCACTCGAGTTAGCTGGAATAAATAAAGAAACGAAAGATCCGCAAGGCGGAAGAATCATTCGAGATCCTGAATCAGGAGAACCATTTGGTATTCTTTATGATACAGCTGGGGATATTGTGATGGAAAAAGCATGGAATTCTCAATCAAATCTGTTTGAAAAAAATTATGAAGGTTTGTTAGACGGTTTAGGTGAGGTTGCAAAGAATGGTATTACTACAGTCGGTGATGGACGTCTCTATTGGAAACGAGGCTGGTTAGATGTTTGGAATAAAGTTAACGATGAGAAAAAGTTAACGTCACGAGTAGTACTTCGTCCGTGGGTATATCCGAACTTAAATGAAGCAGAACAAATTGAGTATTTCAAAAAAATTAAGCGTGATGATGTATCATCTCGAATGCTTATTAATCAAGTGAAGATGTATAGTGATGGAATTAGCATTAACAGTACAGCTAAAATACTAGAAAAATATAAATTTGAGTGGTTTAAAGGAACCCCGTATGGCTTGAACTATATTCCGGAAGAAAAAATGAAATGGTGGTTAACGGAGCTTAATAAAATTGGTTACGGTGCACTCATTCACACAATTGGCGATGGTGGGGTAAGAGAGAGTTTAAATGCGATTGAAGCAGCGAAAAAAGAAGGCGCAAAGCAGCCGTATACACTTACGCATGTGGAAATGGTAGAAGATAGTGATATAGATCGTTTTGCTAAATTAGGTATTAGCGCTGATTTTCAAGTAGGTCATGATTTTGCAGAAGATCCAAAACAAAGCTGGGCAAGTACGTATTTTTCAAATCAGCAAATGAAACGAATTATGCCGTTAGGGCGGATTTGGAAAACAGGAGCAAACGTATCACTTAGTAGTGATTGGGATGTAAATGAACTCAATCCACTAGTGACGATTTCGAATGCATTAAGCATTGATGAAAAGGGTTTGTCTGATGTATACGCAGCTATTGATGCTTATACAATTAAGCCAGCGAAAGCATTAGGGCTTGATAATATAACTGGCTCGATAGAAGTTGGAAAATCAGCTGATATGATATTACTAAATGAAGATATTACTAAAATGAGTGCCGATAAGATTCCAAATGCGAAAGTATTAGTGACGGTTTTACAAGGAGAAGTAGTGTATCACAAGGAGAAATAAAGAATCGCTTTATAAAATTACTACAAGTAAATGAATATATTTCTGTTGACCTTAACACGATGTCAAAGTATAGACTGTACTTACATTCAGAGAAGGGGTGAACATGTATGAGAAATATAGAAAATAGTTTGTTTTATATGCCTGCAGAATGGGAGAAACATGAGGGGACATGGCTCCAATGGCCTCATGATAAAGCGCATAGAGGTGAAGGTTACAGAGCTAAGTTAGATGATATTTGGGTAACGATGGCAAAGGAGCTTCATTACGGAGAAAATGTGCATATTGTTGTATATGATGAAGAAGAAAAAGCACATGTCCAATCGAAGTTAATTGAAGCGAAAGTGAATATGGTTAAAATTGATTTCTTAATTCAAGAAACTAATGATATTTGGATCAGAGATAATGGACCAATATTTGTAAAAGATAAAGAGGGGAATCTCCGCCTAACACACTGGGTATTTAATGGTTGGGGGGATAAATATCCGTATGAAAACGATGCTGTTATTCCAAATAAAATAAGTGAAATGCATAGCATTCCAAAAATGGAATCTAGTATTTGCTTAGAAGGTGGAGGGATTGAGATAAATGGAAATGGAACCTTAATGGCAGCAAAAACTTCTATTATAAATGAGAATCGAAACCCTACACTAAGTCAGGAAGAGATTGAAATGGAGTTAACGAAGTATTTAGGGGTAACGAATTTTATATGGATAACTGGTATTCGCGGAGAAGATAATTATGATGAAGATACGGATTACCATATTGATGGTGCAGCACGTTTTGTAAATGAAAATACGATTCTATATGAATATGATCCTTTTGAGGAAGGAGAGTCGTATCTTTTGGAGGCGCAAGAAAAACATTATCAAGAATTGCGACAAGCAAGAAATATAGATGGAAATCCATTTCAGCTCATCCCAGTACCTGTAACAAGACAAGTGGTAAAAGAGGCAGACTGTAAAGGTTCGTATTTGAATTTTTATATTGGCAATGAAGTTGTATTGGTTCCTATATACGGTGATGAACATGATAAGTTAGGGCTTCAAATTATTGAAGGGCAATTTCCAGGTAGAAGAATTGTCGGTATATATGTTAACGAATTGTATGCATACGGGGGTATGATTCACTGTGTGACGCAACAGCATATAGAATAGAGTAATTCAAATGAAAAAGCATGCAGAGCATATACTCTGCATGCTTTTTATAATGCTGAAAGCTCCTCAACAAGTTGAGTGAATTGTTTCAATGCACTCTCAATCGGTTCTGGCGTAGTTAAATCAACGCCAGCTTTTTTCAGTAGGTTTAATGGATAGTCAGAACTTCCACCTTTAAGGAATTCAATATAATTTTTCTGAGCATTTGGATCGCCGCTTAATAATTTATCGGCGATTTGGATTGCAGAGGCGAAGCCCGTTGCGTATTTGTACACGTAAAATGGACGGTAGAAATGAGGGATTCTAGACCAGCCATATTTTACTTCTTCGTCAAATACGAGGGAGTCGCCATTATATTCTCTAAATAACTTTTCATAAATTTCACTAAAGACTTGGGCATTTAATGGTTTACCTTGCTCGGCCATTTCATGTGTGATTTTTTCAAACTCAGCAAACATGATTTGTGTAAAGAAAGTACCTTTAAAGCTCTCGATAAAATGGTTAATTAAATGATTACGCACGTTCGTTTCTTTTGCTTCTTTTAATAAATAGTGAATTAATAACACTTCATTTACTGTAGAAGCGACTTCTGCAACAAAGATAGTATAGTGTGCAGAAATTCTTGGTTGGTATCCGTGTGAGTAATGCGTATGCATACCGTGGCCACATTCATGAGTTAGAGTGAAAAGGCTATTTAAATCATCGTGATGATTTAAAAGAATGAAAGGATGAACACCGTACACACCAAAGTTATAAGCGCCAGAACGTTTTCCAGGTGTTTCTCTCACGTCTATATAGCGTTTATCTTTAAAGCTTTTTAATGTTTCGATATATTCTTCACCTAAAGGAGCTAGTGACGCGATCATTATGTCAAACGCTTCGTCGTATGGAATGTCTTGCTTTACACCTTTTACTAAATCAACACTCAAGTCGTATTGTCTTAGTTCATCTACATTTAATTTTTCTTTTCTAAGTTCATTATATGTATGTAATGATTGAATGTTTTTCTTCGTCGTATCGATTAAATTTTCATATACGTCTTTCGGAACCATATCGCCAAATAATGATTTTTCTAAAGCTGATGGATATTTTCTTAGCTTTGAAACAGTAACATTATTTTTAATAGCAGCAGATAGAGTAGAAGCGATAGAGTTTTTTAACTGAACATATGGTTTGTAATAAGCTTTATAAGCTTCTTTACGTTTCTCACGATTCTCATCTTCTATTAACTTTGCATACATTCCACGCGTTAAATTTACTTTTTCTCCATCATCAGTAGTCACGTCACCAAATAGTATATCTGCATTATTTAACATGCCAAATGTATGCTGCGGGGAGGAAAGTGCTTCACCCATTTGTGATAAAATCTCTTCTTGGTCCTTATTCAATACGTGTTTTTTATAACGGTATAGTTCAAATAAGTCTTCTTTATAATATTGTAAGCCTTCTGCTTCTTCTATGTAAGCATGTAATGTGTTTTCATCTACGCTAAGTAAGAATGGGGAAAAGAAAGATTTAGCCGCACTTACTTTCACGTGTAATTGTGATACTTTATCGACGAGGGATTGAGCGTTAGTATCGCGTGTATCAAGATCAGAGTGTAATCGTGCATAAGCGAACATTAAAGATATTATGCTAGAAATTTCTTCACTCTTTGTTAAATAAGCTAATAAACTATTGCCATCGTGAATATTTCCATTAAACTTGTTTAATTCATTCGTTAATACTTCAATTTTATGAAAATCGCTTTCCCAATCTTCAATTGTATGGTAAATATCCGTTAAATCCCATTTTTCTTTATCAGCTACTTGTAGTCGATCTTTAAGTTCAGTCATAATCATTTCCTTTCTAAATATGTAGTTATATTCCTATATAACTATGAAATACAACAAATTGCAAAAAATCCCTGCTGAAAATTGAAAAGCCTTGCTGTAAATAGCAAGGCTTAAACAGTTATAGTGTAATTCCGAACTTCGAATGTAAAAGATTTGTATATTGCTCGTCTGTAACTTCTTCTTTAGATTTTTTACCGTCTTTTGTTATTGTAAGACTATCTTTTGTTAAAGAAGCGTGTCCGTCATGTGTAAGTTTTACAATAAGAGGTACTTTGTTAAATGGTGAGCCCTCATGTTCAACGATGATTTTTTGTGCTGCATTTGCTTTCGTTTCATCCACTTCTTCTATATAAAATGCATAACCTAACGTCCAATCATCATTAGAAGATTGATCCAGAAACTCATTGTTTTTACGCATTTCTAAAATGTAATTTCCTTTTTCAGTTGTTTCTTTGCGAACACGATAATCTCCTGTTACTGAGTGAACGACTTCACCTGAGAAAGGAACAGGTGCAAGAGGTAAGTATGATCCGAATCCTACTTCAATTAAATAAAGTTCATGATGATGTTTTAAAACAGTTGCGATATGTCCGGAATCGACAGCCCATATAGAGTTTGCAGCATTATAAACTGTCCCTGAAACTAAATAAACATCCAATCCAAAGTCTTTAAGAAAGTAATACATAGTAGGATTTAGTTCATAACAAAGACCGCCACGGTTGTTTACTAAAATTTTTTCTTTTAAATTCTCTTTTGATATTTCTTTAAAGTTATTTTCGAGAACATTTAAGTTTTCAAATGGAACAGTTTGCGCCATTCTATACATAATTTGAGATAAATCTTCAAATGATACGGTTTCTTTTTCTTCTATATGTAAACGTGCGAAAAATTGTTTTTGAAAGTCTGTCATAGAAATCCCTCCGTCATACTTTTATAGATAAATTGTATACAATTTTGAATACGATGTGAATTTTAAACTATGTGGGGGTACTTGTGGAATAGTTGAATTCATATTTTGAAAAATAATGTGAGAGATTAAAAGATTGTTACTTTACTAACTGTAGAACGAATATTATAATAATTTTGAAGAATTATGCAAACGTTTTCTTGAAGGGGATGGTGTAAATATGTTGAAAAGGATTACGGTAGTCTGTTTGTTTTTTATTTTGCTTTTTCCTAATATATATGAGGGAAACAAGGCAGAAGCAGCAACGATAAACAATGGAACACTAATGCAGTATTTTGAGTGGTACGCTCCGAATGATGGGGATCATTGGAATCGTTTGCGTTCTGATGCTGAAAGTTTAGCCCATAAAGGAATCACATCTGTATGGATACCACCTGCATATAAAGGGACTTCGCAAAATGATGTAGGGTATGGGGCCTATGATTTATATGATTTGGGAGAGTTTAATCAAAAAGGAACGGTGCGGACGAAATATGGGACAAAAGCACAGTTGAAATCTGCAATTGACGCTTTACATAAGCAAAACATCGACGTATACGGTGATGTAGTTATGAATCATAAAGGTGGGGCTGATTATACTGAAACCGTAACAGCTGTTGAGGTAGACCGTAACAATCGAAATATTGAAGTGTCAGGTGATTATGAAATTAGTGCATGGACGGGTTTTAACTTTCCAGGGCGCAGAGATGCTTATTCTAATTTCAAATGGAAATGGTATCATTTTGACGGAACGGATTGGGATGAAGGAAGAAAATTAAATCGAATTTATAAATTTAGGGGGATAGGTAAAGCGTGGGACTGGGAAGTGTCTAGCGAGAATGGGAATTATGATTATTTGATGTATGCAGATCTTGATTTTGATCATCCTGATGTTGCGAATGAGATGAAAAAATGGGGAATGTGGTATGCGAATGAATTAAATTTAGATGGTTTTCGTTTGGATGCTGTTAAACATATTGATCATGAATATTTACGCGATTGGGTAAATCATGTCAGACAGCAAACGGGGAAAGAAATGTTTACGGTAGCAGAATATTGGCAAAATGATATTCAGGCTTTAAACAATTATTTAGCGAAAGTCAATTATAATCAATCTGTGTTTGATGCACCGCTTCATTACAATTTTCATTATGCTTCAACAGGAAATGGGAATTATGATATGAGAAATATTTTAAATGGAACAGTAATGCAAAATCACCCTGCACTCGCAGTTACTCTCGTTGAGAATCATGATTCTCAACCTGGGCAGTCATTGGAATCTGTAGTAAGTCCGTGGTTTAAACCGTTGGCATATGCATTTATTTTAACACGTGCAGAGGGCTATCCTTCAGTTTTCTATGGTGATTACTATGGGACAAGCGGAAATAGTAGTTATGAAATTCCAGCGTTAAAAGATAAAATTGATCCGATTTTGACGGCGCGAAAAAACTTTGCATATGGTACGCAACGTGATTATTTGGACCATCCAGATGTGATTGGCTGGACAAGAGAGGGTGATGGTGTACATGCTAATTCTGGTTTAGCGACATTAATCTCTGATGGACCAGGAGGATCAAAGTGGATGGATGTTGGAAAGAATAACGCTGGGGAAGTATGGTACGATATTACGGGTAATCAAACAAATACTGTAACAATTAATAAGGATGGATTGGGGCAATTCTATGTAAGTGGAGGCTCAGTTTCCATATATGTTCAGCAGTAAATTGGTGATGAAAAGAAGAGGTAGACTGAAATATAAGTCTTCCTCTTCTTTTTATATTGTTATCATACCTAAATTTTTATTTTAATAAATGAACTAGTCGACTTTTGAAACAACAAGAGATGCGTTGGAATAAATAATGTCACCCGTGGCTTCTCTTATTCGTACTCGAAGAACATCTCCTTGGTTTAAAGGTAATAGATCAGTTCTGGCGGATGTAGCTCTTACCCCAGAACCACCAACAACTCGTGAAATTCTTTCGTTAATACTTCAATTTTATGAAAATCGCTTTCTTAATCTTCAAATATATGGTGAATATCCGTTAAATCCCATTTCTCTTTATCATCTACTTGTAGTCGATCTTTAAGTTCAGTCATAATCATTTCCTTTTTAAATATGAGTCATATTCCTGTATAACTATGAAATACAACAAACTGCAAAAAATCCCTGCTGGAAATTAAGAAGCCTTGCCTGAAATGGGGAGGCTTCAAAAATTATAATGTACGACCGAGCGTTGAATATAAAAGATTTATATATTGTTTTTCGTAATAATAAAAATCGTACTGTGATTGCTATAGAACTAAATATTAGTATGTTTTTAACGTGATTTTAATAGATGTTATATTTGCTTTACGATAAAATGATTATAGTGTAAAATTACACTATAAGTGTAAAATAATAATGAATGGGTGTTTTTACACTTTTGGTTATTAGGGCTTTCTAAAGCAAGATGATGAGTTTTTATTATTAATGTTAGCGGAGACAATTTGATGTAGCGGTTATTAGAGGAAGTTCTTTATATAAATCGTAATTTTAAATTTTTAAGGGTATTTCTGTATAGGAAGTAGTAGAAAAAGGAGAGGAAATATGAAAAAAACAAAAATGAAATATAGCATAGTATTTATTTTATTACTATTAACATCATGTGATATAACGGATGAAGAACTTGAACAAAAAGCACAAAGTTATACAAAATCGGAGTATGGTATTTCTGTTAAACTAAACCAAGTTGAAACACTGGATAGCGGAAAAGATTTCCTTGGTCCAAAGTGGCGGGTAGTTTCTGTACAGCAAGTCGATGAACCGTATTTGCAATTTCAACTTTCTTTCGAGGGACAAATCTCTCCAAAAGTAAATAATGATAACTATAAAATAAAAAAAGAAGCGAATGATTTACAAGAAAGATTCAATACATATTATGAAAAAAAAGAGAATAATACTATCCTTATTTTCGCTCAAATACAGGCGGGGGATACTGTTTTCGATAAGAATGCCGAGAAAGAAATAGCGAAGAAAAATTTGAAGCAGTATTATACGGCAGTTTTTAGAAGTAATACTGTTTTAGATGTAAACAATCCTGTACATATGGAAACATTAGCGGAGGCTGCAAGAATTATTAAGGAATTTAATAAAACGATTGAAAATAGTAAGAGTAGTGTGGAAGATATAACGATTAAGCTGCCAGACGTTAATAAGGATGTATTAAAAAATATTGCAGTAGATTATATATTAACGGCTGAAGATGCGAAAAAGACCCTTGAGAAAAAGGCTGATTATATGAAAGTTTTACAGTCTACGAAGTGAAAAAAGGGACCTTCCTCAGGTGTGAAAGGCAATAGTCTGGCACCTTTACTTATTACAAAACATATAGTATGATGATTTCAGTAAATTAGATTTCAATGACTATAATATAAATTAATGAGAGGTGCTTTTTGTGAGTGCGGTAGGTACTAAATAGGAAAAATTTAATGAAATAAATTGGATGAGACCAGGGGATTTTTATGTACATCATACCCCTAATTTTGTCATGGATTTATTTCGAAACCTATGAAGATACCTACAATACTTTATAAAGCGTGTAATAAGGGGATTGCCATCTGTTTTTTATGGCTTATTTCCTCATATGTTATTACACTTGCCTTGTAAATGTAAAAGCTGCGGTATCCCCGCAGCTTTTTTGTATATGTTTTTGATGTATAAAAATGGTAATTGAATAATGTAGAACTCATTGGAATCTAATGAGTAGGTATCTTCATTTATGATATAAATCAATCATAGTGAGGAGAAACAAAATGAATACGATGACTTTTGAAAAGTTACAATATAACGGATTAATGGAAATAGTGAAATCATATTGTGTAAGTGGATTAGGTAAGGAATTATTAAATAAATTAGAGCCGAGTACAAGTATAAAAGTAGTGAGAAATCGCTTAAATGAAACGACAGAAGCACGAGCTATAGTAGATGCAGAAGGGCATGTTCCTTTCTTCGGAATTTCCAATATCGCTAGTACAATTCAAAAATTAGAAAAAGGGATGATTTTAGACCCAGCAGAGTTAGTGAGCGTTTCAGACTTTTTACGTGGGTGCCGAAAGATTAAAAGGTTTATGCTAGATAAAGAATTCTTTGCTCCAGTATTAGCCTCTTATGCAAATTCAATGACTGAATTTAAAAGTGTCGAAGAAGAAATTAACTTTTCGATTAAAGGAAATAGCATTGATGCGGCGGCTAGTAAAGAGTTAAAACGAATTCGAAATAACATTGATTCTGTTGATGGAAAAATAAAAGAACGTTTAACGAAGTTTTTAAATAGTAGTGCAAATAAGAAGTATATTCAGGAATTCTTTATTAGTAAAAAGGATGATCGCTATACGATTCCAATCAAATCTACCTATAAAAATCAAGTTGCCGGGAGTATCGTTGAAGCTTCGGCTAAAGGTTCTACTGTATTTATAGAACCACATACGGTTACAAAGTTAAATGCGGAGCTCGCAAGTTTGAAAGCAGAAGAAGCGATGGAAGAGTATCAAATTTTAGCGACTTTATCAGGAATGGTATTAGAAAATATTTATCATATAAAAATTAATATGGAATTGATTAGTCAATATGATATGGTATTTGCGAAAGCGAAGTTCAGTAAATCAATCGATGGAATAGAGCCGAAATTAAATGATCATGGCTACATTCATTTAGTGAATTGTAAGCACCCGCTTTTAAGTGGGAAAGTAGTACCATTGAACTTTGAAATCGGTCAAAGCTATCGAAGTTTAATTATTACAGGACCAAATGCGGGCGGGAAAACAATTGTGCTAAAAACAATCGGATTGTTAACATTAGCGACAATGTCAGGCCTTCATATCGCTGGAGATAAAGAAACAGAAATTGCTATTTTCGAAAATGTATTTGTAGACATTGGTGATAATCAAAGTATCGAAAATGCACTAAGTACATTTTCGTCTCATATGAAAAATCTTTCTGAAATCATGAGGATGTCAAATAATAATACGTTACTGTTATTTGACGAAATAGGAAGCGGTACAGAACCGAATGAAGGTGCGGCGCTTGCGATATCTATTTTAGAAGAATTTTACCTTGCGGGATGTATTACAATTGCAAGTACGCATTACGGTGAAATTAAACGCTTTTCAGAAATGCATGGTGATTTTATGAACGCAGCAATGCAATTTAATAGTGAGACACTAGAGCCACTTTATAAATTAGTGATCGGTAAATCAGGTGAAAGTAATGCACTTTGGATTGCGAATAAAATGAATGTGAGAGAACATGTACTGCAAAGAGCGAAAGAGTATATGGGAAATAAAGAATACGCTCTAGAAAAAGTGAATGAAAGTAAAATTAGAAAACCGAAATTCGTGCAGGAAAAAAGAGAAGAGCACTATGAATACAGAAAAGGCGACCGTGTGAAATTGTTAGATCATAACGATTTCGGGATTGTATATAAGGAAAAAGATAATTTCTATAATGTCGTTTTATATTATAACGGTGAATTCGTTGAAGTGAATGTAAAACGTATTACTTTAGAGGTAGCGGCGAAAGAATTATACCCAGAAGGATATGATTTAAATACACTATTTGTTGATTATAAAGAAAGAAAAATGCAGCATGATATTGAGCGCGGATCGAAAAAAGCGCTTCGTAAAATTGAAAAGGAAATAAGAAAGAATAGAGGATAAGTTAAAATGGTAGCAATTAGACAAGAACAAAAAAACGATTATAGAAAAACAGAAGAAGTTGTACAACAAGCATTTTTAAGTGAAGAATTTAGTGATAAAAAAGAACATGAACTTGTAAAACGTATTAGAGAATGTGACGCGTTTGTTCCAGAGTTATCTATCGTTGCGGTAGATGAAGAAATAGTTGGTCACATTATGTTATCAAAAATTACAATAGAAAAAGATGGAGCGTCTGTAGAATCATTAGCGCTTGCGCCAGTGTCGGTTGCTAGGGGCCATCAGAAAAGAGGAATTGGCGGGAAACTTATTGTAGCTGCATTAGAAAAAGCGAAAAAACTTGGATATGGATCGGTTGTTGTGTTAGGGCATCCAGAATACTATCCGAAATTTGGTTTTAAGAAAGCAAGTGAGTGGAATATAAAAGCGCCATTTGAAGTGCCTGAAGAAGTGTTTATGGTAATGGAATTAACAGAAAATGCTCTTGAAGGTGTAGAAGGAATTGTACAATATTCGAGTGCTTTTGCTGAGTAGGGGTATCAGTTAAGAAGTGTAATCATAAAATACGCTACCTTTTTGTAGGAATATACAGAAAGGTAGCTTTTTTATTAAACGAATCTACTTACATATATTTTGCTCAATGAATAATTAAGGTGGTAAAATTGATATAGAAATGTAAAGGGAGAGAATAAAATGAATAAGCGAGAAAAAGATAGCAATGAGAATGTAGTTACGTTATATGTTACGAGACACGGTAAAACAATATTAAATACGAATCATCGCGCGCAAGGTTGGGCAGACTCTCCGTTAGTAGAAAAAGGTGTGGAAGTTGCCACAAATTTAGGAACGGGATTAAAAGATATTCATTTTACAAATGCGTATAGTAGTGATAGCGGCCGAGCGATTGAAACTGCTAATTTAGTATTAAAATATAGTGAGCAATCAAAATTGAAACTTGAGAAAAGGAAAGATTTACGAGAATTAAATTTTGGTATTTTTGAAGGTGAAAAGCTTGAAAATATGTGGGATGTGGTTGGAAAAGCTGCGGGCGTTGCATCACCAGAAGAACTCATGAAGTTTTCTATTCAAGAAGTGATTAATCTTATTAGAGCAGCAGACCCTACGAAACAGGCGGAAGATTGGGAATTATTTTCTACTCGTATAAAAGCAGAGATTGATAAAATTAGTGAAGAAGCTGCTGGAAATGGTGGCGGTAATGTTTTAGTTGTTGTTCATGGGCTTTTGATTACAACCTTAATAGAAATGTTAGACAGTAGCAAAACAAAACTTGGAGTGGAAAATGCTAGTGTGACGAAGATTGTATATCAAGATGGAACATATACAGTCGAGTCGGTTGGAGATATGAGTTATGTTGCAAAAGGGAAAGAAAGTGTAGAAATATAATTATATCTCAAATAGAAATAAGAAAACGAAGCTAGAAAGATCTTAATGAAATCTCTTTAGGGTGAGTTTTACTCAAAATAACAAATAAGTTCGTATGCCTTTTCGCATAAGCGGAAGGGTCTTTTTTTATTGATTTAAATCACTTTTCGTTGACTTTGTACCAAAAACAGTACCACTTTCAACATAAAGTAAGAGTGTACAATGATTTATGTTACAGTTGATTAGAATAGGTGTATAAAATCTTGGTTGAGTAGTAATGTAAAGAGAATCGCAACTGTTTCAGATAGATTTTCAAAATGGGGGGAAGTAATGGATTTTCAAGATTTGATGGAATTTAAAGGATATATATATTTAAACAAATTGTTTGAACCTGAAGAAAATTCACTGAGGGTACTTATTGATAGGTGTAAAGTTAACAAAACTAAGGGACTCGCGAAAATTACAGATGAGGTTGAAATAGAAGCATCATCCATTGATGTTGATGACAATCTGCCAATTGTTCAATTGGATTTTGACTCGTATATTGCTTACTCCGTTACTAATGAATCGTTTACTGTAATGGATGACTACGAAATTTCAGAAGGTAGAATTTTTAGAGTTTACTCAAAATCAAGATATTTAGATTTTGTTAAAGCAGGAACAATTGCTGAATTTATATTTCCTGAAGAGCAGTTCATTCACTATCAAATTCCTTGTTTGAACCATATAATCGACATTATTTCATATGATGAGCCGGAAATTACTGAAATAAAAAGAAACGAATAAAATTCCATAATAAAAGAGCATCGTAATCGATGCTCTTTTATATGTTTATTTTTCCTTTTTAAATTGGAACGATTACGGGATTAATAAAATCTTCCCTGTACTTTTTCTGCTCTCTAATAATTCATGAGCACGGGCACCATCTTGTAAAGAGAATGTCCTAGGACTCGCGATATTTAATTCTCCTGCAGTGATCCAATCAAATAATTGAGTAGAGCGTTGCTTGCGTTCTTCATACGTAGTAAGAACGTTCCAAAGGTCTCCGCCAGTTAAAGTTTTTGAAGTATCCATAAGCATACGTGGATCTACAGGCGCAGGATTACCACCAGCCATTCCGTAAAATACAACGGTACCACCAATTTTAGTAGCGCTAAAGCTTTCCTCTAATGTAGAACCTACTGATTCATATACTACATTTACGCCAGCACTACTAGTCATTTCAAGTACTTTCGTATGCCAGGATTCAGTATATAAAAATACGTGATTGGCGCCGGCTAACGTAGCTACCTGTGCTTTTTCTTTTGATGATGTTAGACCAATTACTTTTCCGCCTTGTAATTTAATCATCTGAACGAGAAGTTGACCAACACCGCCAGCCGCAGCGTGTACTAAAGCTATATCACCTTGTTTTATTTGATAGCTATCTTTTGTTAAATAGTGTGCAGTTAATCCTTGTAATAATACAGAAGCAGCTGTTTCAAAAGAGATAGATTCAGGAAGTGGAATTGCTTTCTCTGATGGAACAGCTACTAGTTCTGCGTTTGCAAATGGGACATCAGCAAATGCAATACGGTCTCCAGGATGGATAGTAGTAACTTCAGCACCTACTTTTTCAACAATCCCATCGCCTTCATAACCTAATATATAAGGCGGATTGCCAGCGAGATGATAATCGCCGCGGCGTCTATAAATATCAGCGAAATTTAAACCGATTGCTTTCGTGCGAACAAGAATTTCATTTGGATTTATGATTGGATCATGTATTTCTTTATATTGTAGTACATCAGCGTTTCCGAATGTTTCGAAACAAAGTGCTTTCATATGGAATACCTCCATTATATTGTTTGTCGATGCTCTTTATCATACAATATAAATATCAATAGACAAAGAGGATTATTTCGATGGAATCAATCGGAAATGCTGATTGAAAAGAGGGATGATAAATGGAGATAAAACAATTAATTACATTTAAAGTAGCAGCGGACACTTTGAATTTTACGCAAACTGCGAAGAAATTGAACTTTGCTCAGTCGAGCGTGACAGCGCAAATTAAAACGTTAGAGGCAGAGCTTGGTACACCATTATTTGAAAGATTAGGAAAACGTCTTTTCTTAACTGAAGCGGGCAGGAAGTTTCAACTATATGCCGACAAGATGATTGCACTTAGTAACGAAGCGAAAATGGCAGTGAAAGATGATGAGGAAATAGCAGGTACGTTAATAATCGGTGCACAAGAGAGTCAATGTACATATAGACTTCCTTCTATATTAAAGAGGTTTAAAGCACAATTTCCTCAAATAAAGCTTATATTTAAACCCGCACATTCCAATAAAGATGCGAAAGAACAATTGATGGAGGGAAAAGTCGATCTTGCATTTATTTTGGACGAATGTAAAACAGAAGATGCTTTACATGTGGAGCCGCTTATGAAAGAAGAATTAAAAGTAGTAGCTGCTCCAGGGCATCGTTTATTTGAACAAACTTCCGTTTCTATAAAAGATTTAGAGAGGGAAACACTTTTGTTAACAGAACTAGGGTGCTCGTATCGAACTTTATTTGAAGAGCTGTTTCGTACGGAAGATGTGTATCCAGCAAATAAGATTGAGTTTGTTAGTGTAGAGGCAATTAAACAATGTGTTATTGCAGATTTAGGTATAGCCGTGTTACCAGCTATAGTAGTAGAAAAAGATATACGAGAAGGGACGATAAAAGAGTTACATTTAGAAAATGCAATTTCTCCGATTTATACACAAATTGCTTGGCATAAAGATAAATGGATGACATCGCCGTTACGGCAATTTATTGAGGTAACGAGGGAGTCTTTTAATTAACAGGTGTTATAGGTGAGCAAGTAATATAATAAACGATTAACTTATTTACGGAAAGAAAGAGCATGTTTTGAAAAAGATTAATCAAAACGTGCTCTTTCTTTTTGTGTTTATTAAGTATAGTTGCAGTAATTAACTAACTAAGGTCTGTATCAGGAGGTGTGTATCCAAGGTGACGAGCCATTGATACAATTTGTCCTTTATGGTGAAACTCATGTGTTTCTGTATGAGTTAAAAGCCATAGCGGAGTTGTGCTCCAAGGTTCTTTTTGCCATTTCACTTCATTTGCTATATTTTCGAGCCAACGGTCATTGTATTCATCTAAAAAACGTTGTACAGTCTCATCTACTAACTTAAATCTAGCACGGACTTTCGCGACATCTGCATGCTCAATTTCATAATCACTAGCGAATGAAAAATCTGCTCGTTTTTGCTTGAATGCGAATGATCCAAGCCAGTATCGATAGCAATCGGCTACATGAATATGCGTCTTCATAATGCTACCGCTCCCGAAATTAGGAACAGTGCTATGTAATTTTTCTAGTGAGATTTCTTCCAAAAACGAAAATAGAGTTTCTCTTGTAGAGCTAATAAGATTATATTGTTGTTTTAAAACATGTAACATGCAACTACACTCCTCTTTTATTTACTAAACTATTTGTGTAGTAAGTAATTCTATATTTACGAGAGGTGAACCTTTTTATTATTTTTACTAAGCATATTAGATGTGTTTTTTAATTGTTTCTGATAGATTAAACAATGTGAAACTTTAATAAGTTTAACATTCTTAGTTCATAATAAATAGTACATCAAGAAGGGGAACGATAAAATGAATAGACTAGTTGGCTTAAAACAATTTGAAATAACGCGCGGGGCATTACTTAAATTTATGGAAACATTAGATGATAAAACTGCGGATACGCAGCCGGATGGCTTTAACAATACAATTCGTTGGCACATTGGTCACGTGTTAACAGCAGCGGAAACATTCATGTTCGGAAGAGAGTTTAAACAATTACCAACGGAATATCCAGATATGTTTGGATATGGATCAAGACCATCTAAATGGAAAACAGAAGGACCATCGTTAGAAGTGTTAACGGCCCAATTAAAAGAACAAGCAAAACGTATTAACGAAATTCCAGCAGAAGCATTTGAAAATAAACTTCCAGAGCTATTTTTAGGGTTGGAAACAGTTGGAGAGCTTTACGGTATGATGCTGTATCATGAAGCGGATCATATTGGCCAAATGAAGGCGATGGAACGTATTACTAAGGCTCTTTAGTTTTTGGTAATGTTAAATAATATATAGACAAAAAAGGGTAGATAATTTATTATCTATCCTTTTTTGTTGTTGAACTTCTTGAAGGATTATGAACGCTAATCATCGTGATGCTGATGAAGAAGGAAAGAAAACCAACTTATTAGGATAAAGAAGCATCCTAAATTTTATGGTAGTTATTATTTTTTTGTATTACTTAATAGAAAAATATTGAAAATAATACAGAAGAAAGTATAAGGTTGCAAAATCTGTATGAAATAGGGTATTCCTAAATATGGAATATACGTATAATAAAAGAGAGGAACTAGAAAATGGGGGAATACTATGATTACATTGGAACAAAAGTTGGAGCAATACACACATACATATGCACAGTTAAAGGGAGAACTAAAATGGAAAACGAGTGATTCTCGAACAGGAATGATGATTGCTGCTATGTATGCAAGTAGTGATAAATTGTTTGATCTCAGACGTTTTTTAGAAATTAGTAGTTATATTAAGAATCAGGTAGGGATGTTTTCATACTTAAAGTCTTATCATCGCTTTGTAGTGGCCGCAACTTTAGATATTCACTTTACAGATTACAAGGAGGCTTTTCGGAATTTTTTAGATTTATATGAACAATTGGTCGCTGGTGGTTTTAGCCGAAGTATATTTACCTATCTCGCAGCAGCTGTGCTTTTAACAGAAGAAAATGAACAGCATGGCACGCACATTCAACGTTCGATGCAAGTATATAAACGCATGAAAGAGGATCATCTTTTTCTTACTGGTACAAATGATTATCCGCTCGCGGTTTTACTAGCAGGACAATCAGAGAATGTAGAAACACTTATGGACCGAGTAGAACGTCTTTATCAGAAACTAGCGAAAGCTGGTTTGCGTAAAGGGAATGATCTTCAGTTTTTAAGTCATATCCTCTCGCTAAAGAAGGATGTCCGTGAAGAAATGTTAGTTGCAACATGCACAAACATATGGAATTTGTTAAAACAAGAAAAGGTAAAAGTGAAACAGATGCATTATCCAGCTATCGGGCTACTAGCGTTACTTGAGGATGGAGAAAAAGAGATTCATTCTATTAAAGCGTTGATTGAAAAATTGCAGGGGGAGAAATTATTCCGTTGGCATACAGATACGAATATTCTTATTGCTATTCAACTGTTCGTAAGTCAGAAAGGTGAGGAAAGTAAAGCTACCAACACAGGTTTACAAACTATGATAGAAGTCCTCATACAAGCACAACAGGCAGCTATGATGGCAACGATTGCGGCTTCCTCTGCAGCAACCTCTACTGCTAGTAGTGGTTCATAATGTGCAACTGCTTATGCTCTTGTAAATTATGATGAACCTATAATGCCTTTGATCCCGCATTAACGGGCAGTAAAATCCCCACCTGAAAATTCAGCGAAAGCAAAGAAGTTAGGTGGGGGATCAACTGCCCTTAAAAGCCCGATTGGTTCAACTAATAATCAGTGTGGATGAACAAAACCCCCACTGATTAAAGTTTCACTTTATGAGGACGGTTTAAAAAATATTATTAAAAAAGGCCCATCACTCTCTAATGAGTGATGGGCTAACTGTTTTTACAGAGTGGATTTCTTTTTTATTGGACAAGTAGGGAGGATAAGTTGTTTTTTAATTTTTTTTACATAAGCAGTATCACCTTTTCGACTCCTTCAAATGTTTGAGTTGTGCAACAATCATAATGCTAATAACAACGAGTAAGAACCAGGAGCTAATTTTGCTTAAGTGAACGAGATTCCACGCTTCACGTTGATTTGGATATTGCCATGCTCCGAAGAAGGTAGCGATGTTTTCCGCAATCCAAATAAAGAATCCGATTAGGAAAAATGAGAGAACGAGCGGCATTTTATATGTAACTCCTTGTAAGGAAAACTCCACAAAAGTTCGAGAGAATACAATGAATAAAAGTAAAGTTAATACCCATCTAAAATCGTATAGAAAATGGTGTGTGAAAAAATTGAAGTAAATCATAGCTCCTAATGGCACGGCAAAAATAGCCCTCGGCCAATGATGCATTTGTAAATGTAATCTTCTCCAAGCTTGGCATATGTAACTTGCGACACTTGCGTACATAAAACCGCTGTAAAGTGGAACTCCAAAAATCTTCGAATATGCCTCTTCAGGATAACTCCATGAACCGAAATGTACTTTATATATTTCTAGTAAAAGGCCGATGAGATGGAAGACAGTAATTACTTTTAGTTCGTCTTTTGTTTCAAGACCTGTCTTGTACATAATCCATTGCATCAGAAGACATACGATGAGTATGAAATCATACCGGTATAACCCTGGAATCAAAATGATTTTTGAAAGGGCTAGTGTTAAAAAAATAACGACTGGGAATAAGCAAGATAATGCTTGTTCGTAAGTGAAATAGAGTAGTTGTTTTACATAAAACATTGTGTCACCTTCAAATTTTTTATTAGAAAAATCAAAATAATGACTAAGTATACTACAATTTCAAAAATATAACAGTATTCTATTTTGCATGTATTTGTAAGTTTTGGAACGAGATTGTAATAAGTGTTTTTCATATTTTAACAAAGTAAAAAAATAGTTTGCTATTTAAAAAAAGTGGGGATATAATATCTAAATGAAAATGATAATTATTATCAGTAATAATTATAAATAAAAAATGATTATAAAAAACAACTGAATATAAAGGATGAAATGAAACATGTTACATAAGTCTACTGTACATGCTGGCAATAATCGTTGGATACATATTAAGTTCGTATGTTTCATGAGCTTAACAATTTTATGTTTAATCGGATCTATATTTTTAGCTATTGCATTCGGGGCAAAGGATATTCATTTGCAAACGGTATGGGCAGCGGTTTTTGATTACAATCCGAAATTAACGCAGCATCAAATTATTTATGAGCTAAGACTTCCAAGGGTGATTGGCGCGGCAGTTGTAGGTGCTGCTTTTGCAGTCGCTGGGGCTGTTATGCAAGGGGTAACACGAAATCCTTTAGCTGATGCAGGTGTGCTCGGAATAAATGCGGGTGCGATGTTTGTAGTAGCACTTAGTTTTGCTTTTTTCCCGCATATGCCGTATTCCTACTTAATGATTGTTTCCTTTATTGGAGCAGTTTTAAGTACCGTACTCATTTTTATTATCGGATCGGCAACATCAGGAGGGTTAACACCGATGAGGTTAACGATTGCTGGAGCAGTTATGGCAGCGCTTTTACACTCATTAAGTTCAGGTATTGCAATTTATTATGATTTAAGCCAAGATTTAGCGTTTTGGTTTGCTGGTGGTGTTGCGGGGGTTAAGTGGGAACACTTGAAATTTTTAGTGCCTATTATTCTCATAACGATTGTTTTTGCGACAGTGCTAGGGCGATCTATTTCACTCATATCAATGGGGGATGATATTGCTACAAATTTAGGTGTGAAAACGAACCGAACGAGAATACTTGGGATGATTATAGTAGTCATTCTTGCAGGTGTTTCTGTTTCAGTTGTTGGTTCTATTGGATTTGTAGGACTAGTCATTCCGCATATTGCTAGAAAATTAGTTGGTGTTAATTATCGGCTTATTATTCCTATGTCAGCATTATTAGGAGCTATGTTATTGGTATTAGCTGATTTAGGAGCAAGAACAGTAAATCCTCCTAAAGAACTTGCGATAGGAATTATGGTAGCTCTTGTTGGAGTTCCGTTCTTCCTTTATATAGCACGTAAAGTTGGGAGGGAGTTATAAGTGAAGGATCTTTTTAACACGGATAAAAAGAGAGCTATTACTGTAACTACAATTTTCGGATGTATAAGTATCGCTGTAATTTTGATTAGCTTAAATACGGGGACGCTGAGCATCGCACCGCTCAAAGTAATTCAAACGCTTTTTGGCTATGGTGATTTTGAGAGTGCGACAGTGCTGTACGATTATCGTATGCCAAGAATAATTATTACAATGTTAGCAGGAATTGGCCTTGGGGTTTCCGGTGCGATTTTGCAAGGGCTATCTCGTAATGCACTCGCAGATCCCGGTATTCTCGGATTACATTCGGGTGCATCTTTCGGGCTTATTGTATTCGTTACTCTCTTTCATTCTATTAACGAGAGTGCATCGATTTTAATACCGTTATTTACATTTGGCGGAGGAGTGTTAGCTGCATTTCTTATTGTTTTGCTTGCGAGTGATCGGTCAAAAGGTTTACTTCCTATTAGACTTATTCTTGTTGGTATTGCAGTTTCAGCTGGTTTTAGTGCACTTTCATTATTTTTCTCGCTCAAGTTAAATGATGAGACGTATACATTCGCTTCTAGATGGTTAGTTGGTAACGTGTGGGGAAGAGATTGGATTCATGTCCTAGCATTATTACCTTGGATTTTGATACTAACTCCGTACGCATGGCTGAAATCTAAAACGTTAAATGCACTGTCACTAGGTGATAGTGTAGCAGCAGGACTTGGTGTATCTGTTCAAAAAGAACGATTACTGCTTTTAGCTACAGCGGTAGGATTGTCTTGTGCAAGTGTATCAATGGCAGGGGGAATTGGCTTTATCGGCTTAGTTTCTCCGCATATTGCAAGGAAGTTAGTAGGGAGTACATATCAGCACTTCCTTCCGTTAGCTGGCATTATTGGAATGATTATTTTAGTACTCGCAGATACGATAGGTCGTTCTGTATTCGAGCCAAACTCTATTCCAGCTGGTGTAGTAGTAGCGGCTTTAGGAGCGCCGTATTTTCTTTATTTACTTACAAAAACAAAATAAATACTTCAAAGAGGAGAACATATGAAAAAGAAACTTTCCATTTTATTTAGCATTATGTGTATTTTAGTATTAGCAGCATGTGGTCAATCGAAACCTAATGAAGAGGCAACTAAAAAAACGGAAAAAAGTAATGATCCAAAAATTGCTTCAATGTCTATTCACTTAACAAATGATTTACTTGCTTTAGGAATTACACCAGTAGGTTCTGTTATTGGTGGAGATTTAAAAGATTTCTTACCGCACGCAAAAGAACAGTTGAAAGATACGAAGAAACTTGGCGTTGTAACAGATCCAAACATGGAAGCGTTACTTCAATTAAAGCCAACTGAAATTTATGTTGATGAAAAATATGCTGGCAAAGATTTAGCGAAATACGAAAAAATTGCAACAACACATTCTTTTAATTTGGATGAAGGTACGTGGAGAGATCATTTAAAAGAAGTAGGTAAACTTGTAAACCGTGAGAAAGAAGCAGATAAATATATTCAAGACTATGAAGAACAATCAAAACGAGTAAAAAGTTTAATAGATAAAGAACTAGGTAATAACGAAAAAGTAATGGCAATTCGCGTGACCGCAAAAGAATTACGTGTATTTAGTACGAAAAGACCGATGGGACCAATTTTGTTCCAAGACTTAGGATTACAACCTGCAAATGGTGTAGAGAAAATTGATGGGAACCGTCCTTTCGAAGTCATTTCACAAGAAGTATTACCTGACTTTGATGCAGATGCTATTTTCGTTGTTGTAAATAGAGACGATAAAGCAAAAGCAGCATTTAAACAACTTCAAGAAACACCAATTTGGAAAGACTTAAAAGCTGTAAAAGGTAAGCACGTATACATTATTAATGACCAACCATGGCTTGACTATTCTGCTTTAGGAAATAAAATGGCGATGGATGAAGCGGAGAAAATGTTTACGAAATAATACAGTTTTGCTATTAGGAAAGGCCCTCTAAATTTGGAGGGTCTTTTTATTGTTAGAATAAATAAAAAATTATACAATGAAGTTAATTTAATGAAGAGGAGATGTGCCGATGTTAGTGCTTATTGTAAGTATCCCATTAAAAAAGCAGTATATGGAACAAGGGGATAAATAGGCTAGAATTATTGTCCCCGCTATTTAAAAAAGGGGGAGTTTCAGATGACAATTAATCTTTTTCAAAATAAAACTATTAAATTATCAGCTATTAGAGAAACAGATGCTGAAGTAATGGCTATGTGGCAAGAGGATAGTGAGTATTTAAGAAATGTAGATACAGACTTAGCATTCCCGCAATCGTTACAAGAAATAGTAAGTGATGGACTATTAAAGGGGCGGAGATCGAATAGTGTTTCTTTCATGTTAAGAACAGTTCAAGATGATCGTTTAATTGGTTTTGTTGCAATTCATGGCATAGAGTGGAATAACAGAGCAGGTTTATTAGCAATTGGAATAGGGGATGCAAATGATAGAGGAAAAGGGTATGGGAGAGAAGCGATGCATCTTATTCTAAAGTATGCTTTCTATGAATTGAATTTACACCGCGTTGGTCTCGATGTGATTTCTTATAATAAGGCGGCTATTACACTGTATAAAAAGATGGGTTTTCAGATGGAAGGATCTATGAGAGAAGCAGTTCAGCGAGATGGGAAGTGTTTTGATCGTATGATTATGGGGATATTGAGGGATGAATGGATGGAGCTGCAAAACTAGTAAAAACATACAGAATAATTGTATAGTGTGGTGAGGAAAATCTAATATTCAGATGATCAGAAGGGAGGGGTGTACTAATGGAAGGTTTCTCTCCATTAAGAGAGTGTTTATATCAGCTAGAGGAACGATTACTTAAGCCAGAGGTTCGCACATCTCAAAAAGAGCTTAAAAAGATACTTGCAGATGATTTTTTTGAGTTTGGGAGTTCTGGTAAAGTTTTATATAAAAATGAGGATATTGATAAAAATGGAATAGGCGTGGTAAAAATGACTTTAAGTGATTTTGAAGTACATCCTTTATCCAAAGATGTAGTATTAACTACTTATCGAATATTCAATGAAATAAATAATCAACACTCGTTACGTAGTTCAATTTGGAAATTTAGAGAAGGAAGGTGGCAAATGTATTTTCACCAAGGTACACCTGCCAAATTTTAATGAAGCTATGTTTTTTAGGTGTGAAAAGAAACTATAAAAAATAGAATTGTTGAATATATGGTATGCAGGAGAAATAATGATAATTGGCGAAATTTTACAGTGAACTGATTGGATTTATAAGGAGTTATGCAAAATGAATTTAGAAAAAACAAAACCAGTAAATGAAGAGGTCGCTGAATTAAAAGAACTAATTAAAGAATTACACGGAAGTGTACATCAACTTCAAAGTGAAGTACAACAACTAAGGCACGAAAGACCGGTTGTTGAAGTGAGGAAAGGTGTTCAATTATCACCGGCAATCGTCGGACAAATTGGTGGTATGATTTTAGGTGGATTAGCAATTATAGGTATATTTTGGTGATGAGAAAAGGTATGCGGCGTAGTGCTGCATACCTTTTTTCTTTGAAGATATAATTTCATATAATACAACTTTTACATTAAGTAACGTAAATAAATGTAAGCATGTGATAACAATAGCGCAATGATCGTTAAGGGGAAACCGATTTTTAAGAAGTCCATATAAGAGAACCCATGTCCTTCACGTTTTGCAATACCAGCAACGACTACGTTTGCTGATGCGCCGATTAACGTTCCGTTTCCTCCTAAGCAAGCGCCAAGTGATAACGCCCACCATAGTACTTCGATTTGCGGGGAATCGACAGATAGTCCGAGTCCTGTAGCTAAATCTTGAATAAGTGGGATCATCGTTGCGACAAATGGGATATTGTCAATTGTCGCAGATGCGATGCCAGATACCCATAAAATAAGTATCGCAGCGAAACCGATATCACCGTTTGTTACGTCGATTACCTCTTTTGCGAGTGAGGAAATAAGTCCGATATCAATTAACCCGCCAACGAGAACGAACAATCCGGCGAAGAAAAAAATGGTTACCCATTCAACGTGGGCAAATACATCTTCAATATCATGCTCTTTCACACCGATTAGCATAAGAAGTGTAGCGCCTGTCATCGCAATTACGGCAGCATCTACATGAATAATAGAATGAAGTACAAAGCCTAAAATAGTTAGTCCTAAAATCGAAATGGATTTTAAAAGGAGGCTTTGATCTTTAATATAATCTTTTTCATTTAATGCCATTAGTTTTTCGATTTGCTCAGGTGTTGTTTTTAGTTTGTTACGATACATGAAGTAAATAATGCCAAGTGTAACGATAGAAATAATAATTACGATTGGAGCTAAGTTTAGTAAAAAGGCATTAAAATCTAAATGCTTATTTGCTGATCCAATCATAATGTTCGGCGGGTCACCGATTAATGTTGCTGTTCCGCCTATATTTGAAAATAGTACTTCTGAAATTAAATAAGGAACAGGGTTTACTTTTAAAATACGTGTAATAGATAGAGTAACAGGTACGATTAATAATACGGTTGTTACGTTGTCCAAAAAAGCTGAACCGACAGCAGTTAATAGGGATAGCAATAATAAAATGCGGATTGGTTTTCCGCCAGCTGCTTTTGCTGCTTTAATGGCTACAAATTCAAATACGCCTGATTGACTCGTAATATGCACGAGAATCATCATACCAATTAAAAGGGTGATTGTTTCCCATTGAATATGTGATGTGAAAGCAGTATGTAAATCTACAATTCCAAAAATAATCATAATAGCAGCACCGAATAGTGCGATTACAGCACGATTCAATTTCTCAGAAATAATAAATCCGTACGTGACTAAAAATACGGCAATTGCAAAATAATATTGCCAATTTGCTACTTCATGTGCTGATTGTTCCAATCGTGTCACCTTCTTTAAAGTATGTATTCAATTGTAAACATGCATCCCTCTGCATAATTTATATTGTAGCAAATTCAAAAAAGAAAGAAAACTATTTAACAAAGTGAAGGAAAAAATATGTTTTTTACATATGATATAAAAAATATAAAAAACACAGTGCAAATTATTAGGAAAAGTGAGCGTTGTCCTCTAATATAGAGATAGCAATTTACATTATTTTTGCGTAAAATGGTTTAAAGAGGTGAATTCCGATGGAAATAGTAAAAGATAGTTCTCTTATTCAAAATGAAATTGAACGTTTTGTAAATAAAGATGTATATATTCATTTAGAAACGACGAACGGAGCGTATGCGTCACACTTTAATGAAAAGATGATGACAGTTGGAGCATTCATTCGAAATGCAATTATTCGCTTTGAGCGCGGGAAAATAACTGGAACAAACCCATACCGAGTTGGTTTGAAAATGGATCATGGCTGGGTATATGCTGAAGGTATTACGCACTGGGAAGTAGACGATAAAGAGCGTTTATTACTCGCAGGGCATGATAATCAAGGCCGCTTAGCAGTTGCACTTGAATTAAGCTTAACGCCATTTAAGTAAGAAGGAGGGAAACTTATGGAGAGACATGTACTTGTTGTATTTCCGCATCCAGATGATGAAGCATTTGCTGCGGGAGGAACAATTCGCTTATTAACAGATCAAGGAGTACCTGTAACGTATGCGTGTGGTACTTTAGGACAAATGGGACGTAACATGGGGAAAAACGTGTTTGCTAACCGTGAAACGATTCCAAATATCCGTGAAAAAGAATTAAAAGATGCATGTGAAGCGATGGGGATTCAAGATTTAAGAATGCTCGGTTTCCATGATAAAACGTTAGAATTTGAAGATGTTGATTTCGTTGCTGATAAAATCGAAGCGATCATTCAAGAAGTAAATCCATCTCGAATTATTACATTTTATCCAGAACACGGCGTACATCCAGATCATGATGCATTTGGCCGCGCTGTCGTTCGCGCTGTATCACGTATGCCAAAAGAAGAACGTCCAGCCATTCATGCGGTTGCGATTACGAGAAATCGCGAAGCAGTACTCGGTGAGCCGGATGTTGTAAATAATATTAGTGAAGTATTTGAACATAAATTAGCTGCACTAGGCGCGCATCGTTCACAAACAGAAGCGATGCTAGAAGAAACGCATGCAAAAATAAAAAACAAAGATGCAGCAACATTAAAATGGCTGCAACTTGAACAATTTTGGACTTACAAATGGGAGTAGGCTAGAAGGATACCTTCTAGTAGCTCTTACATAGAAAAAGCGCCGTCACTTGTGATGGCGCTTTTTTGTGCTATTGTTTCGTACTAGCCAAATACATGAGCATGTGGAATTTTTCGTCTCTTACATGATAATCGAAATAAGGTCCTGGATCTGTACAGTAACCAATATTTTCATTTTGCATGATTTGAAATCCGTTAACTGATAGATTTTCTTCTAAGTATTTTGGATGTAAAATATGCTCATGGGAATTTGGATATAAGGCTGAAATATTTTTCAAGGATTTGGCCGAGCTATCATAATACGAGTATCCACCGACAATTGTTGAACTGCTATGTAAATAGTTTTTTAGAACGTGACTTGGGAACTCTGAGTTGAGCAGTGAAAAATCAGTTATTGTAAAACTATCCACAAAAACATCGATGCTAAGCGGTTTTAATGGCAGATTTAAATCGGAATTCAAAATATAAAGGACGCGTGGCTTCGGATTCATACGCTCAATTCTATTTCTAACCTTCTTGAGCATTGCGAGCGAATAGCCACTGAATACATAGGATGCGCTCGTTTCAAGAGTATCAATATATTTTGGTAGTGATACAAAAGCGTCAATGTTTGTTTCCACAATTAATTTGTTTGTCAAATCTATATTTTGTAGAACTTTTTGAAATTGAAAATTACTTTTTTCAAATAAGTTAATCATTTTGGGATTGATTTCTTTAATCGTTTCTTTATCGTAAAAATATGATGGATAAGGAGACGTTTCGTACAAGTTTGCGGTAATGATAATACCGTCCTCTATAGCTGCCTCGTATCCACAAGTGCAAGTTAAATTCCCCGTGTGAATGTAGACTTTTTTTATCGTTACATCTTCCATTTCAAGTGGAATGCGGCACTTTGGGCAATAGAGCAGATTTACAAAGTCAAGCGGAATCCCTGTAACATTCTCTTCTTTAGGTGAAGGTGAGCTAGTTTGAACCGCTTTTTCAATCAAATGAATCGCTTTTGATATGTCTTCTTTTTTATTGTTCAGCTCGTTCTTTTTATCAGTGAGTAAGTTGTTGTAGTAGTCGATATCCTCATGGTCCGAGAAGTTTGTGACACGTCGATATGATAAAATTCGTTGGATTTCTATCAATGAAAAATGAAATTTTTTTAGCTCAGTAATAAAAGTCATGTCGTCGAAACACAATTGGTTCATTTGATACTGGGTGTTTTTTTTATCTGGTATTAATAATCCTAGTTCAATGTAATAACGAACTGTATCGGTTGTAACGTGAAAAAGCTTCGCAAATGTACCAATCTTCATAGATGTACCCCCTGATGAAAAAAGTGGAGTTACTCCACTTTTTTCGCAAAATGAATTCAAAAAACTCTCAAATGGCTATTGACTTGGAGGGAACTCCAAGTCATATTATTAACTCAATAAGTGTGAATATTTTGAATATTTTTGACTGTATTGTAACACACATGTCACGAAAGGAGAAGGATTAGCTATGGATAAGATGGATCGAATGGATACTCTCTCATTGTGGACAGCGACTGCAAACAGATATGACAAAGGAAAACCTCTTGAAGGAAATAAAGAGGCGGATGTTGTCATTATTGGCGCAGGCTTCACAGGTCTTTCTTCTGCATATCATTTGCAAAAGTTAGGGAAGAGTGTCATTGTCCTTGAGCAGGAAACAATTGGGTATGGCGCAAGTGGTCGTAACGGTGGGATGGTATTGCCGGGCTATAAGCCAACGATGCAGGAGCTTGCTAAGAAGTATGGTGCTAAAGAGGCGAGACAACTTAACGATCTTTCGCTGCTTAGTGTTGAACTAGTTAAAAACATCATCGATGAGCATCAAATCCACTGTAACTTTAGAAAGACAGGTCATATTGTGGCGGCTTACAAAGCCAAGCATTTTGAAGGATTGAAACTTGAAAGTGAATACTTAAACAAAAATTTTGGATATGAATGTAGCGTGCTTAATCGAAGTCAGTTGCATCAAGAAATTGATTCCCCGCAATATTATGGTTGCTTAGTCGACGACTCGAGCTACTCGTTCCAACCACTGAACTATGCAATTGGTTTGGGAGAAGCAGCTAAATCGATAGGTGCAAAAATCTTTGGGCATTCGAAAGCACTATCTATTGAATATGGCCGGAATAGTGTGAAAGTTGTTACAGAAAAAGGTGCTGTTACAGCGAAAGACATTATTGTTGCTACAGATGGTTACTCCGGGAAAATTATGGCTGAATTGAATAAAGGCGTACTGCCAATTTCAGCACGTATTATTGCTACTGAACAGCTTCCAGAAACACTTTTGAATACCGTCATTCCTAATGATCGCATGGTTTTTGATACAAGCAGTTTCCTTTACTATTTCAGGCGCACACCAGATAATCGAATCGTATTTGGCGGTGGCGATATTCGTCCAAACTTAGGCGATGCTGTTTATCAAAGTGTTTACGATGCCATGGTTAAAATAATGCCAAAACTAGAAGGAAGCAAGATTGATTACAGGTGGGGTGGATTTATCGGTGTGACAATTGATACGTTCCCGGTTATCGGTAGATCCAAAGAAGGCGCATATTTCGCAACGGGTTATACGGGCCATGGCGCGTCTCTCTCGACATTGTTTGGTAAGTTATTGGCACAATGGATTGTTACAGGGAGTGCAGGTGGATATCGATTTGAAAAGGAACGACTCAAATCATTCCCATTCTATAATCAGAAAACGATGTTGGTCAATATAGCGCATATTGGTTTCAAACTAGTTGATATTATTGCGTAAAGGAGAGAGCTATATGGAAATTAACATGTTCATTGACGGGAAATGGGTAGAAGCATTATCCGGTGATAGACGAAACATTATTAACCCTGCAACCGGAGAGGTTATGGCAACTTCTGCTCATGGATCGGCGGGTGATGCGAAGATAGCAATCAAGGTGGCTCGTAAAGCGTTTGACAGCGGAATTTGGTCAGATTTATCGGCTGATGAAAGAGCTGATTATCTATATAAGATTGCAGACCGTCTTGAAGAGAAGACAGCTGAAATTGCACGTTTGGAAACGGAAAATAACGGTAAAGTTATTCGAGCAACGACCTTTGTGGATATTCCGGTATCGATTCAATGCTTCCGTTATTATGCTGACTTGATTAAAGGTATGAAAAAGGAATCTTACACTCGCGAGGATTCTTCGGAAACAGTGATTATTCATGAACCAATTGGTGTTTGTGGACTGATTGTACCTTGGAACTTCCCACTTATGCTAGCTGTTTGGCAAATTGCTCCTGCACTTGCCGCAGGAAATACAATTGTAATTAAGCCTGCCGACGTCACTCCTGTAAGCGTATTCAAATTATTTGAAATCATCGAAGAGGTTGGACTTCCGGACGGAGTAGCAAATCTAGTATTAGGACCTGGCTCAAAGGTTGGAAATGAGCTTGCAGAGAGCCACGATGTTGACAAAGTTGCCTTTACTGGTGGAACAAAAACAGGTCAAAGTATTATGCGCGCAGCTGCGGGTAATATGAAAAAAATCACACTTGAACTTGGTGGTAAATCTCCACTTATTGTGTTCGACGATGTGGGTTTTGAAACTGCAGTTGATAATGCGATGTTTGGTATTTTCCACAACGCTGGGCAAGTTTGTTCAGCTGCATCCCGCTTGCTTGTACAAGAGACCATTTACGATAAGTTTGTTGAACGGTTGGCCGAGCGTGCGAACAAAATTGTAGTTGGAAATGGGGAAAGCGAGACCATTGAAATGGGGCCCCTAACAAACGAGACTCATATGAATGAAGTTTTACAGTATATCAATAGCGGAGTCGAAGAAGGTGCAAGATTAGTTTGTGGTGGTAATCGCTTAATAGAAAATGGGCTTGATCGAGGATTTTTCATTGCACCAACAATCTTTGCTGATGTAAATGCAGATATGCGTATTGTTAAGGAAGAGATTTTTGGACCAGTCCTTGTTGTACAGAAATTTAAAGATGAGGAAGATGCGATCCAAAAAGCGAATGATTCCATTTATGGATTAGCCGGTGCTGTATTTACTGAAGATATGGACCGAGCAAAACGTGTTATTAGTAAATTGCGTGCGGGAATTACTTGGATTAATAGTTATCATCTTGCTTATGTTGAAGGTCCTTGGGGCGGATATAAGCAAAGTGGAATCGGTAGGGCTTTAGGTGTTGCCGGACTGGAGCACTTTATGGAAACGAAGCAAATCAATATCCACCAGCATGCCAAGCCTGTAGGTTGGTATGTGAATTAATTGAGCTTAACTTGCTATATAAATTATTTGTAAGGGGATATGCTCATGAAAATAGTGGACAACGGTCCGTCATCGAAATTAGAGAAGCCGGAAGGAATGAATAAGCCGATAGATGATTCAGTGCTTGGAACCAAAAGTATTCCGTTACTATATTTACGGTTTGCTTTGGCAGGGATTATGGCCAATGTAATTCTAGGAGTTGTATCGGTTATCGATGGCTATTTCGTCAGTGGCTTTCAGGAGCTGGAAATCGAAGGGATAGGAATTGGATTTACTGTCATGGTTATTACCCGTATGATCGGTGTTCTTTTGGGTGTGGGAGCCGGAGCAGTCATTTCACTTCGACTGGGAAAAGGAAAGCTAGAAGAAGCTAGAAGTATTATGGGACAAACTTTATGGTTTACTCTTTTCCTTTCTTCTTTGTTAGCTATACTTGGATTGGCTTTTGAAACTGACATTATGATTCTATTTGGAGCAAGTGATGAAGCGCTTCCGTATGCGGTGCAATATAGCCGACTGCTATGGATTTCATTGCCATTAACGATATTGGCCGTTGTATTAAGTATTTTGACTAATATTGATGAAAAACCTGGATTATCAATGAACAGTTGGTTAGTCGCAGCAGTTGTTGCTGGGTTTACAGAATGGATTATGGTAACGAAGTATGACATGGGGATGATGGGTTCTTCATGGGCCAATACGATTTCGCAATCGATCCCTGTTCTCCTAATCTTTTATTTCTGGTTTGGTAAAACAAAACTTAAGCCGAAAATGAAAGATATGATGATTAATTTCAAGACGATTGGTGAAGTAGCTTGGACGGGATTTGCATCTTTCTCGAGTCAGTTTATGATGTTTTTTGCCATTATTATCTTCAACAACTTACTACAAAGCTACGGTGGTGGGCTGCACGTTGCCGCTTTTACGATTCAAAACGGTTATATTACAAATTTGCTCGCCTTAGCAGCGCTCGGTGGGATGACAGGACTTCAACCAATTATTAGTTATAATTACGGTGCGGGAAATCTTGATCGTGTTAAGCAAGCAATTAAGATGGGGCTCATTTTTACAGTTTCCTTCTTTGTTATTGTGACAGCCATACTAATCATTTTTGCAGATCCAATTGTGTCATTTTTCTCCGGTGGTAATCCTGAATTGCAGAAACTGGGCATTTGGACGACAGTTGTATTCAATTCTTTATTTATGCTTAATGCAGTCAGTTTACTTATCTCCGGTTATTTCGAATCACAAGAGAGAAATTGGATCGCAACGTTTATTAGTGTTAGCAAAATGTTTTTGTTCTTGTTCCCATTTCTATTTATTTTCCCGAAATTCTGGGGTGTGGAAGGTGTATGGTATGCAGGTCCTGCTGCAGAAATTCCAGGTATTCTCATTGCTATATACTTTATGAGAAAAGAGTTTAAACGTTTAAAAGCTACCAATATTAATACAGATACCAATGTTAAAACAGTAGATTTATAGGAACGTATTCCATCAAAATTACCAATAAGAGAGAGGGATATCATCATGTTTTTTGCGAAAAAAATTACAGCAGAAGAAGCAGAGAAACTAGGTGCTAACACATGGGAACCATGGGTAGGTGAACCGAATAAAGGAATGTGGCATGTAGAAGAACAGGAAGTTTTCTATGTGACAGATGGTGAAGTGTTTATTACTGTTGATGGAAAAAAGTATCATGTTACAAAGGACTGGATTGTTTCCTTGGCTAAGGACCTTGTTTGTGAATGGGATTGCCCCGTATTTTTGAAAAAGAATTATAAGATGAACCATGAGATTGATCTGAAATAATGTGAACTGGGAGTGGACAAATGCTAAGCAGATGACTGCTCCTGCGTATTCAATGGACAAGATTAGTAATGTTGGAGATATGTAAATCAGTTTATATATAATCAAATGAATGCGCTTTCTTTCGAGCGGTGTAATACAAAGGACGGTTATCTTAAAATAGGAGGTTTCACCATGGTAGTAACGGAAAATGTACAAATGTTGAAAAATTATATTGGCGGACAATGGATAGAATCCACAGGTAAACAAGTTGAAGATGTACCAAATCCAGCAACAGGCGAGATTATTGCTCGTGTGCCACTTTCGACTAAAGAAGATTTAGATAGAGCTGTAGCAACTGCGAAAGAAGCATTCAAAACTTGGAGAAGGGTCGCTGTACCTCGGCGTGCTCGGATTCTATTTCGTTATCAACAGTTATTGATTGAAAACTGGGAAGAGTTAGCAAAACTCGTTACCTTGGAAAACGGAAAAAGTTATAAAGAAGCTTACGGTGAAGTACAGCGAGGGATTGAATGTGTTGAATTTGCCGCAGGTGCACCTACTTTAATGATGGGAGAGCAACTTCCTGATATTGCGACTGGTGTTGAATCAGGGATGTATCGTTACCCGATCGGAGTAATCGCAGGAATAACGCCATTTAACTTTCCGATGATGGTGCCATGCTGGATGTTCCCACTCGCGATTGCATGCGGAAATACGTTTGTATTAAAACCATCTGAAAGAACACCATTGCTGGCTAATCGCATAGCTGAACTATTTAAAGAAGCAGGTCTTCCAGATGGCGTGCTAAATATTGTGCATGGTGCACATGATGTCGTGAATGGCATACTTGACAATGAGGATGTGAAGGCTGTATCTTTCGTTGGTTCTCAACCTGTGGCTGAGTACATATATAAAACAGCAGCAGCTAACGGTAAACGTGTACAAGCTCTTGCGGGTGCAAAAAATCATTCGATCGTATTAAAAGATGCGGACCTTAGTTCTGCAGTGAAAGAAATTACAAGTGCTGCCTTCGGTTCAGCTGGTGAAAGGTGCATGGCGGCGGCTGTTGTTGTTGTGGAAGAAGACGTTGCAGATGAACTTGTTAATAGACTCCTTCAAGAGGCGAATGCTATTACGATTGGTAATGGACTGGAAGAAGGTGTGTTCCTTGGTCCCGTTATTCGTGACGGACATAAAGAGCGTACACTCGGATACATTCAATCTGGTATAGAGCAGGGAGCGACACTTATCCGTGACGGACGTGAAGATGATGCAGCAAACGGTAACGGTTATTTTGTTGGCCCAACAATTTTTGACAATGTGACACAGGAAATGAAAATCTGGCAAGATGAAATCTTCGCACCGGTTCTTTCTATTGTACGTGTAAAAGACTTGATGGAAGCGATTCATGTTGCTAATGCATCACCGTTCGCAAATGGTGCATGCCTGTACACCGATAGCGCGAAAGCTATTCGTGAATTCCGTGAAGAAATTGATGCAGGTATGCTTGGGGTCAATCTTGGGGTTCCTGCTCCAATGGCATTCTTCCCATTCTCAGGTTATAAGAAATCCTTCTATGGTGATCTCCATGCAAATGGAAAAGATGGCGTAGAATTCTATACTCGCAAGAAAATGCTCACGGCTCGTTATTGAAAGAGTGATATGAAAATATAAAAGAATGGAGTTGGTGATTGTGCAAGCGACAGAACAAACAAAAAGTTTGAAACAAGCAGATGAAAAGTACCTTTGGCATGCAATGAAAGGAGCATCCCCTAATCCAACGAATTTAATTATTACAAAAGCAGAAGGAGCATGGGTGACGGATATTGATGGAAACCGTTATTTAGATGGCATGTCCGGTCTTTGGTGCGTGAATGTTGGCTATGGCCGAAAAGAGCTTGCAAGAGCGGCTTTTGAACAACTGGAAGAAATGCCATATTTCCCTCTGACACAAAGTCATGTTCCTGCTATTAAATTAGCAGAGAAATTGAATGAATGGCTTGAGGATGAATATGTCATTTTCTTTTCTAACAGTGGATCGGAAGCAAATGAAACGGCGTTTAAAATTGCTCGTCAATATCATCAACAAAAAGGTGATCATGGACGTTATAAGTTTATTTCACGCTATCGCGCTTATCACGGTAACTCAATGGGGGCTCTTGCAGCAACAGGTCAAGCGCAGCGAAAGTATAAATATGAACCACTTGGGCAAGGGTTCTTGCATGTAGCACCACCTGATACGTATCGTAATCCAGATGATGTTCGTACACTGGCAAGTGCTGATGAAATCGATCGTGTTATGACATGGGAGTTAAGTCAAACAGTAGCCGGCGTGATTATGGAGCCGATTATTACTGGGGGCGGCATTTTGATGCCTCCTGATGGATATATGGAAAAAGTAAAAGAAATTTGCGAGAAGCACGGTGCGTTGCTTATTTGTGATGAAGTTATATGTGGATTTGGCCGGATTGGGAAGCCATTTGGATTTATGAATTATGGCGTTAAACCAGATATCATTACAATGGCAAAAGGTATTACAAGTGCGTATCTTCCTTTGTCAGCAACAGCAGTCAGACGAGAGATTTATGAGGCATACGTAGGCAGTGAAGATTATGATCGCTTCCGCCATGTGAATACGTTCGGAGGAAATCCAGCTGCTTGCGCCTTGGCTTTGAAGAATTTAGAAATTATGGAGAATGAGAAACTCATTGAACGTTCCAAAGAATTGGGTGAACGACTGTTATATGAATTAGAAGATGTAAAAGAACATCCAAACGTAGGAGATGTTCGCGGAAAAGGACTTCTTTTAGGTATTGAACTAGTGGAAGATAAGCAAACAAAAGAACCTGCTACTATTGAAAAGATGAACAAAGTTATCAATGCTTGTAAAGAAAAAGGGCTAATTATTGGTAAAAATGGTGACACTGTTGCAGGTTACAATAATATTTTGCAGCTTGCTCCTCCATTAAGCATTACAGAGGAAGACTTTACTTTTATCGTTAAAACAATAAAAGAATGTTTAGCTCAACTTTAATTAGTTATTGATAAATTTTGCTGGAAAGTGGAACAGCATCTCCAGAGATATATCTTTAAATATGGAACGAATCACTCTAAAAGAGTAATTCCGAAAGGGCTGAGTTTATGAAAGCTGATGTTGTATTGATAAATGGAGAAGTTATTACAGTAGACAAAAAGAATACAGTGGCCGAGGCTGTAGCAATAAAAGATAATCGTATCGTAGTTGTTGGTTCACATCAGGAGGTTAAGAGTTTTATAGGAGAAAAAACGGATGTAATTGACCTGCAAGGAAAAACGCTTCTTCCTGGATTCATTGATTCCCATCTTCATCTCATTTCTTATGGGCAAAATCAGTTGGCTGTCAGTTGTAAAGCTGAACATATTGATTCTATCGAGGCTTTGTTAGATGATCTGAAAAAGAAGGCCTTAGAAACGCCAAAAGGTGAATGGATACGTGCTTGGGGCTTTAATGAAACCGCTGTGAAGGAAAAGCGTTATCCGACAATTACTGAGCTGGATGAAATTTCAGTTGAACATCCTATTATGATAACTCGTACTTGCCACCATATAAGCGTAGTGAACAGCAAAGCATTAGAAATTGCGCGAATTAACGAGAACACACCGAACACGAGTGGGGGAGTTATTGAAAAGGATCAGGCAGGAAAGCTTACAGGAAAGTTAATTGAAGCAGCAAATATGAGTATGAGCGAGGTTGCCAGTTATAAAGAAAGTGAAATGATGAAGGCAGTAAAAATTGCATCAGATCATTTCGTTGCAGCTGGCATAACGAGTATACATGACGCAGGTGGAGATGGACCTGAGAGTTTTCGTTTACTACAACAAGCTGTGAAGAGTAGGGATATTCGTGTCAGAATATATGCAATGATATGTCAAATAAATAACTCCCATGAATTTGTTAATAAAATGGTCGAAGCTGGTGTGGTAACTGGTACCGGAGATGAGAGATTTAAAGTTGGACCAGCTAAATTGTTTACAGATGGAAGTAGCACGGGTCCTACAATTGCAACCCGCAAGTCATATTCTAGTGACTCTAACAATTATGGTATTCTTTATTATAGTGAGGAAGAAATCTATCAAGTTTTAGGTGAAGCACATAAAAAAGGCTATCAAATCACTGTACATGCACAAGGTGATAAAGCTATTGAAATGTATTTAAATTGTGTAGAAAGAGCGCTAGAGGAATCGCCAAGAAAAAATCACCGTCATCGGATTGAGCACGCGGGAATTTCTTCACCAGATTTACAAGAGAGAATGAAAAACCTCGAGATAGTTCCAATTCCGAATCCTCCATTTCCATATGAATTTGGAGAGATATATGCACGGCACTATGGTGAGCGTGTTAACCGCATGTACGCTGCTCGTGATTTTATTGATCGTGGCATCATTGCAGCAGGTAGTTCGGACGCTCCAGTTACTGACTATAATCCTTTATTAGGAATTCATGTTGCTGTTAATAGAAAAAGTAAGTCTGGGATGGAGATTGGTGCGAATCAATCTATAAGCGTAATGGAAGCTATTAAACTATACACATGGAATGGCGCGTATGCGAGTTTTGAAGAAGAGATAAAAGGAAGTATAGAGGTCGGTAAGTTAGCGGATTTAGTTATATTAAATGAAAGCATTTTAAGTGTCAATCCAAACCAAATTAAAGATTTAAAAGTAGAAACAACAATTATTGATGGAGAAATTATCTATCAAGAAAAACAATCAGTGAAAATGTAACGAAATGCCCCCCGATTGTTAGATTGGGGGGCATTTCGTTGCTTAGTTGAACTTTTTAATCTTGTCTAATCATTAAGGTACGAATGCAAGGAGTATTTTCCATCTGCATATTTTCCTTCTAAGGCAATGTATTAAGTTATTATCTTTTTTAAAACGCCTTAATTTTCTGAGAGAATAAAGTGAAACTTTAATCAGTGGGGTTTTGTTCATCCCTCACCAATCGGGCTTCCCGTTAATGCGGGATAAAAAGGATATTCGTCTACTAACAAATATTCAGATCATGAACACTAGAAAACAAATGCAACCTATCATATAATTGAAAGACTATATTGTAAAATCAATGTTAATATTACCCTCCTATAAGTATTAACATGCGTAATTGAGGTGTTTTCTTTGTTGTTTTATGATCGAATTTCTATAATGGCCCCTCCTGTTCCGTAGCTAAGAAAGTCTATTCATTTCTGAGATTTTCAAAGTTATAGGAGGGTATGAAAAATGAAAAAAGTCTCAGTACCATCACTTTGGTTAATGATTATTCTTGTGGCATTTCCGCAAATTAGTGAAACAATTTACACACCGTCTTTACCAGACATTTCAAAGGCGTTACATGTAAGTAATAATGAGGTGCAGTTAACGCTTAGTGTTTATTTTGCTGGATTTGCTTTAGGCGTATTTTTTATTGGATGGTTATCAGATATAATTGGTCGTCGCCGGGCAATGTTATTTGGAATTGTCGTATATGGCGCTGGGAGTTTCTTATGCTTTATTGCAAGTTCCATTGAATTTTTATTGCTAAGTCGTTTTATTCAAGCGTTTGGGGCAAGTGCAGGATCAGTTGTTACACAAACGATTCTTCGTGAAAGTGTAGATGGGCATAAACGCCATGTTATGTTTGCTCAAATTTCGGCAGTCATTGCTTTTACACCAGCGATAGGACCGTTAATTGGTGGCTTTCTTGATCAAATGTTTGGGTTTAAAATAGTATTTTTAAGTTTAGTAGTTATGAGCGTCGGAATTTTGCTGTATACGTTTGTTTCTCTTCCAGAAACAAAAACGGACTCAGTGACGAATCAAATAAATGTGTTTTCTGTTTTAAAACGGTTGATTACAAATCCGAAAGTAGTAACATACGGTCTATTAATTGGAGGAGCGAATGGTGTTTTATTTAGCTATTATGCAGAAGCGCCGTTTATCTTTATTGAATACTTTCAGTTATCGCCTAGTATGTATGGATTTTTAGGAATCGTTGTCGCTTCTGCTTCAATTATTGGGGCGAAAGTTTCAAAACGTTTACTGGCTACTTATAAACCAGAGAAAATTATATATATCGGTTGTCTTGTAATGACAGGGGGAGCTATCCTTTTAACTGTTATTACTTCAGTTGGATCAAATCCAAACATAATATATATGATTGGATTTTTAGTATCGATGTTTATATTGCTATTAGGAATTGGGATAGCGTTACCGAACTGTTTAAGTTTAGCATTAGTAGATTTTCAAGATGTCATTGGTACAGCAGGTGCATTGTTTAGCTTAGGCTACTATGTAATTGTAACGGTGACAATTTGGGGAATGAGTCAGCTTCATACAGGTTCGTTGATGGTGATGCCACTTTATTTTCTGACTATTGTAGTTATCATGGTGGTGTTTACTAAAGTATTTATTTTTGGTAAACAAACTTCAAAAACGATTTAAATATGAAATGGTAAAAGAGTCTCATTTTTTAATGAGACTCTTTTATATTTTATGAAAAAATATAGGTATGAATATGTAATTAATGTTAAAATATAACAAAGTTGTATAGTTATAGTTTTTGGGAGGGTTAAATATGTTAATGAATCTAGTATGTACTTTACTAATCATTTCCGGATTTACTATATTTGTAAGAAAAACTTTCATTGTCAACCACTATCTTTGTAATTTAATGGCATTCTTTTGTGCTTATATGACAACATCTTCTTATATGTTAAATCAACTTTCATTAGTGAAAACAATAGTTGTGCTAGTTTTGTTGTTTATAACTTTAGTTCTCGTATACTCACATTTCGATATTAGAGGGCTAGCTTTTAACGATTATACAGTGTTTAATTTACCTTCTAGCCGAGTGAATATATTAGTGAAAGAAGGGCTTACTGAAGCAAATATAGAATTTACTTTGGATAAAAATAATATATATTTATCAGGATCTCCTGTTAAAATTCGAATATTAAATAGGCCATTACATACAACTAATATTTTATTTAAAAAATGTCCAGATGATATGAAGGGGAAAATTAAAGATATTATTGAGGAAAAGATAAAAGCTGAAGAGAAGAGTTTTCCGCTTTCGGGTGTATTGTTGATTGCTTTAGGAGGACTAATATTTTTCATAAAATAGTAGTATTATGAAATGTTTTTTGCGATAAGGTCCGAATTCTCAATTAGAATGAGGTGGAATGCATGCGAAACTTAGTAAATAAACTAAATGTTAAAGCAACTAGACAAGAAGATTTACAACAAATTTTAAAACTATGTACAATTTATGATCAAGCCATTTACGGTGAAGTTGATACAACGGTAGAGGATATTAATAACTCATGGAAAGGTATTGATGTTAGTAAAAGCTCTTATGTTGTTATGAATGAAGAAGAAATAATCGCTTATGGAATTTTGACAGGGAATGAAGGGCAGTTTCCATCTGCCGTATTTGTAAACCCTGCTTATATAAATCAAGGAATTGAACATGTAATATGGTCAAAGCTTGAAGAGCGTGCTACGGGGCTTGTAAGTAATTCCTCTTGCTTGAATGGTACGATTGTAACACAAGCAAATAATTTCTATGAGGAAAAAGCATTAGAAGAAGATGGATTTATCCCAACTCGTATATGGTGGGGGATGGGGATTGAATTAAAGAGAAATGTTCCATCGCCACTATGGCCAAAGGATGTTATAGTGCGACATTACATACCAGGTTTAGATGATGAAAGATTACATCAAGCTTTTAATGAAGCATTTGCAGACCACTGGAATTCGCATCCTTCTACGTTAGTAGAGTTTTTGCAGCGTACTGAAAGAGCTGGGTTTCATCCTACGTTATGGTCACTAGCAATGGTTGAAGATGAAGTAGTGGGATTTATTTTTAGTAAAAAGGGTACTGATAATAAAGCTGAAATTACTCACTTAGGTGTAAGAAGTTCTAAGCGGAAACAAGGATTAGGATTGGCGTTATTACACCATGCATTCGGGCAATTGTATGAAGAGGGGATTTCGAAAGTGAATCTAAATGTAGATTCTGAGAATATTACAGGTGCACCTCGCGTATACGAAGCAGCTGGAATGGAAGTAAAGAGTAAATTCGTTCGCTTTGATAAGGAAGTCTGTGCGAAGGATGTATATGGTATGTAATTTTACTAATATATTATATTTCCAGGTGAGATGGAAATGTAATTCATTTAAATGATGGACAATGACGTTATCAACTATAAATATTGAAGTACATGCTGTATAAAACCGAGGAAGATATGATCTCCTCGGTTATTTATATTGTAATAACATTTAAACTAGAATCATATTGAATAGATGTATTTTATTTCTAATTAAGTTAAAAATTAAACGTAATCATGCATATTAATTTATTGAAAAAATAATTGAATTTTTCAGATAAATGAATTAATATGAAATAAGTAATTTTAAGATTTATAGAATATTGGAAGATGAAAGGTTTTGAGAATTTTGTTAGGGGCAAAAAACGATTTTAGGATAGCTTTAAAGCTAGTGTAAAATGACGTTTGCTTCATCATTTTCAGGGCCGAAAGGAATTAGGGGAAAGCATCTTGTTTTAAAATGCGGCTATGAATCATCTAAGAGGGGGAAGTGAAGTGGCAAACAAAGAATTGAAAAGAGGTTTAGAAGCACGTCATATTCAAATGATTGCTTTAGGCGGAACAATTGGTGTTGGTTTGTTTATGGGATCAGCCAGCACGATTAAATGGACAGGTCCGTCAGTAATGCTTGCTTATGCAATTGCAGGTATTTTTATCTTCTTCATCATGCGTGCCATGGGAGAAATGTTGTACATGGAGCCGAGTACAGGTTCATTTGCGACGTTCGGTCATAAGTATATTCACCCGTTAGCTGGTTATATGACAGCGTGGAGTAACTGGTTCCAGTGGGTTATCGTTGGGATGTCAGAGATTATCGCAGTTGGGGCGTATATGAAGTATTGGTTCCCAGATTTACCAGCCTGGATACCGGGTGTTATCGCAATGGTTATTCTTGGTGCAGCTAACTTAATTTCTGTTAAATCATTTGGTGAATTTGAATTTTGGTTTGCGATGATTAAAATCGTTACGATTTTATTAATGATTATTGCTGGATTTGGTCTTATTTTCTTCGGAATTGGTAACGGCGGAGAAGCGATTGGTATATCAAACCTTTGGGCAAATGGCGGTTTCTTTACAGGTGGTTTTTCAGGATTCTTCTTTGCATTATCACTTGTAGTTGGAGCGTATCAAGGTGTGGAATTAATCGGGATTACTGCTGGTGAAGCGAAAGATCCGAAGAAGACACTTACAAGAGCAATTCAAAGTACAATTTGGCGTATTTTAATTTTCTATATCGGTGCTATTTTCGTTATTGTAACTGTTTACCCTTGGGATCAATTAAGTACAATTGGTAGCCCGTTCGTAGCGACTTTCGCAAAGGTTGGTATTACGGCAGCTGCTGGACTTATTAACTTCGTTGTTATTACAGCAGCAATGTCTGGTTGTAATAGTGGTATTTATAGTGCTGGACGTATGCTGTATACGTTAGGTGTGAATGGACAAGCACCGAAATACTTTACGAAGATTTCGAATAACGGTGTACCTTTATTCGGTACAGTTGGTGTAATTATCGGTTTAGCGGTTGGTGTTGTATTAAGTTATATCGCACCGAAAAACTTATTCGTATATGTATATAGCGCGAGTGTACTTCCTGGTATGGTACCATGGTTCGTCATTTTAATTAGTCAAATTAATTTTAGAAAAGAAAAAGGAGCAGCGATGAAAGATCATCCATTCAAAATGCCATTTGCTCCTGTTACAAACTATTTGACGATTGCCTTTTTAATTATGGTATTAATCGGAATGTGGTTTAACGATGATACTCGTATTTCACTAATTGTAGGTATTGTTTTCTTAGCTATCGTAACAATTAGTTTCTATGCTTTCGGAATAGGGAAGCGTGCTCCGCTAGATGTTCAAAATGATCAAGAGATTTCAAGTAAATAAAAGTAAAAAAGTCCGATTTCATATTTAGAAATCGGACTTTTTTATTAAAACTTTTCTAATACAATTTTCCCAATTGTACGTCCACTCTCAAGCAATGCATGTGCTTTTCTAAGATTTTCTGCATGTATCGGTGTTAACGTATCGTTTAAAGTTGTATGAAGGATACCTTCATCTAATAATTCGCTCACTTTGTTTAATAGTTCGTGCTGCGTAATCATATCGCCAGTTTCATACATCGCTTTTGTAAACATAAATTCCCAAACTAGTGTAGCGCTTTTACTTTTTAAAATGCCCATCTCAAGAGGGTGCTCATTTTCTACGATAGAGCAAATTTTTCCTTGTGGTTTAATGAGGTCACATATTGCTTGCCAATGTTGATCTGTATTGTTTAAGCAGAAGATGTAATCGACATCTTTTAGCCCAAGTTCTACTATTTGCTCTTTTAAAGGTTTGTGATGGTTGATTGTATGATTAGCCCCAAACTTTTTCACCCAGTCTATCGTTTCTCCGCGTGAAGCAGTTGCGATTACATTTAGTCCAGCCCATTTCGCAAGCTGAATTGCGATGGAACCTACACCACCAGCTCCGCCGATGATTAAAATGTTTTTAAATGAGTTTTCACTTTTTTTAGAGTAATCAATACCTAAACGTTCAAATAAACCTTCCCACGCTGTGATGGCTGTTAAAGGAATTGCTGCAGATTCAGCATCACTTAACGTTTTTGGTTTTTTACCAACAATTCTTTCATCAACTAGATGGTATTCACTGTATGTACCTTGCCTTGTAATGCTTCCAGCGTAAAATACTTTATCGCCTTCTTTAAATAACGTACAACCTTCGCCCGTTTGCACGACAACACCACTAGCATCCCAGCCAAGTATTTTTGCTATATCTTCTTTTGTATCTTTCGGAGATCGAACTTTTGTATCAACTGGGTTAACGGAAATAGCGTTAATTTTTACAAGTATATCTCTTCCTGTGGCAACAGGTCTTTCAACTTCAATATCAATTAAACTGTTTTCTTCTTCAATAGGTAAGTATTCATGTAAACCAATTGCTTTCATTTCTATTCCCTCCATTAAAGTAAGAGTTTTTCTCTTTTATTATAGGGGGGAAAGATTGGTATGTAAAAAAGTATACTTTAATTATTTTTGTGAACTTGGAAATTATTTTAAATATTAAGTATATATGGTATGTTTTTGATAGAAAACATTGCGAGGTGAATAGCAAATGACAATGCAATTAAGAAGAAATGACTATTTTGTAGTAACGGCAATTATTATCATGTACCTTTTCATCGGTCGCTTATTTAATATTGATATATTAAAACTTATGACTATTCATGAAGATGGTTTCAGCGTTAGTTTCTTAGGGATTGCTATATGTTACATCTCGATTGTTTTAGCATGTTTTACTATTCGGAAATTGAAAAAATAGTAAGTAAAGATGGAATGATGGTCTAGAAGGATTTTATTTCTAGAAAGAAGAATTTTTACTATGTGTCTTATTCAAAATTAAATGTAAAGGTGGATACATAATGACGGTAAAGAAGCTTTATTTCGTACCAGCTGGTCGTTGTATGTTAGATCACTCTTCTGTTAATAGTACGCTCACACCGGGGAATTTATTAAACTTACCAGTATGGTGTTATTTATTGGAGACTGAAGAAGGACCTATTTTAGTAGATACAGGTATGCCAGAAAGTGCGGTTAATAATGAAGGACTTTTTAACGGCACATTTGTTGAGGGGCAGATTTTACCGAAAATGACTGAAGAAGATAGAATCGTAAATATTTTAAAGCGTGCAGGGTATGAGCCAGAAGACCTTCTGTATATTATTAGTTCTCACTTACATTTTGATCATGCAGGAGGAAATGGTGCTTTTACAAATACACCGATTATTGTGCAGCGGGCTGAATATGAGGCGGCACAACATAGTGAAGAATATATGAAAGAATGTATATTGCCGAATTTAAACTACAAAATCATTGAAGGGGATTATGGAGTCGTACCAGGTGTTCAATTATTGTATACACCAGGACATACTCCGGGGCATCAGTCACTATTCATTGAGACAGAGAACTCTGGCCCAGTGTTATTAACGATCGATGCATCGTATACGAAAGAAAATTTTGAAGATGAAGTGCCGTTCGCGGGGTTTGATCCGGAATTAGCTTTATCTTCAATTAAACGTTTAAAAGAAGTTGTTAGGAAAGAGAACCCAATTGTTTTCTTTGGACATGATATAGAGCAGGAAAAGAGCTGTAAAGTGTTCCCTGAATATATATAAAAGAGAAAGTCATGAGCTAATGTGCCCATGACTTTCTCTTTTATATAATCTTTTTAAATAAGCTATATACTTTTTTCGAATTGCCTTCATTTAATTGATAATAAGTAAGATCTAAGTCATCAGGATTGTTTTGATGGGCAATCATAATTTCACTACTGTTGTTATCTACTATCCAAATTAAATATTGTTTATAAGTCCCATCTTGGAAGGTAATCCACATGTTACAATCTACTAAATCTGAGCCTTCTTCATCTAATGTTAATTTCCCTTTTTTCGCGGTATCCATACTCGTAATGAACGTTTTTAATTCATCTGTTTTTGTGAGAAAGATATCCTTTTTCGTCTTAATTGACTCAACATGTATATCTTTTATTTCCTGTTTTCCTAAAAAAACAGGGGGTGCATCTGGGTCTCTTTGAGTTGAAATAATAGTAGCTTTCTTCTTTGGTTTACTTGCAGTATAGAAATCTTGAATAGATTTCCCAGAGTTTATAAACCATACGATTCCAGAAATAATCAATACGCTACCTAGCAGTAAAATGATTTTTTTAATAGGATATTCTCCTCTCTATTACTTTGTGTGAAGAGCGTTTCTATTAATATATGATAGGTAAGCGTAAAGTATTATAGTTGAACGTGTTTATTATGCACTGTTTTAATAGGGCGATCAACGAGTAAATTGTAAGTAAGCCCAATTAATACGAAAATCCCACCGACAACTTTTCCTATAGAGAGTTCGTTTGACAGGAAGAAATCAATGATAGTCCCCGCAAATAATTGTCCGATAAAGATGAGCAACGTTAAATAAAATGCCGATATTTTAGGAGTAATATAGTTTGATAATGAAATAACGATAACGCCTACTAATCCGCCTAAGTATACAGCGATAGGGATAGATTGCAACGTATGACTAGAAATATAAAATGAATCTGAACTGAAAATTAAAAATAACATAGAGAAAAATAATCCAGTAATATAATTGAAAAATGTACCTTCCCAGTTTCCAATTTTCTTTGCTAAATTCGCATTAATAATTCTAGCAACAACGATAGAAACTCCAACTAAAATAGCGATACAAATATATAACATTTTCTTGCCCCCATTAATAAATTGTCATGATAATAATTCCAGAAGAAATGAACATTAATCCGATTAGTTTTTTCTTTTCAAACTTTGCAACCTTCATTCCTAATAAACCGAAATGATCAATTATGATAGAAGTAATGGATTGACCGAGTAGACTTAATGCGATAGTAATAGAAGCGCCAAGAGCGGAGAAGCTTATATTGCTAAAAAGTACTGTGAATACTCCAATGGCTCCGGCGCTGTATAAATAAAGCGGAATTCCTCTCTCAAAACGAATTTTATTTTTGTTGATAATTAAAACGACAACAACTGCTACTAAACCGACAAGGTGAATGACAACACTCGCTGTATAATTACCGATTATTTCAGATAAAATCCCGTTCAATGGGAGCATAATGGCAATGAGCACACCAATAAAGACAGAAAGAAAGTTATACAATGTAATATCCCCTTTATATTTCATGTTTGTAATGACTGTATCACGCTGAAATTGTATATTGCTATGACATATGTCATAGTGAAAGAAGAAAATTTTAATTAAAATGGGGATGAGTTGTAAAGGTGGGGGAATATGAAGAAAGTATGTAATTCTAATAAATTAGCAGAGTATATGAAACAAAATAATATTGATTCATTTTTTAGTAATGATATGAAACCGTATATGGAACTTATATTTTTTAAAAAGAATGAGTTTATTTGTAGAGAAAATGAAGAGATAGATTATTTATATTTTTTTGTGGAAGGAAAAGCGAAAGCATTTAATACATTAAGTAACGGGAAATCTGTATTATTATGTTTTTATGATAATTTACAGTTACTGGGGGATGTAGAAGTAATTCACTCTCAAAAAACTGCTTCAAACGTACAAGTGATGGCAGACTCGTATTGTGTTGGCCTACCATTAGGAAAAGTGAGAAACCAATTATTTCATGATGCGAAATTTTTAAGATGTATTTGTGGTTCTTTAGCTCACAAATTAAATCGATTGTCAAAAAATAGTACAATTAATTTACTATACCCGCTTGAAAATAGACTTGCGAGTTACATGTTAGCAGCAGGGGAACGAGCGGTTCAGCACGGAAATAGAATTGTGTTTAGTGGGAATTTAACGGAAACAGCTGAATTGCTGGGAACGAGTTATCGACATTTATTACGAACATTAAATACCTTTTGTGATAAAAGGATAATACAGAAAAACAATGGATGCTTTGAAGTGATGGATGTGGATGTTTTGCGGGAATTGGCGGCGGATGTATATAAATAGGAGGAGATTACAAATGATTACACCTATATTTAGAATTTTTGATATTGAAAAAGCGCAGCAATTTTACTTGAATTTTTTAGAATTTAAACTGGATTGGGAACATCGGTATGAGGAACATATGCCATTATATATGCAAATTTCGTTACATAATGCTGTAATACATTTATCAGAACATCATGGAGATGCTTCGCCAGGTGGTGCGATTCGGATCAAAATAGATAATGTAGAGGATTATCATTCTATATTATTAAGTAAAGAATATGCTTACTCGAAGCCAAATATAGAAAAAACACCATGGGATACAATCGAATTAACTGTGATTGATCCGTTTTTAAATAGAATTATATTTTATGAGGAGAGGGTTTAGAAATTGAGATGTCATAAATAATTTATCAAAGTAGGTGTTTACAATGAATAGGAAAATAGCAATCATTTCAGATGTCCATGGAAATAGTCACGCTTTAAAATCTGTATTAAAAGATATTGTACGTCGCAAGGTCGAAAGGATAATAAATTTAGGTGATAGCGTGTATGGGCCGTTAGATCCTTTAGGAACAATTGAAATATTAATGAATAACGAGATGATACATATTAAGGGCAATTGTGATCGCATGATTTGGGAACCTATACAAGAGCAATCTACTACACTAGCTTTTGTTCGAAATCAATTAACAAATCATCATATAGATTGGTTAAAACAACATCTTTCACAATGTATTGTAGACGATATTTTATTTTGTCATGGTACACCGACTTCAGATGAGGTGTATTTATTAGAAGAGATGAATGAAAATGGTGCGGTATTAAAGAGTGAAAAAAATATAATGGATCAACTCCAAAATATAGAACAAAAAATAATAGTATGTGGACATACGCATATTCCTAGAGTTGTTTATTTAGCAAACGGAAAAATCATTATAAATCCAGGGAGTGTAGGACTTCCAGCATACAAAGATGAATTACCTATTGTGCATAAAATGGAATCAGGAACTCCGCATGCAAAATATGTAGTGATAGAAGAGGGTTTGGGAGAATGGATAATTGAACAAATTTCAGTTCCTTATAATTGGGAAGAAGCTGCTGGATTAGCTGCTCAACAGGAAAGGCATGACTGGGCTCAGGCGCTAAAGACTGGGAAGATAGAATGAAGGGGAGTTTACTTTAAAGTAAACTGCTCTTTTTATATTTTGTAGATGTTGAATTATGTAAAAATAAAATGTTATGATTACAGAAACGTATGAATATATGAACAAGTATTCATATATTTTAGGAGGGATTAGAGTGAAAGATATAATTATCGTTGGATCTGGTCAAGCTGGCTTAACAATAGGATACTATTTGAAGCAGGCAGGATATAATTATTTACTACTTGAGGCAGGAAACCGAGTTGGTGATTCATGGAGAAACCGATATGATTCTCTGCAGCTCTTCACACCGAGGGAATATAGTAGTTTACCAGGTATGATATTAAAAGGAGAAGGAAATGGATTTCCACATAAAGATGAAATTGCAACTTATTTAGAAGAATATGCAAGACATTTTCAATTACCAGTCCAATTGCAAACCGAAGTTTTAAAAATAAAGAAAGAAAAAGATATATTCGAATTACATACTCCTAGAGAAACTTTACAATCAAAAAAGGTTGTTATCGCAACAGGTGGTTTTCAGCAACCATTCATCCCCTCATTTTCACAACATCTTTCATCGCATGTTTTTCAAATACATTCATCACAATATAAATCACCATCACAAATTCCTAAGGGGAAAGTACTAGTAGTAGGTGGAGGGAATTCAGGAATGCAAATCGCAGTAGAACTTGCAAAAACTCATGAAGTAACAATGTCTATCAGTCATCCATTAACATTTTTACCGTTACATTTTTTTGGGAAAAGCATTTTTAATTGGCTAGAAAAAATGGGTTTATTGTATGCAAAAATACATACTAAGAGGGGAAAATGGTTTCAGAAGAGAAAGGATCCCATTTTCGGTTTTGAAGGTAAGGAACTTATTCGTAGTGGAGCAATTAAACTAGAGGGAAAAGTGGTTAGTGCATCAGAAAATAGCATTATGTTTCAAAATGGTGGCACGTATAGTGGGGAAAGCATTATATGGTCAACTGGTTTTAATCAGAACTATAACTGGATTGAAATAGAAAAGACAGTGAATGAGAAAGGATTTCCTAATCATGTAAAGGGAATAAGTCCCGTAAGAGGATTATATTATATCGGTTTGCCGTGGCAATCTCAAAGGGGCTCTGCACTTATTTGTGGTGTAGGAAAGGATGCAGCGTATTTACTTTCTGAAATCAAAAAAATAGATCAGTAGCAGCAACTACTGATCATCCATATGTACATGAATTAGGAGAGGTCAAACATTTATTAACTTTATTATAATAGATTTTCATAGATTTAAAAACTGAAAATTCTAATTTTATGTTGAGAAAGTTTTTTGTATCGAAATATATGAAAGAATAGGAATTTTTATTAAAAGGAAAAATGATATTTATATTTTAGTAAATTATGATATAGTCTAAAAAAGAGTCTTTTCCATAAATGTAATTATTTTCATTTTAATTTCATTTATGTGAGGGAAGGAGAAGTAATTATGAAGTTTGATGATCAACGCTTACTAGGAGTACGATTAGGATCGGTACTCGTAACAGAAGAAAATCAATATTTAGTAATTAAGAAGAAAGATCATTATGCACTATTAAACATACATAATTTAGAATGCACACATGTCGAAGTGCAGCTAGAACATATTGAAGAACTGTTGCATGAAGATTTCCAAGAAAGTATAACGGAGATTATCGCACCAGAACATATAAAAATTGTTGCGAAAAATGTTATATAAAGTGAAACTTTAATCAGTGGGGGGCTTCTTCATCCCCCGCTGATTATTAGCCTTCACCAATCGGGCTTTTACGGGCAGTTGATCCCCCATCTAACTTTTTTGCTTTCGCTGAATATTGAGATGGGGGTCTTACTGCCCGGCAAATAGCGGGATAAAGAAAGAAGCTGGAAGGAACAGCTTCTTTCTTTTCATTATAAGGATAACATTTTTAAAACCTCGCCAATAATTCCTTCCATTTGATGAACACCTAAATCAGAGTTTGTCATAATAACAGCACCATTACCTTGATATGGATAGCATACCATCATACATTGAAATCCAACGCCCCATCCATATGAATAAATTTGTAAGTCTTCATTAGAATCATCTAGAAAAACACCTAACCCAGTCCATTTTGAGCAACCTTGAGGAGAAATCATGTCTTGTACTATTTTTTGAGAAAGTTTTAGTTTGCTATTTCCATGTAAGGAATGAATGAGTTCGATTACTAAAGTTGATAAGTCAGTTGGTGTTGTCCAAATGCCTGAGGCTGCTGCGAATGGATAAAATGGATACTTCTCATTTGTAACGGTGCCATCTTTATTATGTCCGCAAGCAAATGTATCTAATTTATTTATATCTTCAGTAGGGAATACCGTACTATTCTTCAGTTGAAGTGGCTGAAAGATATATTCTTCAAGTAAAAGATTAAATGGTTTTCCAGTTATATTTTCAAGTAGTAGTTCGATAATACAAAAGTTTGCGTCAGAGTAGTGAAATTCGCTTTCTGGTTTATAAGCTGCTTCTATCGGTACTGGGCAATATAATGTTTTACCGGCAAGGAGTTCAGACATGTTTGGTCGCCCTTGTGCAAGTGTATAATGTTCAAAACTATTAGGAGGATCAATGATTCCAGATTGGTGACTTAATAAGTTTCGCAACGTGATTTTTTTCTGTGAAGTAAATAAATTGGTAGAGATGTTCCAAGATGTGAGTCTATCATTTACGTTTTCATCTAAATGTACTATGCCTTGATTACATAATTTTAGCGTGAGTATGGCGGTGATGAACTTGCTAATGGAACAAGAATTGAATATGGAATCCGTAGTGACAGTTCTAGTTGTTCCGGATTCAAGTGTTCCGAAGGCAGACGCTTCATCAAGTCTACCGTCACATATAACGGCAAGGCTTAATCCTGCAACGGAATATTGGTTCATTTTCTCGTATATATTGTTACTTTTTAAGTTCATAGTGACTTCCTTTCTTTTTGAAAAAACAGAATATTAATTTTATTATACAGTAGTAAATAGAGTGTAGGAGAGAAAAAGAAAACACTTCATCGATTATCGATGAAGTGTTTTCTTAGTTTAAGTTAATTCGAAGTAAATGCTTTAAAAAATTTATATCGGTACATGTACATAAGCCATGAGGTTGTTATTAAGGAAATAATGGTGGTTTTGTTTTTTATTGGTGCATTGAAAACAAGCCAGCCAACGATATCAAATAATAAATGTAGTGCGATTGAAAGAACTACAAATTGTAGTAACGTCTTAAAAAATCTTTTCATAAAGTATCCCCCTAAAATAAAAGGTTTTATCAACAGTGTTGTATATTACTATTATACATTAAATGTTTCTTGTGGTAAAATTTACATAAGTTACTTAAATAAAACATATGAAAGCTAGTAAGGAGGAGCAGTCATTGAATTTTGGATTGTCATACCGATAGCGGCCTTTGGATTTATGTATCTCGCTGAAAAATTAAATAAAATCGAAAAGAAAACGGATGCGCGTTTAAAGAGGATGGAAGATAGATTACAATTAATTTCGAAAGAAATGGGAATTGTAGATAGAGAACCTGAAATTAATAAAGAGTTGCGTCAGCTTATGGAAGAAGGAAAAACAGTTACAGCAGTTAAGAGAGTAAGAGAAGCTTTTGGTTTTTCCTTATTAGAAGCGAAGCAATATGTTGATAAATTATAAAAAAGATCATCCATTTGGGTGATCTTTTTCATTTCACCATACGTGTATTTACATAGGCAGCAATTATAACGTGGCCAATTATTATGATAGGAAATAAGATTTTGGCATTAGGAGTAGTGAAGACACTGCCAATTGTGGCGATAACACCAGCAGTTAAATTATAAAGACCCACTATTTTTGATAACTTAACTTTATCTGGCACACGGCGTTCATTGAATCCTGATAAGAGCCAAGTGTATTGCTTTACTCCGATGAAATATGCTAGTGCAAATGAAATGATTGCTAGTATGAATAATGATGGGGAAGCGAAGAGAGTCATTGAAAACACCTCCGTTAAAGGGCTGTAAATAAATTATAGTATGAATGTTATAATTTAACAAAAAACAATTTTGATTTTAAGTTTATTAAAAATGAGATATTTACGATGAAGGGAGATTACATATGAATATTTCGGAATTCCAGAGATATGTATCAAATTTCAGTAAAGAAAAAGGATTTCAAGATACAACAATTGAAGAGCGTACGATGTATGCGATGGCCGAATTAGGTGAATTAGTGGAAGTTATATTAAAGCGTGATAAAATACAAGATTCGAAAAGAGAGATTGGTTTAGAAATGTTTGATGTAATTTGGAATGTATGTGATTTAGCAAATAAGTTAGAAATTGATTTAGAGAAGGCGTTTGAAGAAAAAATGATGATTAATAAAAAACGTGAATGGTAAAAGGAAAGTTAAGTTAAAAAGCGTACAAAATTTTGTGTGCTTTTTATTAATGGTATGAAAAATATGTAAGAAAAGATGGAACAAACTGTTAAGGGTAATTGTCTATTATAGGTAATAACTATTTCGTTTGAAAGAAAGGGTGGAGAAAATGAAAAAGAATACATTATTAAAATTAGGGGTATGTGTTAGTTTACTAGGAACAACTCAATTTGTTAGCACAATTTCTTCTGTGAAAGCGGAACAAATGCTAGAGAAAAAAGTAATAAAAAATGAGACAGGAACCATTTCAATTTCTCAGTTAAACAAAAATGTATGGGTTCATACGGAGTTAGGTTATTTTAACGGAGAAACAGTTCCTTCGAATGGTCTAGTTCTTAATACTTCTAAAGGATTAGTACTTGTCGATTCTTCTTGGGATGATAAGTTAACGAAGGAACTAATAGAGATGGTAGAAAAGAAATTTCAGAAGCGAGTAACGGATGTCATTATTACACATGCGCACGCTGATCGAATTGGCGGAATTAAAACGTTGAAAGAAAGAGGAATTAAAGCGCATAGTACAGCATTAACTGCGGAACTAGCAAAGAAAAATGGATATGAAGATCCACTTGGAGACTTACAAACAATTACGAATTTGAAGTTTGGAAATATGAAAGTAGAAACGTTCTATCCAGGGAAAGGACATACAGAAGATAATATTGTCGTATGGTTACCGCAATACAACATTTTAGCTGGAGGCTGTTTAGTGAAATCTGCGGGGGCAAAAGATTTAGGGAATGTTGCTGATGCATATGTAAATGAATGGTCGATATCGATTGAGAATGTGTTGAAGCGATATGGAAATATGAACTTAGTAGTGCCTGGTCATGGAGAAGTAGGGGACAGAGGATTACTTTTACATACATTGGATTTGTTGAAATAAGAAACTGTTGGAATATAAAAGCGAGGGGAAATAATTTCCTCCTCGCTTTCTTCTAGCTATATTTAAATGCGAAGCTATTAATTACGCCTGTATACGTTACTGAGATTTTAATTCCAAGTATACAAATACCAGTACCGTCATAATTGCTATAACAACGTAAGTAACATCAAGCATTATAAGTGTTTTTAATGTTTCAGTCATTCTAGTTCACCCCTGTTATAAAAATATAACATGATCTTTTTATCAATTAGATAAGAGATCATAAAGATAAAATGTACATGAAATTTCTTAAGTAGTTTCTATATAAATATATCATATAAATAATGTAAACAATGTAAAGATAGTGTAAATGTATTGTAAAGAAAGAGGGTGCTCATAATGTGTATAAATCTTTTAATTTGTAAATACTATGTATCTCTCGTGTGCCGAGTAGAAAAAAGTTATAACATGTGAAAAATAGATTTATTTTGATAAATCAATCACGATGGTAGCTGTTACTACATTTTCCTCTAAGACTTCTACCTGTACTTGTTCATCGTTTCTCCAATTGATATTGAAGTTCTCTGTCGTATACATGTCCTTAAGAGTGACTTCTTTATATTTTTTTAAAATGCTACCTCTTTTCCCATAATAGATTCTTACAGTTGAACTGGGACTTGGTCCTTTTGATTTTATTGTTTCCCTAAACTCGATAATATTTATTAGATTTGGAGATTCACTTTTTTGAAAGGTAAAGGAACTGACCACTTTTTGTACTTTCTTAAAAACAGAACTACTGGATTTATCTGATACATTAAATTCCACAACTTCAGGTACTGTTTCTTTTCCGCGTAGCGTTATTGTTGCTTCATAATCGTTTTTCCAATCTATTGAAACGTTTGAAGAATCGAGACGTTCCCCGTCATTTGCAATATTTGTGTCCAAATGTTCCGACCAACCGTATTTAATTCTGACGGGAGAGGAACCAAGAGAAGAGTTTGAATCTATTTTAACTACTTTAATCGTATTTATATTATTCGGAGAATGACTTTTTTCTAGTGTAACGTCCTGTAAATACAATATGTAAGAAAAACAGCCTACTAATAAAATAATTGGAATTAAAATACGTATGGCAGTAACGGGACGGCCTCGTGTCTCTTTTTTCTTAGTACTTTTCATATTTTGTTCAAGGTCTTTTTCAATGCTCGTTGAAACTTTTACTTTGGCCGGGCGAATAGACCACCAAATGAAAGCTATAAGTAGTAAGAAAAGAGGTATTCCTTGAATAAAGAGAAATCCTTTCCAAAAATCAAGTCTAGTACTATATGGAGAATCTGTTGCCATCACCCCTATAAAAAGTGCCACTGGACTTGTAAGTATATTTATCCCTAAACCGATCATTACGAATGAAAGATTTTTATTCCTAATTTTTCGTGACCCAGCCATAATAAACAGAAATATTGCAATACCGAGTATAAGAAACAGTATTCCATAATAAAACATCATATATACCATATTATCCCTCCATAACTTTAATTGTACCATCAGCAAGGAAAATTTTGTGAAATATTAGATGGATATGATATTTGTGTTCCTTAAAAGTGCGTCGATACATTATGCAAATAAATGATTATGCGAAAGCATTAATATTAGAAGACGATAAAAATATTATGTCAACAATGTGAACTGTCACAAATCTTTATATATTATTGTGATTGATATCACATCCCTTTTCATTAATGGGTATTATGCTTAGGTTGTAAGGAATGCTTGGGAGAGGGTGGGATGATAATGTTTTGTTATCAATGTGAACAAACGCCAACAGGCGGATGTAAAGTAATAGGTGTTTGCGGTAAAAATGAAACAATTGCAAGTTTACAAGATACGATTGTGTTTGGATTAAAAGGAATTGCGGCTTATCGTACTCATGCTGCTCAGCTAGGATATACAGATGCATTTGTAGATGCTACAACGCAAGAAGCGTTATATATGACGTTAACAAATTCCAACTTTAATGAGCAAGAGCATATTGATATGGCTATGAAAGTCGGGAAATCAGCTTTACGAGTGATGGAGTTATTAGATGAGGCACATACGAATCACTTTGGTGTTCCAGAGCCGGTTCAAATTACACAAAATCGTGTAGAAGGTAAGGCAATTGTAGTTACTGGTCATAATTTATTTGCGTTAGAAGAATTATTAAAGCAAACAGAAGGAAAAGAAATTAATATTTATACGCATTCTGAAATGTTACCAGCACACGGATATCCGCAGCTGAAAAAATATAAACATTTAAAAGGGAACATTGGTAAGGCATGGTATGATCAAAGACGTCTTTTCGAAAAATTTACTGGTGCCATTTTAGCTACAACGAACTGTGTTATGCCAATTAAAGGATCATATTTTGATCGATTCTTTTCATATGATATTGCAGGTTTAGAGGGCGTACAAAAAATTGAAAATGATGATTTTGCACCATTGATTCAAAAAGCGTTAGAACTTCCAGAAGTACATATGGAGTCGGATGAACAGTTAGTAACAGGGTTTCATCATAATACAGTATTATCATTAGCTCCAGAAATTATTGAGGCAGTAAAGGAAGGGAAAATAAAGCGTTTCTTTGTTATAGCAGGTTGCGATGCCCCAGGAAAAGGCGGAGAATACTATCGTGAATTAGCAACGTCACTTCCGCCAGAAACGGTAATTTTAACAACTTCTTGCGGGAAATTCCGCTTTAATGATGTAAATTATGGTGTTGTACCTGGTACGGAGATCCCGCGTTACATTGACTTAGGACAATGTAACAATTCAATTTCTACAGTGAAAATAGCGGCCGCTTTAGCAGATGCTTTTCAATGTGAAGTGAATGAATTGCCAGTTAGTATTGTGCTATCATGGTTTGAACAAAAAGCAGTTGCCATTTTACTTGGACTATTTAGCCTTGGAATTCAAGATATTCGCATCGGTCCAAAGGCTCCTGAATTTATTTCACCTGGCGTGCTTGATGTATTGCAAGAAACATTCGGTTTAAAACTGATTACAAATGCAGCAGAAGACATGGCTATGATGTTATCGTAATGAAAAGATGTTGTACATTTAATAGTGGCTTTATAAAGAATTTGTATGTATTCGAAAACTAATTTATTAGATGCACAGGTATAATAGTAGAAGAACAAAAAATAATCCGTCTTATTAATAAGGAGAGCCATCCATATTCATTAACTCCGGAATATTATAGCGCCCCAAAATAAAAAAGTGTAGAATTTTCGTTTTGGGGTATTTTCTTTTCTTAGCTGGATAGGTATGTGGAGAGATTTCTTCAGAAAGAAAATAGGTTGTATCAAATAGGTAATAGTGGATTTTAGAAAAATTTTGAAAATCAATTGACATCCGCCACTACTTAGTCATACAATGTACTCGTAATAAGTAATACTGAATAGTGTAGTTTCTCAAGATGTATGCAGTAAACAATAGGTAATAGCGGATTTTAGAAAAATTTTGAAAATCAGTTGACATCCACCACTACTTAGTCATACAATGTACTTGTAATAAGTAATACTGAATAGTATGGTTTCTCAAAAGCTATTCAGTAAAAAATTCGCCTTAGTACTCTGTAATACTGAATATAAGTCAGACAGAATAGGGGGTAAAGGAGGATCAGAATATGGAAAATTTAACTGAAATGCTGAAAGGTTCGTTGGAAGGTTGTGTGTTGGAAATCATCAGTCGCCGTGAAACGTATGGCTATGAGATTACACGTCATCTGAATGATCTTGGGTTTACCGAAGTTGTGGAAGGAACGGTCTATACCATCCTCGTACGATTAGAGAAGAAAAAGCTTGTGAATATTGAAAAGAAACCGTCAGATATGGGGCCGCCTCGAAAGTTTTATTCGCTTAATGAAGCTGGCCGTCAGGAGCTTGAATTATTTTGGGAAAAGTGGGATTTTGTATCATCAAAAATTAACGTCTTGAAGTCAAACTAGCTTCATAAGATAAGATATTGTGTCCGATATTTTTGGGGTTTCTTGTTCTGCTTTATAAAAAAGGAGGAAAACTAATATGATGGAAATGTTCAAAAAATTAATTGGTGATAAAAAAGAGTATAAAATGATGATGGCACGAGTTGGAGCCTTGCCGGAGGACTATCAGTTTGTGTTTAAGAAAATTCAAAACTATATGTGGAATTTCTCAGCGGGTAATGGAATGGATATGCTGCACATACAGTATGAATTAATCGATTTGTTTGAAGCTGGTGCGGCGGAAGGAAGACAAGTGCTTGAAATCACTGGGGATGACGTAGCTTCCTTTGCTGACGAACTAGTGGCAAACGCTAAAACTTATGTCTCCAAGTATCGTGAAGATTTGAATGAGAGTATCATGAAGAAATTGAGAAAAAAATAAATGCAATAAATAATATCGACTGATTAGCTGGTTACAAATATGAGTTGCCGCCATCGCTATTCAGTTATATTTTTAACTCAGTACTAAGTAGTACAGATTATCAGTAATACTGAATAGAGGGCGTAGGCAATTTATCTTCGCAAAACATTTTTTATAAGGAGGAAACAGTATGAGTAATGCAGCCATTTCTGTAAAAGGGTTAAAGAAATCTTTTAAAGACAAGGAAGTTTTAAAAGGGGTGGATTTTGAGGTGCAGCGTGGTGAAATTTTCGCACTGCTGGGATCAAATGGAGCGGGCAAGACGACAACGGTCAACATCCTCTCGACGCTGATGAAGCAAGATGGTGGTGAAGTAGATATTTGCGGTTTTGACGTCCAGCGTCAATCGGATCATGTTCGTCAAAGTATCAGTCTGACAGGGCAGTTCGCAGCTTTAGACGGTATGCTCACGGGGAGAGAAAACTTGATAATGATCGCCAAGTTGCGTGGAGTTTCTAGTCCCGCCCAAGTCGCTGACGATTTGCTTGCAAGATTCAGCCTAACTGATGCAGCTAACCAGAGGGCAGACCAGTATTCGGGAGGGATGAAGCGCCGGCTTGATATCGCCATGAGCTTGATCGGGACGCCAGCAGTCATTTTTCTCGACGAACCGACGACAGGGCTTGACCCTGAAGCACGGATTGAAGTGTGGGATACCGTCAAGGAACTTGCTGGCGGTGGCACAACCATCTTGCTCACGACTCAGTACTTGGAGGAAGCCGAACAATTGGCGGACCGTATCGCTATCTTGCATGGCGGAAAAATTATCACGACTGGTACTCTTACAGAACTTAAAGAGATGTTCCCACCGGCAAAAGTGGAGTATATCGAGAAGCAGCCGACATTGGAAGAAATTTTCCTTGCGATCATCGGCAAAAAGGAGGAGATGTAAATGAAGAGCAAAACAGGGGTATTATTAGGGCGCTTAATGCGTAACATCATGCGCAGTCCGGATACGATTATTACGGTAGCGATTACACCGATTATGATGATGCTGTTGTTTGTCTACGTATTTGGAGGCGCGATAAAGACAGGAACGGATAACTACGTCAATTATTTATTGCCGGGAATCTTGTTGATGGCTATCGCATCCAGTGTCGCTTACACATCCGTACGGTTGTTTACGGATGTAAAGAGTGGGCTGATGGCACGTTTCATTACTATGCCCATTAAGCGTTCGTCGGTATTATGGGCTCACGTATTAACATCACTTGTTGCTAATGTGCTTACTATCGTGGTGGTTATCCTTGTTGCGCTCTTAATGGGCTTCCGTTCCAGCGCTAATATTCTGGATTGGCTTGCGGTAGCTGGAATACTTGGGATGTTTACGCTGGCGCTGACATGGCTCGCTATCATTCCTGGGTTGACAGCGAAGTCTATGGAAGGGGCGACAGCCTACTCGTACCCACTAATTTTTCTGCCTTTTATCAGTTCGGCCTTTGTTCCTACTGAAACTATGCCAAAAATTGTTCGTGCGTTCGCTGAGAACCAGCCTGTGACTTCAATTGTGAATGCGATTCGTGCCCTCTTATATGAAGGGACTGTTGGCAACGATATTTGGATTGCACTCGCTTGGTGTGTGGGCATTATGGTTATCGCTTACTTCTTTGCGGGTAAAGCATTTAAACGTCAGTTAGGGTAAGTGCACCATCGGTTCGGTTCTCTATGGAAACTAAACTTTCCGGAAAAATATATGTGGGAAAATGGATTTAAATCACATGATTCTTAGTTATTGCTATAATTATTGGTATTCTTACTGGTTACACAGTTGGTACGTAAGTAGGTTCAGACGTTGAGAAAAATCAGCCTGAGAGAGTTAAAGGGGAAGAGATAATATTTTGACTGCAATTCTAATCGTCATAAAATCAATGCAATGCACAAAATTTCTCCGTAAAAGAGAAGAAAGGGTCCTGACTAATCAGGATTTTTTTTTAATGTACTAGTATCAGTATGTCCAAGTTTAGAAGGTTACTTACAAACGTTGTGGAGTGTTTGCGCCAGAACTGGCTACCGCACTACATCTTGCGGAACATATACAAATTGAACAATTAGATGTACACTCATTACATGCATTTCAATTGTTTCTATTACAATCGCAAAAAAAACTACGCTCTGTTATCCGATTGGAAAAGGGGTAAAGTTTGCTATTATGATGAAAAAATACTTCCTTGGAGATGGTGGGAGTATATTGTTTTGAGGGAATTCGCGAAGAAAAAATAGCGCTACTATGCTAAGGGCATTCACGCGTTATAGTGCGTTAATTAAATATGTGTATATACATAGTTTCTCAGAGTGATGCGATGTCAGGTGTGAGCTGTGTAACAACTAGAGGTGAGTAAAGGATGATAACGTTTTCGTTTGAAATAGACAAGGATATTCCACAGAAGGATGAGCCACGGTATGTTGCTTATGCAAAGGGCTTTATCGAAGGGGACTTAACGATTCGTATGGGTGACAGAGTATTTTTTCAAAAGTCATGCATGAAGGTCGCAGAGCTGGGCATTTATTTAGGACAGTGGATGGAACAAGTTCAACACGGACAGAACGTACATATGAATTATGAAACGAGTGACTGTGATGACGTAATTCTTGGTTTCTTCTATGAAGAGGACAATCAGTGGAGGGTTTCTTCCAGTGGGCAACAATTTGAACTTCAGGAGCGTATATCTACTACAACATTAGTAGAGAGCGTTCAACGCTATTTGTATGGGCTAAATAAGGAACTGCGCGCGATAGAATATCCTGTGACGTTTGATCAGTACTTAAGAGGAGAGCGAATGATGCAGCTTTCTTACAAACGACTGTGTGATAGTAAAGCGGACACGACGCCAGTAGAGGTTTACAATGGAAGCGAGCAAGTAGGCGTAGTACGGGGCTATTATAAAAATGCTCTGATGAAAGTGCTAGACTTTATTCCGAAAGTTGGTAGTAATATCATTTATGAAATAAAGGATAGTAAGGACAATATTTGCGTTATTGCAAAAGATATAAGTAGGCAGCGTCAAAGAAAGATTTTAGTAACGTACATCGATAATAATGATGCAGAGCATGAAATAATTGTATGTGACGGAAAGTTATTGGATGCAAATTTCTTATTTACCTTTACATATAAGGCAGAAGAATATGTTATTCACAAAACTTCACTTGGGCTTGGAAAGTTATTACGAAAAGGCTATGTAATCGCAGATTGGAATATTCGTCTTGAGGAAGATATGTATTACATCGAGATGAATGTATATGATGAGGATTATATACAAGATCAATACTTACTGTTAGGCGTATTTCATGCGGTTTTGTATGGGTGATAAAGTGAAACTTTAATCAGTGGGAGTCTTACTGCCCACAAATAGCGGGATAAATGAGAAGTACCGGTATTCTTCATGGGAAGGATGCCGGTACTTTTTATCTTTCTGATATTTCAGGTGTATCATCTGTTAGCGTCAAGCTTCCTCCAACTACTGTGGGTTTAAAATAAGGTTCGATAATTTATAAATCAGTCTAATCATTAATAATAAAGATTGATAATTTGTAAAAAGTTTAATCAGAAGATTTATTTTGTAGCGTATTTCTTTGTTCAACAATCGGGTCAGCTCGGAAAGTTTTGTTATAAATGCATTTAGCATGAAAGACAAGGGATTATGCGAGATAAATCTCAACAGGCTTTGATGAAAGAAAGGGTTCCGTTGCAAAGTTCTGAACAGTATAAACCCGTTTACAAAATACGTTTATAGTTTAAGGGGTACAACCACATCGCTATCAAGCTAACAAAATAAAATACCCCCTAAAATGAAAAATGTGCTATTCTTTCTGTTTCCTCATAGAAAAGGGTGACGTTTTTGTATGCCTATTTCCATAGGTAGGCTATATATTTATTACACAATACGACAGTATACTATCTTTTTCTAAACATGAAATTATGCATATTTAGAAAAAAACTACACTTAATAAATATTACATATAGTAAATGGAAACTTATGGTGTTATCCTTTTGAAAGGCGTAACATGTCAATCATTATAGAAGATGTAGAGGCTCCTTGAAAAAGAAGTTCTTTTTTTCTGAAAAATGTATATTGATTCGACGTTAGTAATAAATATTCGTTTAGATGATTTTATGTTTTCTTAATTTATTCCTTTATATCTACAGTGATTATTTATTATAACAGTTTTTACATCTAAAATAAGATGTTTCAGCAAAGGGGAATATAACTATCTTTATAATGAGTTCCCAATATAATTAACGTGTTAACAAAAATGATATCTGTATTATTTTCCCCTTTTTGCTAACTAATACAGCTTCAAAAAATAGACACAACTGCTATATACTAATTGTAATTTATTATCTATTCATAATTCTGTTTATTCTGTCTTTCTAAAAATAAAAAAATATTAGACTTGCAAATATAAACGTTATAATGAGGGCGTCGAGAGGTAATCGGTTACCTACGGAGAAAATATCAAACATTTTAAAGTTGGACAGACTGAAACGATTAATTGCAGAAAGGTGTGTGACCAGAAGGGGGAATTTCTTCAAGATAGTTTAGTAGCAGCGGACATCGTATTAGCTGGTGTAAACAATATCAACAATGCTGACGAAGTATAGGGTTGGAGGATAAATGCCTCGCACATTAAGAGAGACAGCTTTAGGTGGAATCGTTTACAATATGGCGCATCTAGTAAGCGATTCATTTTTTAAGAATGGTCTATATTCTTAAGCCTAAAAAGAGACGTAAGAATAGGATACAAGGGGGATTTATTATATGAATGGGAATACTGCAAAAAAAATAGAATTTCAAGCTGAAAATACTGCAGTGAAAAATGAGAACTATCTAGATCCTAAAAAGTGGCATAAACAAGATACTACATGGGCATTGAGCCTTTTTGGAACAGCAATTGGAGCAGGAGTACTCTTTCTACCTATTAATGCAGGTTCAGGTGGTTTATTGTCATTACTGTTAATTACATTGCTTGCATATCCAGTTATGTATTACTCACATAGGGCGCTTGCTAAAATGATATACGCTTCTAATTCTGCTA
>NZ_MAOG01000118.1:0-69543 GCF_001884205.1 Bacillus sp. NH11B | reverse complement strand
GAGGGGATTACAGGTACAATAAGAGAGTATTTCGGAAATAAGGCAAGTATCATTTTTAACATAGTATATTTCAGCTCAATTTACACAATCGTACTAATGTATTCGGTTGCGCTTACAAATACTGCAAGTAGTTTTATCGTGCATCAATTGCACATGCCGGAGCCTCCAAGGGCCATTCTATCTCTTGTATTAGTGCTCGGCCTTATCGCTATACTAAATTTTGGTCAAGATATTACTGTAAAGGTCATGAGTATGCTAGTGTATCCTTTCATAGCTTCTCTACTTTTTATCGCAATATCTTTGATTCCACAGTGGAATACGTCAATGCTTAGCTTTTCAACTGTTTCAACTGCTTCAACAGGAACAGGATATTTTGGAACGATATTGATGATACTACCGATCATCGTATTCTCATTTAATCATTCACCTATGATTTCATCATTTGTTGTGAAACAGAGAGCTACGTATGGAATAGAAGCTACTGATGCTAAATGTGCTCAAATACAAAAAGTTTGTTATATCATGACATTCGTTGTTGTTATGTTCTTTGTTTGGAGTAGCACACTAAGTTTGACTCCAGAGGATCTAAAAATGGCGAAAGAACAGAACTTATCAATCCTTTCATATCTTGCTAATGAGCTTAATTCGCCTGTAATCACAATTGCAGCTCCTATCATTGCTTTTGTGGCTATAACAAAGTCGTTCCTTGGCCATTATATAGGAGCGTATGAGGTAATGCGTGACGTGATTATGAAGTTTGGTAAAACACGTGGAAAAGATATCGAAGAAAAAACAGTTAAGACAATGATCCTTACTTTTGTCGTATTAACATGTTGGTATGTAGCTTATGCAAATCCAAGTATTCTTGGAATTATTGATGCCCTTAGTGGTCCGTTAGTTGCTGCCATCTTATGTCTATTACCAATGTATGCGATTCGTAAAGTACCAGTACTGGCTAAATACAGAGGGAAAATGAGCAATGTATTTGTCATTATTATAGGTATACTTACGGTCTTAGCAAGTATTAAGTCATTATTCTAATTCGTTATTGTTAGTTCAAGTACTAAAATAGTGGGATATGAATAAAGAATGAAAGAGATGATGGATAAGATAAATCCACATTCGAATTTTAAACAAGTAATTTAATGAGGGTTAAACTCTAATATAAAAAGACATGAACAAAGATTAGTTCATGTCTTTTTTGTGTGGACGTTATTGCTAGAAGAGCGTTTAAAGTAGCGGTAGTAAATAAAATGTTTTTTACTAGGTATTTGAATAGAGGTAACTGGCATCTAGTCAAACTCAATATTATTTTGGGTGTAACTGGTGACTGCTTATGGGTAGTATAAACATAATCTCTCCTGTAAACCTTCTAATACTTCTTCAGGCACTTCCCTGACCTTAATATCCTTACCTAGGAAAAGTAGCCAATTTGTTATCTCTGTTAATTCATCGAGATTGTTAACATTGATAAAAGTCTTTAGAATGGCTGTGGATTGGTAAGGATTTGTATAGGAAATTGAAATTTTTAAAGGATGATATTTTTTGAACTGGGCAATCGCTTTTGAACCGAGTTCAAGTACAAGGTTGATTGCTTCGTCTTTCTTACTGAGTTTTTCCAAAATCTTTTTCTTACTTAATCTCTTTTTTGGCGTATAGGGTTCGACATTGATGAGATGATCGACAGGAAACATCTTCTTCTTTTCTTCTTTTACGTCAAAGCCTTCAATTATCCAATGGCTTTTTTCTTGATAAAGGTGTAGTAGATAAATTGGATAAGACGTGATTTCCGCCTCTTCTTTTAGGGTAATCAATAAATGGCTATCCAAAAGAAGGATTTGGATGAGTTTTTCTAACATAGGATGTGGGAGGTCAGAAAGCTCAAGTAAGTCGGGATTGTGGGGATTAGTCCCTTCAAAAAGTAAGAGTTGATTTAAAAGAACAAGGTCATCCTGCTGGATTTCTGAGATGAGTCCTAGTAGTTTTTCAGCTAAAGACTGACGACTCTTTAGATAGGGAAGTTGTTGGTTTCTTGTGGCCATAAAGGCAATAAAAAGAGCTTTGACCTCGTTATCAGTAAAGCGAACAACGGGCAGAATAGAGTTATGCATAACAGAATATCCCCCATCTCTTCCAACTTCAGCGACAAGTGGCATCCCCATGGATTCAATCTCTCTAATGTCTCTAATAGCTGTCGATCGAGAGATACTAAATTCTCGTATGATTTCAGAAATTGTAAAGTGAGAGCGGTTATTGATATACCGCATGAGTGTATTAATCCGTTCAACTTTTTTCATGTTGGTCTCCTAAACAGTATCATTTTTTGACATGATTTAAAGTTATTATAAACTCATCAAGAGAAAAGATAAATTACTTGATTAATTTAAAAGTGAGGAAGGTTTTGAATATGAAAAATTATTCTTTAGAAGAAAAAGATAGCTTTATCGTGTTAGGTATTGGAACTGAAATTAAAAGTGAATACACAGACTTTGCTGGAATAAATAAAGAAAAGGAAGACTTTTGGTCAGCTGTTAAAGAAGACGGAAGGCTGGACACTTTAAAAGCTTTAGCTACAAATGATTACATTTTTTCTGTGAGTGAAGCGGTGAATAACAAGATGATGTATTATGCTGGTGTCATGACAGAGGAAACGATACAAGAAGAATCTAGAGTTATCCAGTTTCCTAGGGGAGAATATTTAGTAGTTAAAGGGGAAGGCAAGACGGCTGAGGAGCTAAGTAATAAGCTTACTGGCATTGCCTTTGGTCAAGTCTTACCAGCAGTAAATGATTTCGCCTATGTTGGTGGACCAAATACAACGGTTGAGATGGGGCAGCGAAACGGTTTAGTATTTGGTGAAATGTGGATCCCAGTTGTTAGGAAGTAAGGAGATTAAAGGAGGGGTGGAATTGTCCTGTATCGTTGATTTTAAAAATGTAACTATAGCTGGCTTTGAGTCTTCGCCTGTAGCAGAAGCGCTTGCTGGTTTACGTGCTCATGAAGCACGTTACTTTATGAACAAATACAAGTATGAATTTACGGTTGTACCAGCTAATGAAAGCGGGGAGACTCTTGATTATGTGAATCGCATTTTGAAAAAAGAACGTGATATTGAGTTTGCGGCCAAACCTTTAGAAACATCGTGTTTTCAAGTGGAAAATATTAAATTTGCTTTTGTCTTTTATGAGGATGGTCTTGCAGTCAACGTCATGTATACACTGGATACCCCAAAGAAGCGTGCTGTTGGATTTAAGCTTTCTGAAGGAATGGAGGTACCAAAGGAATTAGAAGATAAGTTTAAATTTGCTAGGCAAAAGTCTAAACTTGCTGGAACAATTCGAGGTTCGTTTTTTGTAATAAAAGGAGAATATAGTGTAAGTTGAAGAATCAGTCCTTTGTTATATTGAGTTGTTTTTTTTAAAGGCGCTATGAAGGCTAACAATCTTGAATTGGTAGCCTTTTTTTATATAAGTAAATAATATTTACAGTCTGCTACACACTACGTTCTTATATAATGAAATAAAAGGAAATTACTGTAAGGTGGTGGTGGGGTGAGCAAAAAAAGGCTACTTGAGTTATTCTTAGTAATTTTTGCTTTACTATTCCTTCAAGTAAGCACTTTTACCAATGAAAAATTGAACGATAAATTTGGTAACCTTACTTTCTTTGTTGTATTTCTCATGTTTTATATCAACGTTGCATTTGTAGAACGGTATTTTGATGATATACATAAGTGGATTCGAAATATCATATTTCTTCTTGCCCTGTTAGTAGTAGCTTTAATATCGCTATGGATAGGTTACTTTTAAATTCTTACTTCCGAGAACGGGAAATTTGTGAAAACGAAAGTCCTTCAGTAAAAAAATGGAGGACTTTTCATCGTCTTCAAAATACGTTGAATCCCGATAATAGTACACTATATTAACTTTATATGAATAGGCATACATTAATCCTGTTCTCTCGTTAGTCATGATAAAATGAACGATAAGAAATTTATGTAAGATAAAGGGGGAAGATTCATGGTCAGTTTTAGTACTTTGCTAGCTTTTGCAATTGTTTCACTTAGCATGGTTTGTTCACCTGGGCCTAACATGATTTATCTCATTTCTCGCTCGATTACGCAGGGGCGTATGGCAGGATTCATTTCTCTTTTGGGTATCATGCTTGGCTTCATAATCTATATAATCGCAACAATGTTCGGACTTACAGCCCTTTTCCTTGCTGTTCCGTCTCTCTATGAAGCAGTTAAGTGGGCAGGTGCTGCTTACTTACTCTGGCTCGCATGGAATTCGATTAAGCCTGGTGCTACATCTATTATGGAACCTCGTACTATTGCTATTGAGCCGCCACAGAAATTATTTCTAATGGGACTTATGACGAATCTTCTGAATCCTAAGATTGCTATTTTGTATGTGTCACTTCTACCTCAATTTGAAGATCCTGAGAAAGGATCGTTGCTTCTACAAGGTGCAGTTCTGGGCTTTACGCAAATAACGGTTAGCTTTATAGTCAACCTCTTAATTGTATTTACAGCAAGTAGAGTTGCCAAATGGTTTGGCACACGCCCAACGTGGCTGCGAGTGCAGCGTTGGCTTATGGCAAGCGTCTTGACAGGTCTTGCTGTACGTCTTGCTTTTGAACGTCGACAGTAAGAGTCTTCTTCGGAAAATTTACCATCTTTTTGAAACGATTGTAAGGGGAATAAGAATGATATTAAAAATAAAGCCAGCTACTGTATGTTCTTACTTTTACCTAACGTTTTTTCAAAAATGGTAGTAGATGCTGTTTCTTTTTTAGAGGATACGGTAGGAATACCGTATTTTTTTATTTTAGGTACTCTTTTTATAATATGATCATATTATAAAAAGGGAGGAGGATATGAGTGCCTAAAATTGTTGATCAAATACAAAGGAAGAATCAGATAGCCACTGCTACTTGGCGTGTAATATTAGAAAAAGGTATTGATAAAGCTTCTATACAGCAAATCGCTGGCGAAGCAAACATTTCGGTTGGACTTGTTCAGCATCATTTTTCGTCTAAAAATGAATTAATTCATTATGCAATGAATTTAGTATTGAATCGAATGGAAGAACGGGCAAGCACTCGTACAAGTGAATTTAAGGGAACGAAAGAAGAAGCGCTTAGAAGATTAATGAAATTTATTATTCCTTCTAATAAAGAAGAAATGTTGGAAGGGAAGGTTTGGATTACATTTTTGGGTATATCCTTTAGTTCCCCAGAACTTATTGAACTTCGGAAGAAAATGGATGACCATACGAGGTATCTTATGGGAATAATTCTCGATTTAATGAGGGATCTAGGATACGTCACAGCAGGTCACAATAGAGAATTTGAATTAGAGATACTGTACGGATTTATCGATGGGCTAGTAATTCATGTCCTTCAAACACCAGATTCATATCCAGAAGAAAAAGTAAATCAACTTATTGAGTATTATTTAAAAGAAAAAAAGAGGGATTAATCGCATGAATAAAGTTTTCATTATTATTCTTGTAGTCGTTATTGTATTGATTATTAGGCAGCTTATCCCGAAGAAAGTAGATAGCTTTGATCTTCTTGGTATACCAATCATGGCTATAATCAGAACTTATATGGGTCTTCCAAATAGATTAGACTTTATCATTACAATTGAATTAATTAGCTTGCTTATATTAGGAGCGATAGTTGGTTATTGGCAAGCTAAGAGAGTGAAAGTTTTTCATCATAACAATCAATTATGTAGTGTTGGAGGCTATACGTATATTATCGGATGGATTATTATGATTTTGGGCAGGATTATTATTTTATTGTTGTTCAATCTTAATTCGCTCATATCGACATTTCATGCGGGACAGGAACAGTTTACGAGTGAAATAATTAAAGTTCTTTCTCATGCTGGAGATTGGTTAATATGGTCTACTATTCTTGCATCTTCCATCATGTATACCGTTACCTTATATAAGGATCACCCGGATATCAAGAAATTAATACAGGTTCGTTTTAAAGAAATAAAACAACGAATAAAATATTAAATTAACTAATTGTTGTTATATTGGGCTATTGTCAGCAAGCTAAAAAAACAAATACTCCCAAATAAGCTGTTTTGTTACAAGTTAGTATAAAATTTCGCTTAGGGGGGATTATGAGATTTTAGTTTAATAGCGATAATAAATTAAAGAAATCCCTCTAAACGAATTAGAAGGGTTTCTTTTGTGTCCATCTTATATACATTCCACATAGAATCATTGATTAATTCACTACAATTTATGTTGTTTTTTTAATCCTCCAAATTCAATAGCAGTTAACCTGCAGTTTCTATAATATAACCTAATCAATGTTAATATACGTTATATATAATAGATATTTACCTTATAAAATAAGGGGGAATATTATGAATGAAACAAACGCATCTTCAGGAAGCAATTTAAAAAAAGATGTAAAATTTTCTATTATAATCCCTGCACATAATGAAGAAAAGTACATTAGAAAATGTTTAGATTCGATTGCAACGGCATCAGAGGCATATAAAGATCAAATGGAAGTCATAGTTGTTTTAAATCGTTGTACAGATAAAACAGAGGAAATAGCAAAATCTTATAACTGTATTACATTAAAAAATAACGATAAAAACTTATCTAAAATCCGAAATGCAGGGGCTAAAATAGCTAGTGGAGAAATAATCGTTACTATAGACGCTGATACCATAATGACAGAGTCTATGTTGTCTAATGTAGATAAATATTTAGCTTCAGGTAAATATATTGGTGGTGGGGTAAATGGGAAGTTTGAAAGAATATCTTTAGGAATATTCTTTTCCGCAATTTTAATAATAATCCCCTTACTTTTTAAGTATGGAGCTATATCTGTAGGGATTTTTTGGTGCTATAAAAAAGACTTTATGGCAATCAACGGATTTAACGAAAATATGCTTATGGCAGAAGATGCAGATTTCGCTAAACGGTTAAAAGAATGGGGAAAGCAAAATAATAAGAAATTCGGTACCATTAAAAATGGAATGATAACTTCATGCAGAAGATTTGATACATATGGAGACTGGGCGTTGCTTAAAAACCCAAAAGTAATTTTAGCTTATCTAAAAGGAAATGATAAAAAATATGCAGATAAAACATATTATGATAACCAAGAAAGATAAAAATAGAGAAAATTGGTAGAGAATAGCTAAGACTCTTTTAGATATAATGAGAAGCCGATAAAATCTTGTATCATGCTTAAACTTAGTTATAAAAAATGAATAGATATTACAAGAAAACCATCAATTTGATGGTTTTTATTTTTTTATAAAAAATATTTTTTGACCCCCATAAAACTATGTACCCCTCCGAATATGTATAGTGAAGAAAATAAATAGAAGAAAAAATGGTTATAAAAGAACATTGAAACTTGTGTCAAATTGTTAGATTAAGCGGGGAATTCGAAGGTAAAAGCTAAAATTACCAAAAATATAGAGAAGAGTTATTTAAAGATTGCAGATAAAATAGGAAAAGAGTAGGCAAAACAAGCGAAAGAAAATAAGAAAGTAGATTAAAATACAAATTTAATTTTTGTGCTGACAGAAAAGAATAGTCATTAAGAAAACGGTGAAATAAGTTCGTACCGAAAAATATGAGTAACGGCAAGAAGACAAACCCAAAGAAAAGTACCAAGAAAATGTGGTTAAATGGTCACTTGTTTAGTGGCCATTTTGCTATTTGAAGGAGGCTGGGAGATTACTAGTGTTGAGTTTAGTAATGAAGATCTTAAGAAAACCGAAAATAGAAGATATCGTATGTAACATACAAAACAACGAAGGAGATAAAGAAGCGTTTATCGTACAGTATCAGCCTTTTATTAGAAAATCAATCTCATCTGTCTGCCGCCGATATATTACAGAACAGGATGATGAATATAGTATTGGATTGTTTGCATTTAACGAAGCAATTGAACAGTATTCATATACAAAAGGAAAATCCTTTTTAGCGTTTGCTGATCTTCTTATAAAAAGAGATGTAATTGACTATATACGCAAAGAGTCTAAGCATAATCTTGTCTTTTTAAAAGAAGATAAGCAAGAGGAAATGTTAGAAATGCAAGTGTCGCTTACGGAGTATATGAAAGAGATGGAAAATAGTAACCGTAAGGAGGAAATTCTTCATTTTCAAAGTGTGCTAACTGAGTTTAAAATCACATTTTCAGAGCTTGCTAAAGAATCTCCTAAGCATCGTGATACGCGTGAACATTTAATAGAAATAGTAAAGGTAATTATAAAAGATGAGGAAATGATGGAAGAGCTGTTCCGAAAGAAAAAGCTACCGCTTAAACATATTGAACCGCGTGTTAGGGTAAGTCGTAAAACGTTAGAGCGGCATAGAAAATATATCATTGCAATGTGTATTATCTTTGCAAACAACTATACATACATTCTTGATTATATAAGAGGAGGGAAGCATGATGAATAAAGGAATTGTAATGGATATAAAAAAACATAGCGTAGTTGTTTTAACACCAAATGGAGAGTTTATTACGTGTAAAAGAAAAGCGGATTCTTACATGGTTGGGGAGGAAATCTCATTTGATGAGCAAGAGCAAAGAGCATCGCGTTTTTCAATCCCTTCTTTCTTAAAGCCTGCATCATTACTTGTTGCTTGTTTTCTATGTGCGTTGCTATTTTTCTACAACCAACCGGAAGAAAAAGTATTTGCTTATGTCTCAGTTGATATAAATCCAAGTGTAGAGGTGAGCATAACAAAGGATCTTCGTGTTATAGATTTGCAAGCTTGTAATGATGATGGAAGGCGTATTTTAAAAGAATTGAAGCAATGGGAAAATAAACAATTGCAAGACGTAATACGTACTATTATAAAGCAAAGTCAAGAGGATAAGTATTTAACGAATGATAAGCAAGTTATGCTAACAGCTGTTGCAAAGGACAAGTCACTAGAACCACAGTTGGAAAAGGCTATGCAAGAATTAAAGAAAGAGTATGAGATAAAACATGTTACAGTCGTATATCAAAGTAGTACGTTGCAAATGCGAGAGAATGCTAAGAAAGCAGGAATTGGCACAGGTGTCTATATAAAGCAAGAGAATGAGAAGAAAAAATCGCTTACTCCTCCTGAGTCATCGTCCAATCAGGTGGAAAACCAAGAAGAGATACAATCGCAGCCAAAGCCATCTCCTGATGCATCACCAGATTTGTCTTCTGTAAAAGAAAAAAAAGACGAGAAGCCAGAGCATAAAGAACAAAAGAAAACAGAGGAACAGCCACCTAGGCAAACAAAAGAAAATAGAGGGAATCAACAAGAAAATAACGGTAGAGGATCTCAGCAAGAAAATAGAGGGAATCAACAAGAAAACAATGGTAGGGGATCTCAGCAAGGAAATAATGGAAACCAGCAAGGGAACAACGGTAGAGGATCTCAGCAAGGAGATAATGGAAATCAACAAGGGAACAACGGAAGAGGGTCTCAACAAGGAGATAATGGAAATCAACAAGGGAACAACGGAAGAGGGTCTCAACAAGGAAATAATGGGAATCAGCAAGGGAACAACGGAAGAGGGTCTCAACAAGGCAATAATGGAAATCAACAAAGGGATAACGGAAGAGGGTCTCAACAAGGAAATAATGAAAATCAGCAAGGAAACAATGGTAGAGGGTCTCAACAAGGAAATAATGAAAATCAGCAAGGGAACAATGGTAGAGGGTCTCAACAAGGAAATAATGAAAATCAACAAGGGAACAACGGAAGAGGGTCTCAATAAGGAAATAATGAAAATCAGCAAGGGAACAATGGTAGAGGGTCTCAGCAAGAAAATAGAGGACATCAGTAAGGGAATGAAAAGAAGAATCCATAGAAAATGGAAGTGAGAGATTTATTTCAAAGCTAAAAGGATTTATTATTCTATATTTCTATTAAGAAGGAGTATGTAAAAATATAATGGAGAAAAAAATTCAACAAGAGAAAGATAAATCAAAACCTATTTTTTATGATTCTAAAGGAAGAAGAAAGAAAGCTTTTAGTTGGTTTCTATGTATCTCAATAGTTAGCATAAGTATTGTATTTTATTTTTTCTTTCAAAGTATTTTTTCAACACCAGAAATTCCAAATATGAATTCTTCTGTAAAACAAGATACTAAACTGGTACCTATTAATCAAAAACTTAGCGACGAGCAGTTAAAGAAAGAAGAATTCAAACCCAATACCGAAGTGAAAAACGATGAAAATTTGGTGAATGCAACGAGCGACAGCAAACAACCGAAAGAAGTTTATGGTTTTTATGTCAACTGGGATGAAAATAGTACTGCTTCTTTAAAAGAAAATATCGATTCATTAACCACATTAGTACCGGAATGGTATCACTTAAAAGAAGACTTAACAATTAGTAGTGAGATAAAACCTGAGATTGTAAAGTTAGCAGAAAAAAATCATGTGAAAATTATGCCTTTACTTACTAACTATACAGAGGAAGCTTCTGGTCCTGATAGTGAACTTATTCATAAGTTACTGAATTCTCCAGATTATGTAAAGATAAAGTTTATTAACGATTTAGTAAAGCAAGTTGAAAAGAATCAATTTTCAGGTATTAATATTGACTTTGAGGCACTACCTGAAAGCGATAGAGAAAACTTAACAAATTTCATGAAAGAGCTTACTATGGTCTTTCATAAACATCATTTGCTTGTTACGCAAGATGTCCCTGCTAATGATAAGGCCTTTGATTATGGTGCATTAGCCAAAGTAATAGATCGTATGATTGTAATGATGTATGACGAGCACTATGGAGCAGGGGTACCAGGACCAATTGCTTCAAATAAATGGTTTGAACATACGCTCAATGAACTAAATATTCCGTCTGAGAAACTTATAGTTGCTTTCGGTAACTATGGATATGATTGGGAAGTAAATAGCAAAGAACCTGCGAAGTCTGTAACTTTCTCAGAAGTTATGACAATGGCTCAGGATTCAAATATAAAAATTCAATGGGATAAGATTAGTGGAAATCCTTATTTTCGATATAAAACAGGCGAGACAGAACATACTACTTGGTTCTTAGATGGTGTTACTCTTTATAATCAAGTAAAAATCGCAATGAACAACAATGCGAAGGGATTTGCATTATGGAGACTAGGAGCAGAAGATCCTACTATATGGAAAGCTCTAAAAAATCCTATTGAGGTACAAAAAAATCCTGATGCATTACATAAAATCGATAGTTTAGATGAAGTGAATTATTCTGGACAAGGCGAAATTTTGCAGGTTGAGAATGAGAGACACAATGGATTGAGAGATTTTAAAGTAGACGAAAATGGTTATTTTACAGATGAAGTGTATCAATCACTGCCGTCTGCATATGAAGTGCAACGATATGGAAAGCCAAAAGGAAAACAAGTAGCATTAACATTTGATGATGGACCAGATCAGAAATATACGCCGGAAATTCTAGATATATTAAAAGAGTATAAAATAAAAGCTGCCTTTTTTGTACTTGGTGAAAATGCACAACTAAATCCTAGTATTGTTAAAAGAATATACGATGAAGGGCATGAAATTGGCAATCATACCTTCAAGCATCCTAACGTCGCTGATACGTCTTTACTACGTACAAAAGTAGAACTTAATACAACTCAGCGCCTAATTCAGGAAATAACTGGACATTCTACGGTTTTATTTAGGCCACCGTATGAAGCAGATGCTAACCCGGATTCATCAAATGAAATACTGCCTATTTTGCGTGCACAAAATATGAACTATACGATGGTGGCAGAAAAAGTGGATCCTGAGGATTGGGCGACTCCATCCACAAATGAATTAGTAAAGCGTACTCTTAATCCCATTTATAAAGGGGAGGGAAATGTTATTCTTCTCCATGATGCAGGAGGGAATCGTACCCATACGGTAGAGGCGCTGCCGATGATTATTAAAGATCTTCAAAAGAATGGATATAGTTTTGTAACAATTTCAGATTTAATGAATAAAGAACGAGATGAAGTTATGCCTCCCGTTTCTTCTGAGGGTAAGCAATATCTATTTTACAATAAAGCTATCTTTTCAGGAATGGGATATGCAAAGCATATATTAACAACTATTTTTTATATTGCTATTGGATTAGGTATTTTCCGATTCCTATTTTTAATATATTTTGCATTCAAGCAGAAAAGAAAAACAAAATCTCGTTTATTTGCTAATTCGTCTTATCAACCTTTTGTTAGTGTTGTGATAGCGGCATATAATGAAGAGAAGGTTATAGCTAAGACTATTCACTCAATTTTGGATAGTAATTATAGAGAGTTTGAAGTTATTGTTGTTGATGACGGATCGAAAGATGGTACGTCAAAAGTAATTCAGGAAACATTCTATAAGCATCCTAAAGTGCGTTTAATTCAGAAAGAAAACGGCGGGAAATCATCGGCAATGAACTTAGGGTTTCAACAATCACGAGGAGAAATCATTGTCACTTTAGATGCGGATACTATTATTGCGCAAGATGCTATTTCTCTAATGATTAGACACTTTGAAGATCATAATGTAGCGGCAGTTTCAGGGAATGTTAAAGTCGGAAATAGACGGAATTTATTGACTACTTGGCAACATGTTGAGTATATTACAGGATTTAATTTAGAGCGCAGAGCTTTTGATGAGTTAAATTGTATTACAGTAGTTCCTGGAGCTATTGGAGCATGGCGTAAAAAGAATGTAGTTGAATCTGGGTATTTAAGCGAAGATACATTAGCAGAAGATACGGATCTTACTATAACGTTTTTACGTCAAGGGCATAGAATTGTATATGAAGAAAAAGCATATGCTTTTACGGAGTCACCTGAAGATGTGAAAAGTCTCATTAAACAGCGATATCGTTGGTCATATGGTACACTCCAATGTCTTTGGAAACATCGAAAAGCGTTGTTTAATCCAAAACATAAAACTTTAGGGTTTATTGCATTGCCCAATATGTGGTTATTCCAATATGTTTTGCAATTCATTGCTCCTTTAGCAGATATATTAATGATTATGGGGTTATTTGGTAGCAATCCACTAAAAGTTTTGGGATTCTATCTTGTATTCTTTTTAATGGATCTTCTCGCTTCTCTGTTTGCATTTAAATTAGAGAGGGAGAACCCTAAACCATTAGTATGGTTAATTTTACAACGCTTTATTTATCGTCAATTTATGACTTATGTAGTAATTAAATCTATATTCTCGTCAATTCGAGGAGTAGCAGTAGGGTGGAATAAACTAAAGAGAATGGGAAGTGTTGAGCATTCCCCTGAACATAAGGAGGCGTCATAAGAGAGCAGAGAATCTGCTCTCTTTTTTATTGATTTTAGTTGGTTGAAGCTAGAGTAGATGTAACATAAAACCTTCTGCGTCCATAACGAAATTTCTATTCATTACTGATAGTGAGACGTTATGTTAAGACACTCCTTTGTTTTCGGAATAAAGTTTTTTTTTATTTTTTTAAAATGACGGACACAAAAACGTATATGCTTTCGAATTATATATATGGATATCATTAATATTTATATAAAAGGGGAGAAAAAATATGAAAAAAACAAAAGAAATGTATGAAGAAATCGCTGAAGTATTAAAGGTATTGGCGCATCCTGTCCGTTTATCTTTAGTAAAAATAATGCTTGCAAAAGGCGCTACGAATGTAACAACAATGTATGGGGATTTACAAATGCCCCAAAGTACAATTAGTCAACATTTATCCAAACTAAAGGCTGCTAAAATCGTAACTGGTACTCGAAAAGGATTAGAAATTTATTATGAGGTAACGGACAATCGTACAAAAGCGATATTGGCAAGTTTAGTTTAAATGCTGACTTTCTAGACTTCGAAATTAAGAAGAGGATAGGAAAGTAATTCTGTGGCTATAATTTTTTAGAAATTTATATAAGAGCTATATTTATAAGAATATGTAATTTTCCTTCGCTACAGTTAATTCCTTTGAGAAATAAGCTTTTTTCATTTTAGGGGTATTTTTTGTTAGCTTAATAGTGATATGGCGATACCCCTATTATAAAATTTCAGAAGAATTCTTGACATAGAAGATGTAACAAAGTTGATAGGGTTCTTTTAGTCATTTAATCTTTTTATTTGATGGTCTTTTCCCCATTCAAATAGTTCATCCATAATTTGCATTAAAGATTTTCCATGTGCGCTTATTGTGTACTCAACCTTTGGTGGTACTTCTTGATATACAGTACGATGGATAATTCCATCAGCTTCAAGTTGCCGAAGTTGTTGTGTAAGAACCTTTTGCGTAATGTTTGGAATTTCTCGTTTTATTTCATTCGTTCGCATTTTTCCATCCATCAAAATACATAATATATGAACTTTCCATTTTCCACCGATTACTTCGAGTGTCGTTGCGATTGGGCAATCATCATTTTGATTCATTTAATACCTCCAAAGGTACCTCAAGGTTCCTATAGCACTTGAAAGTACGTACTTTTCAATTATATGTGACTCATTCATACTAATACTAAAGCGTTTGAATTATTTATAAGGGGGAAGAAAATATATGAAAACACTTGTAATTGTAGCACATCCTGATATTGAAAAGTCTCGAATTAATAAAAGATGGGTAGAAGAACTTGAGAAATATTCAGATGAAATTACAGTGCATGAATTATATAAAGCGGCACCGAATTGGGAGTTTAATGTTGAAGAGGAACAAAAGCTGTTAGTAGAACATGACCGATATATATTTCAATTTCCACTCTACTGGTATAGCTCACCACCGTTGTTAAAAAAATGGTTCGATGATGTATTAACATATGGATTTGCTTACGGATCTAAAGGGGATAAAGTGCAGGGGAAAGAGTTTGGTGTAGCTATTTCTATAGGTGGATTAGAAAAAGACTATGAAAATAGCGGTATCACAATGGCTGAGTTAACAAAACCTTTTCAAGCAACATGCTTATACACGGGAATGGAGTTTATTCCTTCCTTCTATTTATATGGTGCAGAATATGAAATCAGTGATGAAGAGATTGAAAAAAGTGCACCTGAATATGTGAAATATGTTATGAACAAGAAGTATTCTAATATATAAGGAAAAATAGCCATTTACTTGCTAAGTAGATGGCTATTTTATATTTGTTTTATATTCACTAAGTGTAATCTTTAGCAAATTAATAGTTAATCTAGTAAAATAAAAAACCTAATATATATAAAGGGGAGTTTTACTTGAGAACGATGCGACAATTATTACAAAAGAGAGCAATGCAATCACTGAATATGGAAGCACTTGTCGGGGGAGAGAAAAGGTATTCGTTTCAACAATATAATGAACGAGTAAACCAGCTTGCACATTACTTGTTACATTGCGGTGTGCAAAGAGGAGATCGCATAGGGATCTTATGCAAAAATAATCATCCGTTTCCAAGCGTTATGATGGCAAGCTTAAAAATTGGAGCGGTATTTATTCCACTTAATCATCAGCTTACTGCTTATGAATTAGAAACGATTGTAAAAGAAGCAAAATTAAAAGTATTAGTTATTGATGATGAATTTAGTGAAGCTTTATTAAAAATTGAAGCAGTCAAAGAAATTCCTTATGTAATTGAGACGACAAAAGAAGGCTTTGGCTCATTTGAATTAAAATTAAAGGAACAGCCAATAACAGAACCGAACGTGGAAGTTCATGAAGAAGATGATGCGATTTACTTATTTACTTCAGGAACGACTGGACAGGCAAAAGCATGCGTAATTGGTCATAAAAACTTACATCATTATTTTACTGAGATTGCAGGGCAAAGAGAAATTCCAGCAGGTGAACGCTTTTTATCAGTGCACCCATTGTTTCATATGAGTGGCGTGCTTTCTATTTTAAATTGTATTTATCATGGCGTTACGATGATTTTCTTAGCTGATTCGAATCCTACTCTTATTTGGGATAAGATTGAAGAAGAAAAGATTACTACGATGCTTGCATTCCCAGCTGTTTATAGTTATATGCTTGATGAACTAAATAAACAAGAGCGTAACATTTCGACTTTGAAAGTAGCACAAAGCGGTGGTACAAAAGTACCGGAAACGCTCATTCAAAAATATATGGAAAAAGGAATATACATGGTGCAAGGGTATGGTAGTACAGAAGGTTGGGTAGTAACTTCTTGGCATCCAAATATGGGAAAAGAAAAAATGTCTTCTGTAGGGAAAACACTTAAGCATGTAGAATTGAAAATTGTTCATCCAGAAACAGGGGATGAACTAACAACAAATGAAGTTGGAGAGATTCATGTAAGAAGTCCATACATGTTTAAAGGATATTGGAATAATGAAAAGGCGACAAAGAAGGTAGTAAAAGATAATTGGTTTAACATGGGCGATGCAGGTATGATAGATGATGATGGATTCCTACATATTATGGGAAGATATAAAGATGTTATCGTACACGGTGGTGACAACGTATATCCAGATCAAGTAGAAGATGTAATTCATGAAATAAATGGAGTTTTAGAAGTTGCAGTAGTTGGGATTCCAAATGATTTTTGGGGAGAGATTCCGACAGCTTACATTGTAAAAGACATTCAAACATCTTTAACAGAAGAAGAAATTATTCAGCATTGTAAAGAAAAACTAGCAAGCTATAAAATACCAGAAGTTGTATTTATGGACGAATTACCGAAAAACGCTTTAGGGAAAGTGTTGAAGAGGGAATTAAGGGATGTTTTTCTTGTAAAATAAAAAAGGTTATCAAATAATGAAGAATCCAGTTATGTATAAAGCATAACTGGATTTTTGTTTATAAAAAACATAATAATTTACTAGATTTTGTATTTTGTGTAAGATAATAAAGAATATTCAATTAATAATTCAGAGGATGAGATGTAATGAAGCTGCCACTATTACAAGTAGAGACAGAGAGACTGATTATCCGTCCATTTCAAAAAGAGGATTATGAAAGTTGGTTAGATGGCTTCAATAAGAGGTTACCATCTCAATATAAATACGATGATGGCTATCATGATATGTCATCTTCAACACAAGAATGGTTTACGGAATGGATAAGAGGATTTGATGAGGCGGCACGACGGGATGAAATGTACGTTCTAGGTATTTTTCAGAAAGAAGATGGCGCCAATATTGGAAAGCTAGAACTTATAAAGATTTTACGTATGGACTATCAATGGGCGATGATGGGCTACTCTATTCATAATCAATATTGGAAAAATGGATACGGGGTAGAAAGTATAATAGCTGTGCTGCCGTTATTTTTTTATAGTCTTCAATTTCATAGAATCGAATTACATATACATGTTGATAATGAGCCATCCGTTCGTCTTGCAGAAAGAGCAGGTTTTTCATTTGAATGTAAGAGAGAAGCATTTTCTCAGGAGAATGGTAAGTGGGCAGATTTTCTCATTTATTATAAAAATAAGGAGCTAGATATATGAGGGTACTTATTACAGGTGGAAATCGAGGATTAGGGTTACAGTTAGTAAAGGTATTTCATGAAAATGGACATATCGTTTATCCGCTAGTTAGAAGTGAGGAAGCAATAGGACAATTGAATAAGGTCTTTACTTCGAGATGTTTTCCTATATTAGCAGACTTGTCAGATGATGAGAGTACTGAGCGTATTAAGGAGCAAATTGGAGAGTACACAGAGCATATTGATCTAGTTATTAATAACGCTGGAATTACTGGAAAGGAAACTGAGATTTTACGTACAAATTCAGAAGAGTTAATGGAACTATTTAACGTTCATTGTTTAGGTGTTATTCGAGCTGTAAAAGGTACATATGTGGCTTTAACTAAGTCGAATCAACCGAGAATAATAAATGTATCCTCTCGTTTAGGTTCATTACATAAAATGGCCGGAAAAGAATTTCCACAAGGGCAGTTCTCATATTCATACCGGATCGCAAAAGCTGCACAAAATATGTTAACGCTCTGTTTACAACAAGAGTTTGCTGATAAAGGAATTCGTGTAACCGCAATTCACCCTGGAAAATTAAAGACTGACATTGGTGCTTTTGATGCGAATATGACTCCTGCTGAAGGAGCTCAAAATATATATGATTGGGTAATGGATTCAAATGAGGATGTTTCGGGTAAGTTTATTGAGCCAGGTGTAGGGGAGTTGAAGTGGTAATGTACGATCTTACAACCAATCAAAATATATTTGGACCTTCAAAAAAATTTTAAAAGAGGATTAGGGGATATGAGAATGAAAAAAGTAAACGTAGTCCATTATGATGCATTTAGTAATAAACCGAACATGGGAAATCCAGCAGGTATTGTATTAGAAGGAGATGGATTAGCGGAAGAGGAAATGCAACTCATTGCTGAAAAGGTCGGATTTAACGAAACAGCTTTTGTTCTTTCTTCAGAAGTAGCAGATGTAAGAATTCGCTATTTTACGCCTGGTCATGAAAATGATTTATGTGGTCATGCGACAGTAGGGACTATATATGCACTTCATGAAAGAGGATTATTAGAAGGGAAACACAATTTAACAATTGAAACGAAGGCAGGGATTTTGCCGATACATATAGGTGCGAATAAAAGTGGGGAAACTTTTATTAAAATGAGACAAGCAACACCGCGGTTTCAAAATTTTACAGGTTCCAAAGAGGCATTAGCTCACAGTATTGGTCTAGAAGTGAATGATTTAGATGAAAATTTACCGATTGTATATGGAAGTACTGGTATTTGGACTTTAATTGTACCTATTAAAAAAATTGATGCATGTGAAAGAATGAAACCTAATAATAATGAATTTCCATCGGTGCTAAAAGAAATGCCAAAGGTTGCGATCCATCCACTTTGCTTGGAAACGTATGATGCAGAAGCAAAAATGCACGGTCGTCATTTCTCATCACCTTATTCTGGAACAATAGAAGATCCAGTGACAGGAACAGCTTCAGGTGTAATGGGAGCGTATTATGCGACGTATCTGGAGAAAGATTTTGATCATGAATGGGAGTTAATCATTGAGCAAGGACAGGAAATAAATAAAGATGGTCGTGTGAAGGTTTATGTAACGAAAGATGTAGAAAATGAGAAGTTACAAATAGATATCGCGGGAACAGCGGTGTATGTGAAGGAGTTTGAAATTTCAATATAAAAGAATAAAGCCCAGCACATAGCTGGGACTTCTCTCTATCTGTTCAATACTTCAATATATGAAGCATCTCCAGCTGTTCTAATAGTAGAGCGGAAATTATTATGTTCTAAAGTTTCAGCAACTTGTTTTAATTGCTGTGCATCATCATGATGAATAAGTAAGCTGTCGGAACCACTTTCTTCTATATGAATATGCTCAACATTTCCAATCGCTTCATGTATAGCTTTTAAAAATTCAGGTTTCATATTGTCCTCCTATATGTATGTAATGTCGTTAAATAGTATTTCCTTATTTTTGAAATATAAAAGTAAATGAAAGGAGAAATGAAAATGAATATAACGCAGTTTAAAGAACATATTACATCACTTTTTGAAGAGCATCTTAATAAATACGGTGATGACGAGTATGGCTTCACTTATATTATTAAAGAGGAATTTCACAAAATAGGTTACACAACAAATTTGACGCTAGAAACAATTGAAGAAGCATATCGAAATGGGGTTGATATGATACTTACACATCATGCACCGTGGAGTTTTTTATTCGGTATGGAAGAGGCTTGTATTGAGAAATTAAAAGAATATGAAATGAATCATTTTTGGATTCATTTGCCGTTAGATTTTGTAAAGTTTGGCACGTGTACGTCATTATTTAACGAAATTGAGATAGATACAATACTGGAATATTCTACGTATGAGGAAGAAGAGCTACCGGGAATAGGAGAATATAAAGAAGCGATTCCCTTTTCGAACTTAGTTGAAAAACTTGAAGAGAGAATGGAAGAGAAAGTGAAGAGTTGGGAAAATCATGACAGACCAGTGAAACGGATTGCGATATTAACAGGTGCAGGAAACAATACAAATCTTATTGAGCGTGCACTAGAAAAAGGTTGTGATACGTACATAACAGGAGAAAAAACATTATATACAGTACAACATGCGAAATTTAAAGGCATTAACCTAATTGTAGGTAGTCACACGTTTACAGAAGTGTTTGGTGTAGAAAGTTTGGCTCGTAAATTAAAAGAAGTAGATCCTGCAATAGAAATTACTAGATTAAATGAAGAGCATTTGGAGTGATGCAAATGGTAACGATATATGCAAATTATGGGGAATCAAAGGTGAAGTTAACGTGGAAAAAAGATTGTACACTGCCAGAATACAAAAGAATCACGAGTGTTCACGGTTTTTGTTTTCATAGTAAAAAGGTTTTACTAATAGACCATGAGCAGCGTGGTTGGGACTTTCCTGGTGGGCATATAGAAGAAGGAGAGCTACCAGAAGAATGTTTTAAAAGAGAAGCGTGGGAAGAAGGTTATGTAAAAGGAGAATGTACTTTATTTGGATATATTATCGTTGACCATAGTGATAATCCAAATTGGAATGAAAATAGTCCGTATCCAAAAGTAGGGTATCAGCCGTTCTACCGGATGGAAATTAATGAAGTGCATAAGTTTGACGGTGAGTATGAATCCGATAAAAGGATGTTTGTTAGAGTAGAAGAGAGTGCAGCCTATCATTATAAATGGAATGAATTATATGATGAAATATTGAAGGAAGCCGTTGCAGTAAAATAAAATTATTTTTGTTATATTAAGGTGTTGGGAGGATTTCCCTTGTGTTTGTCAAATGATAGTAAAGTTGTCTTTTGAATTAAGGGAATATTCAGGGTATAAGGGTGAGGGAATGGACATTTCAGTAATCGCTGAACAACTAGTTAATGAGAAGGTTATTTCACATTATCCGAAAAGCATGAAAGTGTTGAACGGAGGAACGACAAGTACAGTATATTTGTTGGACGCGAAATACGTTGTAAAGCTGAATGAATCAGAAGTGATACGTGAAGAAGCTGATTTTCTTTCTTTTTATGAAGGGAATACTTTATTTTCAAAGCTTTTGTATAAGGAACCTGTAAATAGATATATTGTGTATTCATTCCTCGAAGGGAGTACTTCGTGCGAACGTGGATATAAACGAATTACGCTTAGTATACTTGTAAAAGAAGCTATTAATAAGTATGAAATAGTTTCAGATATAGATGGGTGGGGATGGAAAGAAAGTCCGGTTCAATCTTGGAATGAATTTTTAACAACAAATGTGATAGAAGCTTATGAAAACCTAAAACCATATATAAGTGAGGAAGAGTATAGAACAGTTCTTAAGTTAGCAAATAATCCAAGTAGGGGGACTGGAATAAATCAGCCATTTTTATTGCATGGTGATCTTGGATTCCATAATTTTATATTTCAAGGAAATAAGCTGCATGGTGTAATTGATCCCTTACCAGTGTTAGGAGGATCCTATATACGATTTAATCTATGCGTTCTGTTCAACCCCGGAAGATTTAACAAAAGAAACGATTAATTATGCGATAGAACAGTGTGTATTTCATAAAAAAGACCGTGATTTATATGAAGAAATAGTCATAGGACTATATTTGCGTATAGATACATGTTTAAGGCACCACCCGAAAGATTTAGAAGATTATTTAGCAGCTTGGCGTTATTGGATGGCCGAAATTGAGCCGACTGTATAGTAGAAATATTTTGGGGGAGATAGTGAGATGAATGTTGCAGAAGCGAAAAAGGATTTAGCAATAAAAACGAAGAGAGGCTTACCAATTATATTAGCCGGCGTTTTATTTTGGATAGTTATGAGTATAACGGGCTTTGTTCTTTCGGAAAAACAAGTGGTGTGGGTATATTTAATCGGTATGGGATGTGTGTTTCCTTTCGGCTTAATGATAGCTGCTATATTGAAAATTGATATGTTTGCGAAAGGAAATCCGTTAGGGATTTTAGCAGGATTAATTGGTGGGATAAATGTATTAAATATTCCGCTTGTATTACTTGCCTATTTTCAATTTCCAGAATGGTTACCTTTTGTAGTAGCAATGTTAATAGGTGTGCATTTTATTCCGTACGTATGGATTTATGAAAGTAAAAGTTATGGTTTATTGTCAGTAGGGACTGTATTCGTAACGTCAGTTTGCGGGATTCTTTTTGCAGAAAAAGGATTTACTGTAATTCCATTATCGGTTACAGCTGTCTATTTACTTACTTTTATAAGTTTATTAATTGAAAATAAAAACGCAGATCATTATCAACAAAAATCAGCTTAATAAAAATATAGGGATAGGGGAAATGATTATGAAAAATTACGTTTGTACAACGTGTGGCGTGCAGTATGCAGCGAGTGTAGAAGAACCAGTGAGTTGTCATATTTGTGATGAAGAAAGGCAATATGTTAATCCGAAAGGGCAGTCTTGGACGACTTTAGAAAACTTGCAAACGAGTGATACATATAAAAATGAAATAATCGAAGAAGAAAATGGGCTTTATAGTATTACGACAAAACCAGGGTTTGCGATCGGTCAAACGGCATTTGTAGTGAAAACAGAATCATATCGTTTACTATGGGACTGCATTACTTATTTAGATGAAATGACAATTACGAAAATAAAAGAGCTTGGCGGATTAGATGCAATTGCATTGTCTCATCCTCATTATTATTCAACACAAGTAGAATGGGCAGAGACATTTGATGTACCAATTTATATACACGAAGATGATAAAGAGTGGGTGATGCGTCCGAGTAGTCGTATTATTTATTGGTCTGGTGAATCTTTACAATTAGCTGATGGCTTGACCATTCATCGTTTAGGAGGTCATTTTAAAGGTGGTTCTGTCTTACATTGGGAAGAAGGTAATGATGGAAAAGGAATTTTGTTAACAGGTGATATTATTCAAGTTGTAGCAGATGAGCGATGGGTAAGCTTTATGTATAGCTATCCAAACTTAATTCCATTACCAGCGAGAAAAGTGGAAGAAATGGTGAATCGAGTGAAGCCGTTACAGTTTAATCGTTTATATAATGCTTTTCACCGAGTAGTAAAAGAAAATGCAAATGAGGCAGTTGAACGTTCTGCTGAAAGATATATGAAAGCGATAGAAGGAAAGTTGTTTCATACATAAAAGGAGAGTTAGCTTTATGAAAACGTTAGTATGCTTTGGAGATAGTATTACAGCTGATGAAACGTTTTTCAATGGAACGCCGAGGTTAACACCACGTTTGCAAGAGATGTTTCCGAATTGGGAAGTAGTGAATGCAGGTGTTCCAGGTGATAATACGTTCGACGCGTTACATAGAATTGAAGAAGATGTATTATCACATGAACCAGACTTTGTAACAGTTTTTCTTGGTACGAATGATGCAGTTTCTTTTGCTCAAGTCCCATTACAAGCATATAAAGAAAACTTAGAGAGAATTGTAAGCGCGATTTCACCAGAAAAAGTATTACTTATTAGTCCGGCGCCAGTTGATGAAGAAAGACAACGTAATAGAACAAATGAAATACTCGGCCAGTATGCAGAAGTTGTAGAGGAAGTAGCGAAGCAAACCGGGAGCCATTTTCTAAATTTGTATGCTGAGATGATTCAGGAAGAAAATTATAAAATATTCGTAGAAGATGAAGAAAAAGATGGTTTGCATTTTGGACTAGAAGGCTATGAGTATGTAGCGAAGTTAATTGGTGAAAAGTTAAAAGGGATTTTATAAAAAAGCAAAGCGATATCGCTTTGCTTTTCATCGTTTTTTTAAAGGTGGATCAATCTAGAAATGCTTGTTGCAATGCTTTCAGTCCATCGCTGTAGATGCCATGAAACCTTTATCACTAACCCCTACAGGAGTGAAAGTACCAGACCACTCTACTAACGAAGTGTTACTTTCAGTACCTTCTTTAACATGGATTGTAGAAAGGTAATTAGTGACTGGGAATGGTGCATTCATGATTGAATATGTGTAGTAGCGTTCCTTATCATTGAATACTTCTAATCGTTCTATAATCGTATCACCATCTGGATTAGCTAGGTGACGTACACGACCGCCTTCAGTTAATTTACTGCTAGGTATATAAGGTAACCAGTCTGGAAGGGAGTTGAATCCTCCGATTAATTGCCATACTTGTTCAGGTGAAGCGAAAATTGTCATAGATGTAGTAGTATGTGCCATATTTATTAGACTCCTTTTAATTCCGCTATTTGCAGGGAAATAATCAGTGGGGGATGGCCCACTGATTAAAGTTTCACTTTATTTTACGTTGATTGGTAGTGGTGCATTAGGTGCTACTAGTTTTTGTTCGCGCATTTCTTCCCAGAATGCTGCTGGAATTACTGTGTTTAAGGCATTTTGGTCTTCTACAATTCGTTCCGGTTTACTTGCACCAGGAACAACGGCAGCAACTGCTGGGTTAGCTAGTGAAAATTGTAATGCAGCAGCTTTAATGCTAATTTCGTGACGATCTGCAAGAGCTTTGATTTTCTCAACTTTTGCAATGATTTCTGGTGATGCTTTTTGATATTCGAAGTGAGCACCTCCAGCAAGAATACCTGAGCTATATGGGCCACCAACAACAATATCCATATTATGCTTTACAGCTGCCGGCATTACTCGTTGCAAGGCACGCTCGTGGTCTAATAATGAATAACGGCCAGCTAACAAGGATATATTTGGCTGCGCTTCTTCTAAATCTAGCATAAGTTCAATTGATTCTACTTTGTTTACTCCAAGTCCCCAACCTTTAATGACTCCTTCTTCGCGTAAACGTGTTAGCGCACGGAATGCTCCTGTACGAGCCGTTTCAAATTGTGAAATCCACTCGTCGCCATAAAAGTCTTGTGCTAAATCATGAATGAAAACAAAGTCTAGACGATCTGTTTTTAAACGTTTCAAACTTTGCTCGATAGAACGAAGAGTTGCATCTGCGCTATAATCATTGATCATTTTATTTTTACGACCAAATTCGAAAAGTCCGCCTTTTTCACCTAAATCACGTGCAGATGGATCTTCTAGTTCATCTGAAATAGTTCGACCGACTTTTGTGCTTAAAAAGTAATCATCACGATTTCTTTTTGAAAGTGCTTCCCCAAGACGAATCTCCGCTAAACCAGAACCATAAAGTGGAGCTGTATCAAAGTAACGAACGCCATTCTCCCAAGCAGCATCTACTGTAGCGATTGCTTCTTCTTCTGGGATATTACGGTACATATTACCTAGTGGTGCTGTACCAAAACCGATTTTTTCTTTTAGTAAATTACTCATTAAAGATATCCTCCTAAAATGTATTTGAAAATTAATTAATCATTGTGAATAGATGTGAAAATCAATACATGTCATTTCATCGTCTGACAAAATGCATGATAAAAATACTCACTTTAAAGTACGGGTACTAAAATGTAATTTCTAATACTACATGACTCACGCAACTCTTACAAATGCTATTATGAAATGTATTTTACATAATGAAAAGTACGTACTTTAAAGTGATATAGATACTAAAAAGTAATACAGGTACTTTTTGGTGCCGTACTACTCATCTGCTGTTTATGTATGCTATTATGAAACATGTTTAATACAATAAAAAGTACGTACTTTAAGGTGCTATAGATACTTAAAAGTAATATTTAAATCTTTAGCTTAATTGCCTTATAACATTATTAAAGGAGATTTTTATATGAAAACATACAATATTCCTGTAGAGGCGACTTTAGAGGTTATCGGTGGAAAGTGGAAAGTAGTTATCCTTTGTCATTTAAAGAAAGACAAAAAGAGAACGTGCGAATTAAAACAATTAATGTCTGGTATTACACAAAAGATGTTAACACAACAATTACGTGAATTAGAAGAAGACGGTGTAATCGAGAGAAAAGTGTATAACCAAGTGCCGCCAAAAGTAGAGTATTCTTTAACGGATTACGGTCATTCTTTAGATGCTATACTCGATTCTCTTTGTAACTGGGGAGAAAATCATCTTGAAAAGAATGGCAACACGTCTATGCTTATAACAGCAGCTGAATAAAGAAAGAAAAAACGAGCGATAATACGCTCGTTTTTTCTTTTGATTTGTCATGTATATAGAGGGGAGTTTTTTAAGCGGCATAATTACTTTTTGGTAATATAGGTACTTTTTTGTGCTGTAGGAACTAAAATGTGCCGTATAGAAAATTATCTGTTTTTACGCAACAATAGAGAAGAAATTTAGAAAAAGGAGGGGAAATCGCGTGAAACAATATAATATACCGATAGAAGCAACTTTAGAAATTATCGGGGGAAAGTGGAAGGTCGTCATTTTATGTCACTTAACGAAAGGAACGAAGCGAACGAGTGAGTTACAGCGTCTAATTCCTGAAATTTCTGTTAGAATGTTGACGCAACAACTACGTGAGCTGGAAGATGATGGTGTGATTACACGTGAAATCTATAAAGAAATTCCACCCCGAGTAGAATACTCCTTAACTGATTATGGGTGGTCTTTGCAAAATGTATTAAATCAATTGACTGTATGGGGAGAACGATGTATAGATAGAAAAAATAGTAAAGTTAAGTGAAATCTCTATATGTAATATTGAAAACACCACCTAATGACGAGGTGGTGTTTTTCAGTATACAACTTTAGAAAGTTACAATGGTGAAAAGTAAGAATCTATACCATATTAATAGCTGGTTTAGCAATGATGAATTTTTTATTTAATATATAATTTAAAAATCAAAACTATATACTTTTAATAATAAAAATATATAATAAATGTAGAAACGAAAATTTATGAGCAAGGAAGTTGAAGAACATGACATTGACAATGGGCTTTATTGGATTTGGAAAATCAGCTAACCGTTATCACCTACCTTATGTAAAAATACGTGAAAATATAAAAGTAAAAACGATTTTTTCCCGCAATATTAATGAAGAATTAGCAGCTCCATATCAGAAAAAAGGTGTTTACTTCACCACTGATTTGGACGAATTGTTGAATGACAAAGAAATTCAAGTAGTGACGATCTGCACGCCAGCGCACACGCACTACGAATTGGCGAAAAAAGTTATACTTGCTGGAAAATCAGTTATCGTTGAAAAACCATTTTGCGATACAGTTGAACATGCTAAAGAATTATTAGCTTTAGGCCGGGAAAAAGGTGTAGTAGTTATGCCTTACCAAAACCGCCGTTTTGATGGTGATTTCTTAGCTGTGAAGCAAGTTGTTGAACAAGGATTCCTTGGTGATATTGTTGAGGTTGAATCGCACATTGATTACTTCCGTCCAGGCTCAATCACTCACGAAGGTCCAAAAGAAGAAGGTTCATTCTACAGTTTAGGTATTCATACGATGGACCGCATGATTTCACTATTTGGCCGTCCGAATACGGTGACATACGATATTCGTAATAATGAAGTGGAAGGTGCGGTTGATAACTATTTCGATGTTGATCTACATTACGGAAATCAGCTGAAAATTAAACTGAAAACCAACCATGTTGTAGCGAAAGATTATCCACGCTTTATTGTTCATGGAACAAACGGATCATTTATTAAATACGGTGAAGATCAGCAGGAAAATGATCTGAAAGCGGGTGTTATGCCTGAGAGTGCGGGCTTTGGTGAAGATTCCCCGATGTACTATGGAGTTGCTAAATATCGCAACGCAAACGGTGACTGGATTGAAAAACAAATTAAAACGCCGCTTGGTGATTACGGTCGTTTCTATGATGCAGCGTATGAAACAATCGTAAATGGTGCACCAAAACTTGTGAAAGACGAAGAAGCAGTAACGAATATTGAAATTTTGGAAAACGGATTTGCTGCATTATCACCTTCAGTTTACAAACTTGAAGCTTTAAATTGGAACGAATAGAAGGTAGTTAAGCATAAAAGGAGGTAGGGAAGTGGCAAGTGGATCAACGCAAGTAAAATACCTCGGCATTTATCAAAAAATTAAACAGCAAATTTTAGACGCTGAATATAAAATTAACGAAAAAATCCCGAGTAGCCCTGTCCTTGCTGAAGAATTTGGCGTTTCAGTTCTTACTATTAAAAAGGCGCTGGACTTGCTAGTTAGAGACGGCTACATCATTCGCCGGCGCGGAAGTGGAACGGTGGTTCAAGATTGGCGTCAGCAGGAAAAGGCCCGAATGATTCAAACTTTAACAGGTACGAAAGCAGTTTACGGTAGTGAGGTAGAAAGTAAAGTTATCGAGTTTATGATTGTAGGTGCCGATGAAATAGTTGCTGAAAAATTGGGGGTTTCCGTTGGTGATTTTGTCTATAAAATCATTCGCCTCCGCATCATTCACAGCATTCCGACGATTATGGAGCATACATGGATGCCCATTTCGGTCATCCCAGGTGTTGAAGCTTCAGTTTTAGAGGAGTCGATATACTCGCACATTCAAAATAAACTAGGCCTTGAAGTAGGGACATCCGTTGTCAGGGTCAAAGGAATTCGCCCAGATGATAAAGAAAAGCAATTTATGAACTTAACAAATCAAGATTTTCTAATGAGAGTTGAACAAGTGGCCTACTTAACGGATGGACGCACTTTTGAGTACTCTTACGCCGATCATTTGCCGGAAACCTTTGAATTCGAAACAGTCATTACCGCAAAAAGTTATAAAGAGGCATAAAAAATAGGTTGGGGCAAGTATTGCTTCAACCTATTTTTATATCTTCAATATAGTAGGAACGATTATTATTCATCAGCTGTAATAAGCATGGACGTGTTCCCGTTTTTTTCAAGGTGAACTTCTCCCCAACTGCAGAGGGAATCGAGTATCGCTCCTAAAGACGAACCGTAATCGGTTAAAGAATACTCTACTTTCGGTGGCACTTGGTCATATACTTTTCTTTGAATTACATCATCTTCTTCTAATTCACGTAATTGTTGTGTTAACATTTTTTGAGTAATACCAGGCATTAAACGTTTTAATTCGCTCGTTCTTTTTGTTCCTTTCTTTAAATGGCAAAGGATAACGACTTTCCACTTTCCACCAATAACTTCTAAAGTTGCTTCGACAGGAATATTATATGTCTTCATAAAAAACTCCTTTGATAAATTTAGATTACATTTTTGGATTCACATACTAAAATTATTTCTTTTTAGTGCTTATAATATTTTAAAGTGCGTACTATTTATTGTGCTAAATATCGTTCATAATAACCGATGTAAGAGAGAAATAAGCAGAACGGCACTTGAAAATGCATACGTTACTTTTTAGTACCTATAATACTTTAAAGTGCGTACTTTTTATTTTGCTAAATATATTTCATAATAGCACATGTAAGTAAGAAATGAATAAAATGTATTTTGAAGTGCATTGGAAATTGGTTCGCCATAACGCTATGGGGAAATTCACACAAAAAATGATTAATTACTCCAAGACTTAACAGTTGATTAATCTTACTGTAATGTATAAAATTACAGTAAGATTTTTAAAAGTGAGTGGTCATCGTCTGTAAAATGTAGTTTCAATAATTTTATAAAAGAAGCATGAAAAGAAACGAATAGTAGAAATAAACGAAACATTGCCGAATAAATAAGATTACGTGTATTTGTTTCTGAACTGTAATCTTTTTTAATACATTTCAATAACAGATATTTAAAATGTACGTTTCATAAAGAAAATTAAAGGAGTGAGTGAAATATGGTGGTTTTATATACAACAGCAAGCTGTGGTTCATGTCGAAAAGCGAAAGCATGGCTTGAAGAGAATCAAATTGATTATACTGAAAAAAATATCGTTTCCAATTCTATGACAGTGGATGAACTTAAATCCATTCTTCGTTTAACTGAAGAGGGTGCTACTGAAATTATTTCAACTAGATCCAAAACTTTTCAAGACTTAAATATAAATATAGATGAGCTTTCGCTGAATGAATTTTATAAATTAATAATTGAGCATCCGCTAATGTTGCGTCGCCCAATTATGCTGGACGAGAAAAGATTACAGATTGGTTTTAATGACGAAGAAATTCGTAAATTTTTACCACGTAGCGTTCGAACATTCTTAAATATTGAACTGCAAAAGTTGGCTAATTAATAAGTAATAGTATGAAAGAGAAATTTTTTGAAAGGAGGAAACAGAAGGTGATAGAAGTATGCGTTACAGTTAATTATAAAGATAGAAACTATCAAACAAATGTTATTGTAAGCAAAGATACGGTGTGGACAAAAATTAAACAATTGGCAGAAGAACAAGTCAAAAAACAGTGGGATTTTTAAATTTGATTATTTAAAAAATGAAGTTGTAGGTTAGAGATTATAACTAAATCCAAGACTTTTCAGCAATTAAATATAAAAAAATTTGAAAGGAGGAAACAGAAAATGATAGAAGTATGCGTAACAGTTAATTATAACGATAGAAATTATCAAACAAATGTTATTGTAAGCAAAAATACGATATGGACAAAAATTAAACAGTTGGCAGAAGAACAAGTGAAGAAACAATGGAGCCTTTAAATGTATTTTTAACTTAAAAAGCTAAATGAAGTTATGGAATATAGGCGAGTTCGGATAGAATATAAAGGAATTTATTTTTTATGGTAAGAATTATTTATATATATTTTAACGTTTGACCAACCTATCTGTAATATTTATGGCTACAGTATGTTAATATACGAGAAACAACATTTTTGATCATAGGAGGAAAACAATGAACAGCGACTTTACCTTGGCCATTCACAGTTTAACTTATTTAGCTTTACAGCCAGACCGGATGTCAACAAGTAGTGCTATTTCAGAAAGTGCAGGTGTTCATCCAGTACGCATTCGCAAAGTGCTAAGTTTGTTAAAAAAACATAAGTTCATACAATCAAAAGAGGGAACTGGTGGAGGTTTTATTTTCGCTCGTGATTTAAGTGAAGTTAATCTCTGGCATATTTATCAAATAACCTCTGAAGGTGCATTGCAGCCGAAGTGTCCGGAATCGAATGATCAGTGTGTTGTAGGATCGAACATGCGAAAAGTTCTTTTTGCCATTTTCTTAGGCGCGGAAGAGCATCTAGGTGAATACTTAAAGAATTATACAATGAAAGAAGTTGTTGATCTTATTAATCAAGAACGTTAAGCGGCTTAAAGATTATATAGCCGTGAGTTCTTAATACTTAAATGTAATGAAAAATATTACAGTTCGATTTCGTTTTTATATCTTTTATATCGTCACAAAAAATATTTATAAGAAGGTGAAAAATTATGATGTCAAATAATAATCAAGTTTTAAAAGTAGGAGATTGGGTTCGTGGAATATCAAATGAGGGTGAATTCATAGTTGGTTACATTGTATCCCTTGATAAAGTGGAAGATGTAGTTACAGTTAGCATTGTGAAACGTGACGACAAGTACACAATAAACGAAGCGATTTTACTCTTTAGTAAACACGTTAACAAACTCCCTGAATCAAAGGTAATCAATAAGGAGCAAATTCTTTATCTTATAGATCTAGCATTATTAACAGGGGATGAAGAATGGTTTATTGAGCTTTCTTCAAAATTAAACTCGATAAAAGAGCTAGTTAATGGGGGAGTTTAAAAATTATAATAAATATGATATCTATTTGTATTTTTAAGTTTCTGTAAAATCAATCCTTTGGTTTTAAATAGTTCCATTCATCAAATATTATCTATCATCAATAGCTTAGATATGTAAAGTCATTTCACTGCCAATAACGATAATTATGTAAATAAGCTGTCCAAATGGGCAGCTTATTGTAATTAGTCACGTCTAAATGGACCTTTTGGAGCAATTAGCTCTAAATTAGTACCATCTGGATCACGGAAGTAGGCAACACCTGTACCAAATCCAGATTTCAAGCCATCATCTTCTTGGAAGACAATAGGTTCTCCATCTGGTTCTATTCCAATTGCTTTTAGACGTTCTACAGCGGCATCGATATCTTCTACTTCAAAACAAAGATGCATCGCACTAATTTGATCATTTGAGTAAGAGGCTTTATCTGATTTAGGGACAACGTATTCTAGAATGTCGATATTCAAATTGTCTAAGTGTAGGTTGGCATATTTAATACGAGTATCTTCAAGTCCTTGGGTTTGCGCCATTCTCTTTCCGCCAATTTCATCGATGTTTGATATTTTCTTACCTGTTAATGCTTCATAAAAAACGATAGATTTTTCTAAATTACTTACTGTAATTCCGACGTGATTTACTTGTGAGAATCCTGCTGTTTTTTCACTCATTTTTGTTGCCTCCTATTTTTAGGTGGTGTAGTGTATTTGTTTCACCAATCTTTTACTGTAATTAAAATGAGCCTTTAGTAGGAGTTCTATTCTAAGTCGTTTGTAACAACACACGAGAAATATAAGAGTGTTTTTTGATCGGAAAAGAATCTAGTATCGGCTAGGTTCTTTTTATTTTTCATTTGTCTTGATACAAAAATTTGATGAATTTGAATTACAGCCATTAAGCAAAAAAGTTTGATATGAAAAATATTATTCTTTAGTACATACATTTTTAAGATGTTAAATATATTTCATAATAGTCTCTGTAAGATAGGGATAAGTAGAATAGTACTTTAAAGTACCTATAGCACTTTAAAGTGCGTACTTTTTATAACTTTGAATATCATTCATAATAGCACCAGTAAGAAGAAAACAAGCTTTACGGTACTAGTTACCAACAATGTTACAGCATTTTATTCAGAATCAGATTGATTGAAAGGTTGTACTATATGGCCTAATAATTTCAAAAAATGCCGCAGTGGCATAAAACAATTATGGAGGTTAAAGATATGGGTACTTCAAATTTGAATGAAATAAGTAAACAAATTTTAAAAGAGGAGGAAACACTTCAATTTTCCTCTTTTACAAATGAAGATGCCTTGCAACTAGGTTTATTTATCGTTGAAACAGCAAAGCGAGAGGGGAAATTGATTGCTGTTGATATAACGAAAAATGGTGTGCAATTATTTCATTTCAAGATGACAGGGACAAATGAGGAAAATACGAAATGGATTGAGCGTAAAAAACGAGTCGTTTCCCTGCATGATCGTAGCTCGTATTATATGCAGATACAAAGTGAAATAACTGGAATTTCATATAATGAAAAATATCTTTTAGATACTTCGGAATATGCTGCGTTTGGTGGATGCTTTCCTATCAGAATAAAAAACGTAGGGGTTATTGGAATGATAACAGTTTCAGGATTACCGCCAGAAGTAGATCACGAATTGGTAGTAAGAGCAGTTAAAAATCATTTGAACCAATAGTTGTAGTTAGTGAATAAATAATTAACTTTAGGGGGCAATACTATGCCATTAATTGAACTAAATACTTGGCCAACCATGTCAACAGAAGAAAAGCAGGAATTCATTTATAATGTAACGGAACTTACAATAAACCTATTAAAAATTGTCCCTGACAAAATTCAAGTGTTGATAACGGAACTTGAGAAAGAAAATTGGGGGAAAGCTGGGGCTGTAGCAAGTGATGCTACCTTTGCCGAGAAAAGTAGGGTGTCCAATTGGGAGACAAAAGAGTCTTACGATACACCGGGTCGTAACGTTGATGGGATGGCTATTATTAAGATTGATATATGGAATACATTTGATCAAGATACAAAGGATAAGTGGGTAAACGAACTTACACAATTAACATCTAAATATACTCATGCACCTTTGGATAAAGTCCTTATTCTTATCCGTGAAATGATTCCAGGAAACTGGGGGCAAAGTGGTGTAACGGGAGCCAATGAAGATTTTCTTTCCAAAAGTCGTACATTTTAATGATTAAATAAAAAGGCAAAAATGAACATATTTCTGTTCGTTTTTGCCTTTTTTGATATTTGTCTGCGGTAATGAATATGATTCTTTACATTTTTAAGCAATATCCTCTAAAGTCGCATCTACCGAAAAAATGTATTTCTTCACATGAAAGCCTTCTTCGTGGAATGTAGATTTCAATTTTGAGCAAAATAAGCTAGGTTATGTAAATGTTACTTTTTAGTACCTATAGTACTTTAAAGTACGTACTTTTTATTATGTTAAATATCATTCATAATAGCACATGTGAGAGGGAAACAAGATTTATCCCGTAAAAGCCCGATTGGTGAGGGCTAATAATCAGTGGGGGATGAACAAAACCCCCACTGATTAAAGTTTCACTTTATAGTACTAGTAATTAACTATGTTACTTTTTAGTATCTACAGCACTTTAAAGTACGTACTATTCATTATGAAACAGCTGTAGGTGAAGGAATCCGTGCTGGTATTGAAGCGACTGGAATTTCAAGAGAAGAATTATTTATCACTTCAAAAGTATGGAACGCAGATCAAGGATATGAAGAAACAATTGCTGCATATGAAGAGAGCTTAAAAAAATTAAAACTAGATTATTTAGATTTATATCTTGTTCACTGGCCTGTAGAAGGAAAATATAAAGATACGTGGAGAGCGTTAGAAACACTTTATAAAGAAAAGCGCGTACGTGCAATTGGTGTAAGTAACTTCCAAATCCATCACTTGCAAGATGTAATAAAAGATGCTGAAATTAAGCCAATGATTAACCAAGTGGAATACCATCCACGTTTAACGCAAAAAGAATTACAAGCTTTCTGTAAAGAACAAGGTATTCAAATGGAAGCATGGTCACCGCTAATGCAAGGTCAATTATTAGATAATGAAACATTACAAGCAATTGCTGATAAACACGGTAAAACAACAGCGCAAGTTATCCTACGTTGGGACTTACAAAATGGAGTTATTACAATTCCAAAATCAACGAAAGAACACCGTATTATTGCAAACGCTGATGTATTTAACTTTGAATTAACGAAGGAAGATATGGAAAAAATCGATGCGTTAAATCAAAATCACCGCGTCGGTCCAGATCCTGATAACTTTGATTTCTAATAGAAATGAGTAAAAAGAGTGCAAAAAGTTGCACTCTTTTTTTATAGTTTCTATTCAATAAAGTGTTTCTGTTTATGACTTTTGAATTGTTTTAGGCTATGTGGAAAACTGATTTTAAAATAGTATAAAGTTTGACATAAAATAATGCATTCTATAATATGTATGCTATAGCATGTATATTATAAGTTGTTTGGAGGTGGCATATGGGCTTATATGATTTAACAGGATATCTTGTTCATCGTACTGATGTGAAGTTAACAAATTATATAATGTAAGTTATTAATCGCATATTAAAATTCATCATTTATATGCTACGGCATATAAATATCATTTCTTAACTTGTAATGTTCAAAATTTAAATAATATAGTAGGGAATTTATGAAACGAGGAGATTTTAGTTATGGAAAAATTCATATTAGCGTTTGATAGAGAACTTGTAATTGCAGAAAAAAAAGACTCAACATGGAGCGTCCAATCACAGTTTGTAGGTGCTAATCCAGTTGCGTTAGCTTTAGATCCATACGACCAAGAAAGAATGTATTGTGGTACTTTTGATAGGGGATTATGGAGAAGCAAAGATGGAGGAAGTTCATGGGAAGCGATTGGTACGTTACCTTCTTTTGGTGAAGTGTTCCCAGCCAATGCTATTCATATGAGAGCTATTACAGCAGTTTCTGTATCTCCAGAGAAGGGTGATGACGGTAACGGGATCGTATATGTAGGAACTGAACCGAGCGCCATGTTTGTATCCAAAAATGGAGGAGACAGTTTTGAATTGCTAACGGATTATCGACAAATGCCATCGTATTCATCATGGTTCTTTCCTCAAAGAACATATACGCACCACGTAAAACATATTGAAATTGATGCTAATAATCCAGAAACTATTTATACAACGATTGAGGTTGGGGGATTAATTAAAAGTGTAGATGGCGGTATGACGTGGACTGAGGAAAAAGAGGGGAACTATCCTCAAGATATTCATATTCTTAAATCGCATCGCAATGCTCCAAATCGTTTATACGGGGTGTTAGGTGATTCATTCTTGAAAGAACCAGGTCAAGAATATGCGGAGAGTAATGATGGAGGTAAGACTTGGAACTATATGTGTAGTGGGTTAAAGCATCATTACGCATATCAAATGGCAGTTAACCCAAATGATCCAGAAAATATTATTATCGCAACATCTTCAAATCCACATGTAGCGCATGATTACAATAATGGAAATTGTGAATCATTTATTTATAAGAAAGAAAAAGATCAACCTTGGGCAGAAATGAATGCAGGTTTACCAACTCCTAAAGGCACAATCATACCAGTATTAAAGGCAACAAGTGATGGAACGTTTTATCTGTTTAGCAATAAAGGAGTGTATCAGTCAGTAGACGGTGGTTCAAATTGGACATCATTAGAGATTCCTTGGGAGAATAGATTTATGGAACAACATCCTTATGAGATGTTAATTATTAAATAAGCAATGAGTATAGTTTTTACTACTATTCATTAAGAATGGTTAGTTGAATTTAAATTGAAAATGTAAAAAGCCAGGTAATGGGTTATTCATGCCACCTGGCTTTTTTGCTGGTTAAAGTTATATTTGTGTAAATATGAAACACGCAGGATATATTAATAGAGAATGGATAAAATAGTATCGAATGATCACTAGATTGTATCAATGATGTTATAAGACGTTTTTTAGGTGAACTGAAGTGGTTTAAATGAAGCGGTTTAGTTAGATTCAGTATGAATGGCAAATTGGTGTTATGGAGTTCAATGATTCAAAAATGAACTCATTTAAACGCATATTATCTTCGAAATGTATCATTTTGAAGGATATTAGAACTCAGGAGGAAATGAATCATGACAAAAGATTTCTATACTGCACTGAAAGAAAGACGTACTTACTATGGAATTAATAAAGAGGTACAAGTATCAGATGAAAAAATTAAAGAAATCGTGGAGTTTGCTGTGAAACATACTCCATCAGCTTTCAATTCTCAAACTGCGCGATTAGTTGTATTATTTGGTGAAGCTCATAATAAATTATGGGATATTACAACTGAAACATTAAGAAAAGTAGTTGGAGATGGAGATTTTTCAGGAACGCAACAAAAAATGGATTCCTTTAAAGCTGGTTATGGAACCGTACTATACTTTGAAGATGAAGCTGTAGTTAAATCGCTTCAAGAAAAATTTGCTGCATATGCTGAAAACTTCCCAATTTGGTCACACCAAGCATCAGGTATGCATCAATTAGTCGTGTGGACAGGTTTAGAAGCAGAGGGATTAGGGGCATCTTTACAACATTATAATCCATTAATTGATGATGAGGTAAAACAAGAATGGAATGTTCCTGCTAATTGGAAACTAATTGCACAAATGCCATTTGGTAATCCAACAGCTGCACCAGGAGAAAAAGAATTCCAACCGCTTGAAGAGCGTGTGAAATTTCATAAGTAATATTCAAATGTAATAATACGGTCTAGTTATAGTAGAGTTATTCGCTCTATTTAGGGATAGGGACATGCTATTGGTGAAATCCGAAAAAACACTATTATATTTTTAAAAAGAACAAGGCGATCATTTTTGATCGCCTTGTTTAACATTTGTACAATTAATCTACGCATTAAGCTTAATAAGCTAAACAGCATGAATCATTATTTATATTATCGAGTTATAGTTACCAAACGTTATTCAACACTATTTTACCTATTGCTTTATTCGACTCCAAATGATCATGTGCTTGTGCAACTTCATCAAACGTAAATGATTTAGAATTTAGCAGTGGGCGAAGTTTTCCTTCTTCTACTATTTGCGTTAGTTTAGTTAAAATTTCCCCGCAAGCGTCACGTTTATCTGTATGTAATATTTTTAACGCCATAAAAGTAACGTGCAGAGTAAGTCCTTTTGCGTGTAAAGGAGAGAGGTCATGGGTTGAACGAGCTGCAATTGTTACGACAGTTCCATTGACTGCGGCAGCTTCAAAAGAATGATCAAGATTTTTGCCACCTACCGTATCAAATATAACTTCAAATCCGTTGCCATTCGTATGTTTTTGAACATATTCTTGAACAGATTCTTCTTTATAATTAATAGCTATGTCGGCTCCTAGACGATGGGCTATTTCAATTTTGTTCTACTGAGAAGCTGTTGTAAAAACTTTAGCACCTGCCCATTTAGCTAGTTGAATGGCAACGTGTCCCACGCCACCAGTAGCTCCATGAATGAGAACATTTTGACCAGGTTTAATATTTGCACGATCAAATAAAGATTCCCAAGCTGTAATTGCAACTAATGGCAAGACAGCTGCTTCTTCCATTGTTAAATTGTTAGGTTTGTGAGCAATCAGTCGTGCATCAGCAAGCATAAATTCTGCAAGTGCCCCACCAGTTTCTTTAAAACCTCCGGCACAACCGTATACTTCATCCCCAGATTTGAATTTTGAAACACCTTCTCCTACTTCAATAACAATACCAGCTACATCTCCGTGTAATATAGCTGGAAACTCAGGAGCGACTGCTGAAACGGTACCACTACGCATTTTAGTATCGATTGGATTTACACTTGTTGCCTTTACATGGATTAGAACATGACCTGGTAAAAGTTTCGGTTTTGAAACTTCCTCTAATTGAAATACAGATGAATCCCCAAAAGAATGGATAATTTGTGCTTTCATTGTTTATTACCTCCTGTTCGTGGTTATAGCATAGCAAAGCACAAAAAATAAGTATAATATTTTGAATTTGGCTAGTGAGAATCTTATATAAAGAAGAGGAAAGTGTGTGAAATGATGTAACGCACTTGCAAAAGCGACTGTAAAGCTTTTTGAAGAAAGGATAGATGTTATTTTTTACAGCATGATTTATTAATTACGTTTATCCCGCTATTCGCCGGGCAGTAAGACCCCCACCTCAAAATTCAGTGGAAGCAAAGAAGTTATGTGGGGGTCAGGCCGCCCGTAAAAGCCCGATTGGTTCAACTAATAATCAGTGGGGGGATGAACAAAACTCCCACTGATTAAAGTTTCACTTTATTATTACTCACTTAGTATAGGTACTTAAAAGTGCCTACATCACTTTAAAGTACGTACTGTTATTCATGTTATGACCGATTTATAATAACACTCGTAGCACAAAGTTATAACGATTATGTTTGGGGTAATACGATTACCATCGGCAACAAGGTGTACAGTATTGTTTGTGAATTTTGGAAAAAATACCGAAAGTAAAGAAAATTATAGATTTATATGAATGAAGGAAAGTGAGTGAAACACATGGAAAAGTTTGCGAATCATTTTGGATATAATCGTATGTTTGCGAAAAATCAACTTACGTTAGGAGTTCACATTCCGATTGAAAATTATCAGTTTCATGCACCAACAATGGAAAAACAAGTAGAACTGGTACAAAAAGCGGAACAATATGGTTTTACAGGCGTATGGCTTCGAGATGTTTTGCTGCAAGACCCTGACTTTGGCGATCCTGCAACAGGTCAAATTTACGATATGATGATTTATTTGACGTATTTAGCAAGCAAAACAGAGAAAATCGCATTTGGAACGTCGGCAACTGTATTATCACTTCGTCATCCATTGCGTGTGGCGAAAGAAATTGCGACATTGGATCAACTATTTCCAGAAAGAATTATGCTCGGCGTTTCATCCGGTGACCGACGTGCCGATTTTAAAGCGTTAGGTGTTAGTCATGAAACAAGAGGTGAAAAGTTTAGAGAAGCGTTTGCTTACTTGGAAGAGATTTTGTATAAAAACTTCCCATCTATCCAGTCGACACTAGGAGAAGTGTATGGTGCAAATTTAGTTCCAAAACCGTCTAAGCATGTTCCAACCTTTATTACAGGTTTTAGTCAGCAAAATATGGAATGGTTCGCTGAACATGGAGATGGATGGATGTATTATCCACGTAGTCCGGTACATCAGGCGGCAGCAATTGGACAATGGAGAGAACTAGTAGAAGATTATCATCCAGATGTATTCAAACCATTTATACAGCCGATGCATTTAGACTTATCTGAAAATCCAAATGAACGCCCTACACCAATCCGTTTAGGTTACCGTACAGGACGTAAGGCACTAATTGAATTGCTTGATATATACCGAAGTATTGGTGTGAATCACTTATTCCTTGCTCTATTTGATGGTAAACGCCCGGCTGACGAAGTATTGGATGAGCTAGGAGAAGAAGTACTACCTCATTTCCCTGCATTGTAAAGGAGTGGAAAGAATGAAAGCAATAGGACTTATGCAATATGGAGATAAAAATGTATTACAAGAGATGGAAATGAACAAGTAATGGATTCAATGACATTTCTTTTATTCGGAGCGACGGGGGATTTAGCGAAACGAAAAATTTACCCTGCTTTATACAAACTATTTAGTAATCAAAATATACCGCAATCTATTTCTATTATCGGTATTGGCAGAAGGGTAATGTCAGATGTGGAATTTCAAACAAAGGTAGAACAATCTCTTGCTACATTTTCTAGAGTATCTACTGATGACGAATCAGGAGTAGAAGAATTTATTAGCACATTTCGTTATTGTCAATTAGATAAAGCGAATATAGAGGACTATCAAGATTTGTTGAGTCTTGTAAAGAGGCGTGAAACAGAATTAAACATTCCTAAAAACCGCATGTTTTACCTATCTGTTGTACCAGAAGTATTTGATGTAATTGCTTTAAATATTAAGGAAAGTGGATTGTGGGCCACAAAAGGATTGAACCGTCTTATTATAGAGAAGCCTTTTGGTCATAGTTTAAAATCTGTTCGCGAGTTAAATACAAAGTTAATTAAAGATTTTGATGAAACTGATATTTATTGTATTGATCATTATCTTTGAACATGAATGGTAACTAGGAATACACAAAAAAAGTATTACGAAATAAAAAATCTTTAATTCAAGACATATTTATTGACGGTCATAATTTATGTAGTTAATATACTAGACATAAGGTTATCTAATTACTAAAAGTAATTAGATAAATATTTTTTTGTTGGATCTAATAAATAAGTAAAATGCAGTAGAAATGCTTTGAATTGCCACTATTAATATTGGGGACAATGAGAGAGCGAAAGGTATAAAAAGAATTGGAATTAGATAACTCTTTGTTTTTTATAAAAACAGGAAGTATAAGAGTATGAGCTTTTGTACAATTCATTTTTAGTATATTGACCAGGATTATACAACAAGAGGGGGACTAAAATTGGAATCAATGACCTTTGTTTTATTTGGAGCGACAGGGGACTTAGCGAAACGAAAAATTTACCCCGCGCTATATAACTTATATAGAGATCAAAAGCTTCCAAAGCAAATATCCGTTATCGGGCTTGGAAGACGCCAAGTATCTCATGAAGATTTTCAAGAAAGAATAAAAGAATCAATAGAGACGTTTTCTCGTCAGAGGGAAGAAGGTACTCCGGAACTCGAAGGTTTTTTAGATAATTTTCGCTATTGTCCATTAGATGTGAGTAAGCCGGAAGACTATGAGAGATTATTACAAGTCGTTCGTGAAAGGGAAGAAGAACTACATATAAAAGGTAATAGAATGTTCTATCTTTCCGTTGCACCTGAATTTTTCGAGACAATTGCTTTAAATATTAAGGAAAGCGGACTTGATAAAACGGATGGATGGAAACGCCTAATGATTGAGAAACCGTTTGGGCACGACCTTAAATCTGCTCGTGAGCTTAATGATAAACTTAGTCGCACGTTTGAAGAAGACGAGATATACCGTATTGATCATTATTTAGGTAAGCCGATGATTCAAAACCTTGAAGCATTAGAATTTGCAAATCCTGTTCTCCAATCGATTTGGAATAAAGAACATATAGCGAATGTACAAATCACAGCGAGTGAAACAGTTGGGGTTGAAGAAAGAGCAGGATATTATGATCATGCAGGAGCTATTCGTGATATGGTTCAAAATCATATGTTACAAATATTAATGATGACTGCTATGAATCTGCCGGAAAAAATTAACGCATGTGAAATTCGAGAGGAAAAACGAAAGGTAATGGAGACGCTTCGTAAAGTGAAAAAAGAAGACGTTCAGAACCATATTATTCGTGGACAATACTCTTCAGGAGAGATAAAAGGCGGGCAAGTTGTAGCATATAAAGAGGAGCCGGGAGTAAATCCTTCTTCTAATATAGACACATTTGTTGCTGCTCGCTTATGGATCGATAATCCATTTTGGACTGGCGTTCCATTTTATATACGAACAGGCAAACGAATGAAAGAAAAGTCTACTCGTATTGTAATCGAATTTAAAAATACGTTAAAACAGCAATATCAAGATAATAATCCAAATGCAGAACCTAACTTATTAATAATTGAAATTAGCCCAGGTGAGAATGTTTCATTACAGTTAAATAGTAAAAATCCATTGAAAAATGGAGAAATTGAACCAATCCGTATTAACTTTACTTGTGAGCAAGCGGATGTGGGAGTACCTGAAGCGTATGAAAGACTCATTCATGATGCTGTGAGTGGAGACGCTACATTCTTTGCACATTGGAGAGAAGTTGAATTGTCATGGGAATGGGTACAACCAATTCTTGAAGCATTCGAGGAAAACTTATTGCCACTTCATGAATATGAGTCGGGTTCATATGGTCCAGATGCGTCTAATGAACTATTGCAAGAAAGTGGATTTAAATGGTGGTTAGATCAAGAAACGGAAAAATAAGTACTTTCTTTAATGAAAGCATTTAGGGGGACGATTACTATGACACAAAACATAAATCAATTAGCAGTGAATACACTTCGTACGTTATCAATTGATGCAATTAATGCGGCAAATTCAGGTCATCCAGGTCTTCCGATGGGAGCAGCACCGATGGCTTATGCATTATGGGCGAATCATTTAAATCATAATCCTAATCATCCAAAATGGTTTAACCGTGATCGATTCGTTTTATCGGCGGGACATGGATCGAGCCTACTATATAGCTTACTTCATTTAGCTGGATATGACGTTTCAATTGATGACTTGAAAAGCTTCAGAAAGTTAAATAGTAAAACTCCAGGACATCCTGAGTTTGGGCACACTTCTGGAGTTGAAGCGACTACAGGACCGTTAGGACAAGGGATTGCAAATGCTGTCGGAATGGCAATGGCAGAAGCGCATTTAGCAGCGAAGTTTAATAAGGATGGTCACTCTATTATAGATCACAATACGTACGCTTTAGTTGGAGACGGTGATTTAATGGAGGGTGTCGCTTATGAAGCGATGTCAATGGCAGGGCATATGAAACTTGGTAAGTTAATTGTACTGTATGATTCAAATGAAATTTCACTTGATGGGGAATTAAACATTGCTTTCTCTGAAGATATTCAGAAAAGGGTAGAATCTGCACATTGGCAATATGTAAGAGTTGAGGATGGAAACGATGTCGATGCTATTACAAAGGCTATTCAATTAGCGAAAGACAATACGGACCAACCTACTCTTATAGAAATTAGAACGATTATAGGTTATGGAAGTCCAAAAGTTGCTGGAACGAACAAAGCACATGGTAACCCGCTGGGGGTAGAAGAAGCGACAGCGACAAAACAAGTGTATGGTTGGCATTATGAAGAAGACTTCTTTGTGCCTGAAGAAGTAACAGCTCATTTTAATGATTTGAAACAAAAAGGTATTGAAAAAGAGGACGAATGGAATGAGCAGTTCAACGTATATAGAGAATCAAACCCTGCACTAGCAGATGAATTAGAAAAAGCGATTACAGGTGAGGTTTTAATCGAAGCGAAAGACATTCTATCCTTTGATACTGAAAAAACGATTTCCACTCGTGTTGCAAGTGGGGAAGCTATTAATCATTATGTGAAATCGATTCCTTCTATTTTCGGTGGAAGTGCGGATCTTTCTCATTCTACGATGACAGATATAAAAGGTGAAGCTGTGTACGCGGTAGAATCGTATGCTGGCCGAAATATATACTTCGGTGTACGTGAACATGCAATGGGAGCGGCAGCGAATGGACTGGCTCTTCATGGAGGAGTAAAACCGTTCGTAAGTACATTCTTTGTATTTAACGATTATCTTCGTCCATCTATTCGACTTGCTGCATTGCAAAAGTTACCTGTTACGTACGTATTTACACATGATTCGATTGCTGTAGGAGAAGATGGTCCAACGCATGAACCAATTGAACAATTAGCAGCTCTTCGGGCAATTCCAGGTTTAACAGTTATCCGCCCGTCAGATGCAAATGAAACAGCGAGTGCGTGGGCTTATGCATTACAGCAAACGGATAGTCCAGTCGTTTTAGTACTTAGCCGTCAAAATTTACCGGTATTTAATGAAACGAAAGCGAACATAGAGAATCTTTCTAAAGGAGCTTATGTATTAACGCAAACAAATGAAAATCCGGATGTGATTTTAATTGCGACAGGTTCTGAAGTTTCTTTAGCTGCTAGTGCGAAAGCAAAATTAGAAGAAGATCATGTTTCAGTCCGCATCGTTGCAATGCCAAGCTGGGAGTTATTCGATCGCCAATCGAAAGAATATAAAGAATCCGTTCTTCCGTCTTCTGTAACGAAACGAGTATCTCTTGAGATGGGTGTATCTCTTGGATGGGAGCGTTATGTAGGACAAGAAGGAAAAGTACTATCAATTGAAACATTTGGAGCTTCAGGAACTGGAGCTGAAGTCATGAATCTATTTGGATTTACGACAGAAAATGTTGTTCAAATTACAAAAAATGTATTGAATTCTTAAGCTATGACTGTGAATACCTTTCCGGACATATCAACTTATAAGTGCTGAAAATGATATGTCAAAAAGGTATTCAAGATTGTAGTGATATGAATTTTTAATAAAAGATGATTTGCGGAGGAATTATATTATGCGAGTAGGATTAATTGGTTTAGGTAAAATGGGATTAAATTTAGGGAAAAATTTAATGGATCATAAACATGAAGTAGCAGCATTCGATTTAAATACGAGTGCAGTGGAAGAAATGAAAGAGTATGGGGCTACAGGTGTATCTAGTTTAAATGAACTTGTTCAGTCATTACAATCACCAAGAATTCTTTGGGTTATGGTACCGCACGCTGTTGTTGATTCTGTTATTGATGAGGTTACACCATTGCTTTCAAAAGGAGATATTTTAATTGAAGCGGGTAATTCACATTATAAAGAGTCAATTCGCCGATATGAGCAACTAAAGAAAGATGGCATTCACTTTATGGATGCAGGAACTTCTGGCGGAATGGAAGGCGCTCGTAATGGTGCTTGTTACATGATTGGAGGAGATCAAGAAGCTTGGGACATCATTGAACCTATCTTCCGTGATACTGCTGTAGAAAATGGATACTTATATGCTGGAAAAGCTGGTAGTGGTCACTTCTTAAAAATGGTTCATAACGGAATTGAATACGGTATGATGGCTGCTATTGGTGAAGGATTTGAAATTCTAGAGAAAAGTGAATTTGATTACGATTATGAAAAAGTATCAAGAGTATGGAATAACGGTTCAGTCATTCGCTCTTGGTTAATGGAATTAACAGAAAATGCGTTTTCTAAAGATGCAAAACTTGATGAAATTAAGGGCGTTATGCATTCTTCTGGCGAAGGGAAATGGACAGTAGAAACAGCATTAGACCTTCAAACAGCAACTCCTGTTATCGCAATGTCTCTATTAATGCGCTATCGCTCATTAGACAATGATACATTTACAGGAAAAGTTGTAGCAGCTCTGCGTAATGAATTTGGCGGACATGCAGTAGAAAAGAAATAAAGTGCAACTTTAATCAGTGGGGCTTGATCCCACACCAATCGGCCTTTTACGGGATAAGCATATTAAACATGTAACTCATCAACGTTTAAAAACTGGAGGGAATTGATCATGAAATTTTTTATTGATACTGCAAATCTTGAGGACATAAAAAAAGCATATAAACTTGGAGTTTTAGCTGGTGTTACAACGAATCCTTCTTTAGTAGCAAAAGAGGGCGTTAAGTTTGAAGACCGTATCGCAGAAATTTGTCAGGCAGTACCTAAAGTTGAGTCTGTTTCGGCAGAAGTAACGCCAGATGCTGTTACAGCTGAAGAGATGATTGCTCAAGCAGAAGAATTAATTAAAATTAACGGTGGCGATAAAAACGTCACGATAAAACTTCCGATGACGCTAGCAGGATTAGAAGCTTGTCGCTATCTTACTGAAAAAGGTGTGAAAACGAACGTTACCCTTATTTTCACTGTAAACCAAGCTCTTTTAGCTGCTCGAGCAGGTGCAACGTACGTTTCTCCATTTTTAGGACGCTTAGATGATATTTCTGAAGATGGTGTACTATTAGTTGCGAAAATTGCTGAATTATTCGATGTTCATCAATTAGATACACAAATTATTGCGGCTTCTGTCAGACACCCAGATCATGTAACTCGTGTAGCGATGGCAGGTGCTCACATTGCAACAATTCCTTATAAAGTAATTGAACAACTTGCTATGCACCCATTAACAGACCAAGGTATTGAGAAGTTTGCTGCGGATTGGGCGAAAGCTCCTAAATTATAATGAAGTGAAGTTTTCGCTAGTTGCTTTTTCAAGAGAGGGCCACGCTCTATGTAATTTCATCCTGTAAACTTAATCTTGAGTTTGGCATCTTATTACGTGAAAACGGCAATATAATAAAGAAACGATTCATTTTCAAAATAGCACAATAGATATGAAAAGGACCCCCTTATGAGAGTAAAGTTAGTTAGCATATAATTCTCATAAGGGAGAGTCTTTTTTCTTATAAAACATGGTGTTCTCAAGTATATATTTAATCGAGAAAGATTTTGGAGAGTGTTCTTTTGTTATAGGAATATTTTGAAAGGGGTTACATGGTGGGTTCGAAATATATGATTGGTGTAGATATTGGGACAACTAGTACAAAATCAGTTTTATTTTCAATTGATGGATCTGTTATCGCAAGCCATGGGATTGAATACCCTTTATATTCTCCCGCGCCAGAAATAGCAGAACAAGATCCAGAAGAGATTTTTCAAGCAGTGATACATACGATTAAAGAAACGGTGCAATCAAGTAAAGTACAGCCAATTGATATTCTTTGTGTTTCTTTTAGCTCGGCAATGCATAGTGTCATTGCTGTAGACGAAGAGGGGAATCCATTAACGAAATGTATTACTTGGGCGGATAATAGAAGCGCAAGCTGGGCAGAGAAAATAAAGAATGATATGAATGGTTATGAAATTTATCTTCGTACGGGAACGCCAATTCATCCTATGTCACCACTTTCGAAATTAGTTTGGCTACAGAATGAGCAGGCGGAATTGTTCGCAAAAAGTTATAAATTCATTTCTATTAAAGAATATGTTTTTTACAAGTTATATAAAGAATATGTAATTGATTATTCTATAGCATCAGCAACAGGAATGTTCAATTTGAAATCTTTAAATTGGGATGAGGAAGCTCTTCGTGTTGCAGGAATTTCAAATGAAAAGCTTTCTAAACTTGTTCCAACGACGCACAGTTTAATAGGATTAGATGAAGAACTTGCAAATGAGATGAATTTACTTGTTTCTACTCCTTTTATAGTAGGAGCGAGTGACGGAGTACTATCCAATTTAGGTGTAAATGCAATAGATCCTGGCGTTGTGGCTGTTACAATTGGTACAAGCGGTGCGATACGTGCTGTAACAAATGGTCCTGTAACAGATCCAAAAGGTAGAATTTTTTGTTATGCCTTAACTGAAGACCATTGGGTAATCGGTGGACCAGTTAATAACGGTGGTATGATTTTCAGGTGGGCTCGTGATCAATTAGGCACTTCAGAGATTGAGCTTGCGAAGCGTTTAGGAAAAGATCCATATGAAGTGCTTACTGAAATAGCAGCAAAAGTTAATCCGGGATCTGACGGTTTATTATTTCATCCTTATTTAGCGGGGGAAAGAGCTCCTTTATGGAATGCAAATGCGCGAGGATCTTTCTTTGGACTTGGATTGCATCATAAGAAAGAACATCTTATCCGTGCTGTTTTAGAAGGGGTAATTTATAATTTATATACAGTTCTTCTCGCTTTAAAAGAACTAATTGGCGAACCGAAAAAAATTCAAGCGACAGGCGGTTTTGCAAGGTCGGAACTTTGGAGACAGATGATGGCGGATATTTTTCATCAAGACGTATATGTTCCTGAAAGTTTCGAAAGCTCTTGCTTAGGGGCTGCAATCCTCGGTTTATATAGTATAGGTGAAGTAGATACGTTGCATGTAGTTTCTGAAATGGTAGGTGCGAGTTTCCACCATGAACCCAACATGGAAAGTGTGGAAAAATATAAAGATTTAACACCAATATATATTCGTCTGTCCCGTCAATTGGAAGAAGAATATGAAAGTATAGCAGCGTACCAAAAAAAGTGGGTTTAAAGCCTATTTAACAGGAAAATATGGTAACGTATAAAGAGGTACTCCAATTTTTTTAGGGTACTCATTCAACATAAAATATTTTAAGAAGTATGATGAATGAAAAATATAGGGAGAGAGGGTTATGAAAATGAAGGATAACAAAGAGTTTATTGGATATGTTGGAACTTACACGAAAGAAAATAGCGAAGGAATATACAAGTTTACTTTAGATACGGAAGCAAAGAAAATTAGTAATGTAACACTTGCGGCCAAGCTGGATAACCCTACATATGTAACGATTAACCGAAATAATGAATATCTCTATTCCGTTGTTAAGGAAGGCGAATCTGGCGGTGTAGCTGCTTATTCTATTGATAGTCATACTGGAGAACTAAAAGCGAACAATAGACAAGTAGTAGAAGGTGCTTCTCCTTGTCATATTAGTGTTGATAGTGGAAACCATACAGTAGTTACAGCGAATTACCATAAAGGAACGATTGAGTCTTTTGAAGTAACTGAAGAAAATGGAACTGTAAATCCTGCCTCATCTATTATGGCGCATGAAGGTTCAGGTCCAAATAAAGAAAGACAAGAAAAACCACATGCACATTACGCAGGATATACTCCTGATGAAAAATATGTGGTCGGTGTTGATTTAGGAATTGATAAGTTAATTACGTATGAAATAAAAGATAGTACATTAATAGAAGTAAATAGCTTGTCTGTGAAACCAGGAAGTGGTCCAAGACATATTACTTTTCATCCAAATGGAAAGTACGCCTATGTGATGACGGAGCTGAGTTCAGAGGTCATTGTGTTAACGTATCATTCGGAAGAAGGATCCTTTACAGAATTACAGTATATTTCTACCGTTCCCGAAGAAGTTGATGGAAATAGTCAAGGTAGTGCTATTCATATTTCTTCTGACGGCAATTTTGTATATGCAGGTAATCGTGGTCATAATAGTATCGCTGTTTTCAGTGTGGATCAAAACTCAGGTCAGCTTACATTTGTTGAACATACATCTACAGAAGGAAATTGGCCGAGGGACTTTGTATTAGATCCGACTGAAAAATTTCTTGTTGCTACAAATGAAAAGTCACATAATCTTGTGCTATTTTCAAGAAATGAATCTACAGGAAAGTTAACACTCTTACAATCTGATGTTGTTGTGCCAGAGCCTGTTTGTGTTAAGTTTTTAAATGTGTAGCTCATGTTCGACATAATTTCATCTATCCCAAAAAATAGAGTATAGAAAAAGCAAAGCGATATCGCTTTGCTTTTTACTGTTTCTTTTTCGGTCTACGTACTAACTCGCCGCCGCAGTTTGGACAAACGTTTTGTCTTTCTTCTGTACATGGTGCACAAAATGTACATTCATACACGCAAATGTATGCTTTAGAATCTTGCCCCAGTGATTGATCGCAAATTAGACAGTTTGTTTTCATTGCTAGTGCCATAGTAATTCTCCTTTTAATTTGAAAATTTATAATTTAATTATAATTCATTAGGTAGAAACTGTCTTTTTCAATTGAAAGGAAATTGAATGATAAAGTTATGAATTGAAACGAAAGATGTTGGTTTATTTTAAAATTGATTATTTATTACAGTTGGAATATTATGAAATAGTCAAAAGACAACAGGGGGTATAGATTTTGACTAATCATAACGATCATTTAAAAGCAAACTGCGAAAAATGCTTCGGTCTATGTTGCGTTGCATTACCGTTCGCAGCATCGGTAGATTTTGCAGTGAATAAAGATGGTGGTAAACCATGTTCCAATTTACAATCAGATTATAAATGTAGTATACATAAAAATCTTAGAGGAAATGGCTATAAAGGCTGTACAGTATTTGAATGTTTCGGTGCTGGGCAAAAGATTTCTCAAGTTACATTTAACGGGGTTGATTGGCGGAAAGATGCTAAGCATGCGAGAAAAATGTACGATGCTTTTCCGGTTATGCATCAACTTCATGAAATGCTTTGGTATTTAAATGAGGCTATTCTTTTAAAGGCGACACAATCGATTCATAAAGAATTAAGTAAAGCGATTGAAGAGACTGAGCGTCTATCAAATTTAAGTTCAGATGAGTTAATGAAAATAAATGTTCCATTACACAGAGCGGAAGTGAACATTCTCCTTTTAGAAACGAGTGAATTAGTATGGAAAGAAATGAATGCTGCGCGTAAGAAACGAATCATTCACCGAGGCGCAGACCTTATGGGAGCAAATCTGAAAAAGAAAAATTTACAAGGGGCCAATTTAAGAGGAGCATATTTAATTGCGGCTAACTTAAATGGTGCGGATTTAAGAGGAGCAGATCTCATCGGAGCAGACTTGCGAGATGCAGATATTCGCGGGGCCGATTTTACAAATAGTATTTTTCTGACGCAAGTTCAAGTTAATGCGGCGAGAGGGGACAAACATACGAAATTACCGAAATTATTGTCCCGTCCATCGCATTGGAGTGCGTAAAGAGTGAGGAGTATTTAGTGTGGATATATTTCAGTATTTAGAAGAGATGCAAGAGGATGTTTTTTCGTTAGCAGTAGAACAAATAGAAGCGAAGTATTATGATATTTGTTGCATATTAGCACCAAGTGCGCATGCCGAGCGAATTAAATCGATTCCTTTAGATTCATATGAAAAGAGTATGAGGATAGGTTTGAGAGAAACATTAGAAGTTGCTGAAAGTGAAGAAGCAAAGGCAATTTACTTTGAGTATGATCTTGATAATGAATGGGATAGTCAGTTTTATATTTGTGAGGAATATGCTCCACTTGAAGAAGAGGATGATGATTGGGCTTCTGAATGGACGTATGATATTGAGGGACCAAGGTCTGTAGAATTAGCGGATCTGTATGCTGAAAATGGCTTTGATACAAGTGAAAAAGCTGTTGGTATAACTTTGTATTTAATTGCTAAAACGCTGTGTAGTTTTATAAGTGTATGTAGTGAAGTGCAAAGTAATATACCGATTTGTATTGGTTTTCACGACCAAGATCCAATTATGCGAACAGGCAGAGACTAAGTCTCTGCCTGTTTTCTATACTACGTTCTCTTTTCAAAAGTAGTAATTAGAACACTACATATAATAAGGATACCACCAATGAAAAAGTTACTGCTTAACGTCTCATTTAATAAAATCCAGCCGAGTAGGGAACCAACGATCGGTTGGAAGAAGAAAAATAAGGAACCGATGCTAGCATCCATTAATTCTAGTCCTTTATTCCAAAGGAAAAATGCACCTGCCGTTGAGACGATTCCTAAATAAAGTACGCCTAATACTACATACATGTTCATATGTTCAATTGGGTTTGATTGGAATTCCCATATCATAAAAGGTGTAATGAAAAAGAGTGAAAAGAATATTGCATACGTTGTAATAACTAAAGATGAAAATTGTGCTGAAGCAATCTTCACATAAATGGATAGTAAAGCCCATGTGATAGCGGCTCCAACTAAAATAATTGTACCGATAAAATAGGATCCAATTTCAATATCCCATCCGATTACTATAATGACACCGATTGTCGCTATTATAGTTGATAAAAGTCTACGAGTAGTTAGTTTCTCTTTTAAAATGAGCGTTGCAAATATAACCATAAATGCAGGTGTAGCTGATGTCACTAAGGAACCTGTATGAGCATCGGATAATTTCGTTCCGATAAATTGACATGTGATTGAAATGAAATACCCGATGAATCCAATCCAAGCAAATAATAGCCAATCTTTTTTGTGCATGGGTATTTCTTTCTTTTGCTTTTTTTCAGTTATTTTCAAAATCACATATAAAACAACAAAAGCGATAATAAAACGTAGCCAAACAAGTGTAAGTGGCGGGATAAAGTCGAGTACGTATTTACTAACAACGTACATACCGCCCCATATACTTGCTGCTAGAGATAAACATATAGCTCCTAAAATTGTTTGTTTCATTTGAATGACCTCCGTCTATTTTTAGGGTTATGATTTATTCCCTAAGACGAGGCATAGTGCACTTGTTATATGAATGCCCGTCTTAGATTATAGACGGACTACAGGTTGATCGTTTTCGAATGAAGTGTTGTAGTACATGAGCGTATTCCTCCTTCATACTTTTATAATGATATTATAACTTAATTTTCAGTTTATTGGGATATTAATTGTACGGAGTTGATTCTTTAGAAAATGATGGTTGTCGAAAAAAGCATAGTATATGGTAGAAAAACATATTTTTAAAATAAAAGAAACCAATTACATAACTGATAAGTATATTAAGAGTAGGATGAAAAAGTAGATTAATAGAGAAAGAGGAGGAGATTATTATAACTACAACCGTTATTTCTCATTTTTACAATGAAGAGTATTTATTACCGTGGTGGCTTATGCATCATACGAAACTGTTTGATCATGGTATTTTAATTAATAAAGGTTCTACAGATCGTTCAGTCAGAATTTGCAAAAAATTCGCACCGCATTGGGAAGTGCGAGATTCTACAAATCCAGAGTTTGATGCATTAGCGACAGATCATGAAGTTATGAGGGTAGAACAAGAAGTACAAGGATGGAAAATGATTTTAAATACGACCGAGTTTCTTTGTGTGCAAGATAAAAATAAGTTTTGGAAATCACTAAATGAATTGGGAGGGAAGATGTATTGGCTAGAAGGGCTTATTATGGTTGATGATCCTAACTACAATTATCCGGACCTTAACTTTGGACTACCTTTAATGAAACAGCGATTTCACGGTTATTTACCAGAAGATTGGCCGTTGTGGAGAAGAGGTAGATTTATTCATAATCATGAACACGGAAGTTATACGGTTGGAAGACATTTATCCGCGCATGAATCTATGATTTATCCCCCTCTTGCTTGTATATTATGGTTTGGATTTAGTCCGTGGAACGATGCGATGAGAAAGAGAAAGTTACAAATTGGTCCGACTCTTTCTGAAGCTAGTAAGCATGGGGGAATGGGTACGCATCATATTATTACGCCCGAAAGATTAGAAGAATGGTATAAGGAATTAGCGAGAGGAGCGAAGGATTTACGTTTTAGGGATGCATATCGTTATGTTTTTGTATAAATGATTCCCACCATAAAATTGTTTCTTCGATTCCTGTATTTAGATCGTATGTTGGTTTCCAGTTTACTTCAGTTTTTAAACGTTCTACATTAACCCCGACAAATAAAGGTTCATCTTTAGAGAAAGGGATTGCACCTAGTTTAATTAAATGTTCTTTTCCTATCTTTTTGGCGATGATAGAAGCTAACTCTTTAATTTGTACAGATTGACCAGAAGCGATATTGATTGTGCCTGTAACGTCGAGTTCTAATACTGTTACGAGAGCATCAGCCGCGTCGCTCACATGGAGGAAATCTCTTGATTGTTTTCCATGTGTACATAGTGCTTCCTCATTTTTTAATAAGGAAGTGATAATGTTAGAAACGAGCCGATTCCCTTGTTCGTGAGGGCCATACATATGAAAAATGCGACCCCAACACATGCTGAGACCGTTTTGCTCGGCGTATGTTTGTAGCCAGGAGTGAAGTGCGTTTTTACATAATGAATACGGGGTTTTATAGGAAAGAAGCGGTGAATTTTCAAATAATACGCCGTTAAACCATTCATATTCTGCGCCAGTACCTGCAACGACGACCCGCTTTCCACCGCATGTTGTGAAGTGTTGGATCAATGAGATACTGGATGTAAGCCAATAGTAATTATTAATTGATACGTAGCATGCTGGCGGCACTGCTTCCCAAGCTAAATGAATGAGATGACTAGGTTGCATGTCGTAAATGAGTTTTTTTATTTCTTCATCGCAAAGTAAGTTTACTTTATGCCAATGGCAAGAAAGGTGAGAAGGCTTATGTGTATTGTAAGTGGCGTGTACTTCATAGCCCTTTTGAATCAGAGAATGTACAACATATTTACCAATCCATCCACTACCGCCTGTTACAAGGATTTTTTTCATGGCTCAATTACCTCAACTTCTGGTATCGTTACTAAAAATTTGCCGCCCCATTCACGAATGAAAGAGCATTCTTTCATAATTTCATTTTTCAAATTCCAAGGGAGTATGAGAATGTAATCAGGTTTTGTACGTTTAATTTCTTCTGGAGATTGTATTGGAATGCGGGTTCCTGGTAGAAGGAGATTTTGTTTGTGAGGGTTTTTATCTACTGTATAAGCTAGAAATTCTTTTCCTATCCCGCAATAATTTAAAAGGGTGTTCCCTTTAGCTGGGGCACCGTAACCGATAATTTGTTTGTTTAAAGCTTTTGCTTCGATAAAAAACTTTAAAATATTTATTTTCAATTGTTCTATGCGTTTAGAAAAAAGGAGATAGCAATCTAATGTATCTAGCCCGTGATCTACTTCTTTTTGGATTAAGTTTGTAACATTGGAATGGATAGTGGATGAGTCACTATGATGGTTTATAAAAATACGCAATGAACCACCGTGCGTTGAAAGTTCTTCTACATCACCAATTTGTAAATGATGATGAGCTAAAACTTTTTGAAGACTTATAAGTGAGAAATAGGAGAAATGCTCATGGTAGATTGTATCAAACTGTTTAAAGGATATGAGATTTAATAAGTGCGGGAATTCAATTGTTATCGTGCCATCTTGTTTTAATAACGTTTTTAAACCGGCGACAAAATCATGTAAGTTCGGAACGTGTGCTAATACGTTATTTGCGATGATTAAATCTGCTTGTGGTAATTTTTTTGCTAAGTCATTGTTGAAAAAATTCACTTCAGTAGGGATTCCTTTTTGGATCGCGATTGCTGCTACATTTTTTGCTGGTTCAATTCCTAACGTTTCGATATGTTCTTTTTGAAAGTATTGTAATAAATACCCGTCGTTACTCGCAATTTCAATCACTTTTGAATGGTTTGTTAAGTTAAAACGCTTAATTGCCATTTCTACGTATTGCTTAGCGTGTAGTAGCCAGCTTGATGAGTAAGAACTGAAGTATAAATAGTCATGAAAAATATTGTGCGGAGATTCAAATTCATCTAATTGTACAAGCAAGCAAGAGTTACAAACAAATGTGTGCAGCGGATAAAATGGTTCCATTTTATATGAGTTTTCAGGAGCTACAAATGAGTTAGCGAGAGGGGAAACTCCTAAATCTAAAAAAGTATTTGTTAGTAATGAGTGGCAAAAACGGCATTTTTTCTGTTCCATTTTATAGCCCCCTTATAAATTTTTGAATGCATCGATTTGTTGTCGCGTGAAAGATTCTATATTTTCACCGGATGCATATTTTTTGTACCAATCAATAGTCCAAGCGATAGAATGATCTGTTGATAACTTAGGTGTCCAACCGAGTTTATTTACTGCTTTTGTACTGTCGAGTGTTAAAATAGGTGATTCATAAGGAGTGTTTGTATGAGGTGAAAGGATTGTTAGTGGTTTATTCCATAATTTTATTATAGATTGAATGACATCATGGACTGTTCTGTTAGGTTCGTTCATCGGGCCGAAATTCCACGCTTCTGCATATTCAGCATCTGTCCAAAGTTTTTCAGCTAAAAGGATATAGCCATGTAAAGGATCTAATACGTGTTGCCACGGACGAATAGCGTGTTTGTTTCTAATAGTTAATGTGCCATCTTGTAAATGTGCACGAATGACATCTGGGAATAATCGGTCTTCTGCCCAATCACCACCGCCGATGACGTTACCTGCTCTTACTGAGGCAAGTTTCTGTGTATTAGTGCGGAAGAATGATTTTTGATAGGATGTTGCAACTAGTTCAGCACAGGCTTTACTAGCACTATAAGGGTCGAAACCTCCTAGCCGGTCAGTTTCCACGAATGCCTGGTTACCGCTCCCGTCATTTTCATAGCATTTATCACTTGTAACATTAATGACGCCACGTATACTTTCTATATGTTTTGCCGCTTCTAATACGTGAACAGTACCTAAAACATTCGTTTTAAATGTTTCGATAGGATTTTTGTATGAAATGGTGACAATCGGCTGGGCTGCTAAATGAAATATTATGTCAGGGTTATGTTGTTTCAGGGCACGGAATAATGAATTGTAATCTGTAATATCGCCATTAATTGATGTGCACTCTTTTGCTACGTTAACTTGTTCAAAAAGGTTAGGGATGGATGGAGGATGAGAAGAGTAGCCGATTACTTCTGCACCTAATGAAGTTAAAAAAAGGGTAAGCCATGAGCCTTTAAAGCCGGTATGTCCTGTAATAAATACTTTTTTCTTATTCCAAAAAGATGATGAAGCCATATTACCAAACCTTCCACGGAGCATTATTATTTTCCCATAGCTCGACTAATTTATTTTTATCGCGCAATGTATCCATTGGATGCCAAAAACCAGTATGCTGAAAGGCAGCCAGTTCGTTGTTCTTTACTAACTGCACTAAAGTGTCTGTTTCAAAAACAGACTTATCTCCGCTAATATAATTGAAAACATCAGGATTTAAAACGAAAAATCCACCGTTAACCCATCCGCCATCACCTAATGGTTTCTCTTGAAAAGACGTGACAGATTGTTTATCTAAAACAAGAGATCCAAATCTGCCCGGAGGTTGTACGGCAGTAACAGTAGCCATTTTTCCGTGTTTTTTATGAAATGTAATAAGGTCTTTTATATTTACATCGCTTAACCCATCACCATAAGTGAGGAAGAAAGGTTCGTCCCCGACGTAATTTTGTATTTTTTTAACCCGTCCACCTGTTTCAGTATTTAGACCGGTGTCAATTAGTGTAACTTTCCATGGTTCAATACGATGAGAATGGCTAGTAATTGTATTGTCGCTTAAATGTATTGTGAAATCTGACATGTGTAAGTTGTAATTTAGAAAGAACTCTTTAATTGCATATCCTTTGTAGCCTAAGCAAATAATAAACTCAGTAATGCCGTAATGACTATACAAACTCATAATGTGCCATAAAATAGGCTTTGTGCCAATTTCAATCATAGGTTTTGGTTTTAAATGCGTTTCTTCCCCAATCCGAGTCCCGTATCCACCAGCAAGAATAACAGCTTTCATTTTATCCTCCTAAAAAAAGTTATAGTATATACTACAGTATTCATATTTTATGCGAATGGTATTATTTTTGATCAAGAAGGGAAAAAGTGTGTGTGGAGATGCCAGTGCATATAATATTAAGGTTTGAACTTTGGAAATAACTCTTGATATTCAGGATTATTACGGAGGTCTTGTGTTACGTTACTAAGCTCTAAAAAACGGGTTTCAAGTTGTTCAGGAGATTGACCGTAATGTGTTTGGAGCCCCATTTGAACACCCATTTTTGAAAGGGTAGGTGTGATTTGTAATTTTCTTGCCTTTGACTGTTCATTCCAAGGGCTGAAATAAAATTTTAAAATAAATGAAGGATAGTCATAAATTATATTCCCGTGCCGCGAATAATGTCTACCGGGTAAATATGCTCCATCTAGGTGATTGTGAATAAATCTCCAGGCACATCCGAGTTTTGGGTTATAAGGGAAGACACCGTGGTGTCGTTGTTCCACTAAAGGGATAGAATATCTTGGCTTTGAATAATTGTAAGTATGGCTATCAATCATTAAAATCATTCTAATTGCATACATATTTTGCCCTAGTGTATGAAGAGATGAGAAAAACTCTTCTGCATTATTACAACAAAAGAATTCCGTAGTATTTAAAACGATTTTCCAACCTGAAACTTCTCTTTCAATTCCCATTACTTCAATGTCAGTATTTGTTGGATCAAACTCAATAAATTTTGAATTTCTTACTTCCCAATGGGGTGCGAATAATTTGCAAATCTCAACGGAACGATCAGTGGAGCCTCTATTAATTAATATACCGTGATCGAATATTTTTGTATGATGCATAAGCCACCAAGGAAGCAAATATTCTTCGTTATAAAAATGAGAAATAATAGTCGTGGTAATTTCAATCTCCTCCTATAGAATAAATAAGAATTTTATATCGATATTATTATGATATGTTCTAAAGTAAGAAAGGTTGAAAGAACGGGATATTCAATGGCTATATTTCGGGAGTGGTGGGTTTCTAAATTTTATTATACAGTTAAATTAATAGGTTATATGTGTATGGATAACATAAGATGAGACGTGAAATTGTGTATAAATTGTGAATAACAAACCGTCACGTTTGACTGTACAGTTTATGTATTGTATGATTATAGTAATATAAACAAGGGGGGAAGATCGTTGGGAAGGTGTATCGAATCGGACAGTTGGCTCTCATGGCTCACGTGTCGAAACGAACGATTGATTATTATACGAATCTAGGTATCTTAAAAGCGGAGCGATCTCAATCTAATTATCGCTATTACGACGAAACAGCATTTGAGACATTACAATTTATTGAGAAGTGCAAAGAAATGCATATGCCGCTTTGTGAGATTAAAGAGAAAATCGAGGAGAAGAAAAAGCTGCTCGGTATCAATGAACACGTTTCGAAACATGTGAATGAAGTGACAGACCATATTCATAGATTAGAAGCTGAGTTAACGGAGTTAAAGCCTCTTTTAGATGAATTGACTGATTCACAACGTGAAAAAATATCGAAATCTTTATCAGGTCAAACGACAGCTTTAATACAGACACTTGCTCTATTATTATAGAATAAGTGAAATCCGACCTCTTTAATTTTTGTATCGGGCTATGTTTTCTAACGAACAAATAAGAAAACATTATAGTATACAGGAGGTGGACACCTTAGTTTTTTTAACTAAGGGGATTCATTGGAAATATTTAATTTAGTCATGGTTGCGATTTTAATCGCATTTACTGGATTTTTCGTAGCAGCAGAGTTTGCGATTGTAAAAATACGTTCAAGTCGCATTGATCAGCTTGTTGCGGAAGGGAAACGCGGCGCATTAGCAGCGAAAAAAGTAACAACAAATTTAGACGAATATTTATCTGCTTGTCAATTAGGTATTACAGTTACAGCGATGGGACTTGGTTGGTTAGGTGAACCGACGATAGAAAAATTATTACACCCGTTATTTGAGAAATGGAATTTAAATCCGTCTATCTCATCAGTATTAACATTTGGTCTTGCATTTATGACGATGACGTATTTGCACGTTGTAGTCGGGGAATTAGCTCCAAAAACGATGGCAATTCAAAAAGCTGAAAAAGTGACATTGTTATTAGCAGGTCCGTTAATGATATTCTATAAAGCTATGTATCCGTTTATTTGGGTATTGAATGGTTCTGCTCGTGTTGTAACTGGTTTATTCGGTTTGAAGCCAGCTTCTGAACATGAAGTAGCTCATACAGAAGAAGAGTTACGTCTTATTCTTTCAGAGAGCTACGAAAGTGGAGAAATTAATCAAGCTGAATACAAGTATGTAAATAATATCTTTGAATTTGATAATCGCATTGCGAAAGAAATCATGGTACCGCGTACGGAAATCGTTGGTTTCTATCTTGAAGATTCAGTAGAAGAACACATGAAAGTAATCCAAAATGAACGATACACACGTTATCCGATTTTTGGAGAAGATAAAGATGATATTATCGGTATGGTCAATGTAAAAGATTTCTTTATTCGATATATGAACAACGATAAAGAAGATTTATCATCGATTCGCACGTATATGCGTCCGATTATTGAAGTTATGGAAACTACTCCAATTCATGATTTATTACTGCAAATGCAGAAGAAGCGAATTCCAATGGCTGTTTTATATGATGAGTACGGAGGAACAGCTGGAATTGTAACGCTTGAAGATATATTGGAGGAAATCGTCGGCGAAATTCGTGATGAATATGATGAAGATGAAGCACCACCAATTCAACATGTGAACGAATACCATAAAATTGTTGATGGAAAAGTGCTTATCTCAGAAGTAAAAGATTTGTTTGGATTACACATTGAAGAAGATGATGTGGATACAATCGGTGGATGGATTATGATGCAAAATCATGAAATTGAAGAAGGACAATACGTTGAAGCAGAAGGTTATGAATTTAAAGTGTTAGAAAAAGATGCTTATCAAATTAAACGTGTTGAAATTCAAAGAATGGAACAAGAACAAGAGAAAGCAGCAACTGTGTAAGTTGCTGCTTTTCTTCTAGCGTATAATAAAATGTGAAATTAGGAGCGGATATTTTGATTCAAGTAGCCTTACGTGTATATCGATTACAATTGTATGCGATCTTTAGTGGTTTACTACTTATGTGGACGATTACTCCGTTTGGAAAACAAGTGACAGGGTTCGGTATTGGATTAGCTGTAAGTGCATACTGTCTTTGGTTATTAGCTCGTAGAGTGGAGAAACTAGGAAGAAGTATCGTACTGAAAGAAAAGGCTCCTGGATTAGGGGTTTTAAACCGATTTGCAGCTGCAATATTAGGGGCTATCATTATGTATGAAATTGAGCATGAAATGGAAATGTGGGCATTTGGTACTGGAATATTAGGTGGTCACTTTTTAATGATTGCGAATTTAGCCTATGCAAATATGCAGTTAGTAAAGGAAGAAGAGAAGCAAAGAGAACAAGTTTCGAAAAACATAGAGTTATAATGAGAGGAACCTAACTGGGTTCCTTTTTTGTGTTTGAGAATAAATTGTGCAATAGTTAATATACTATGAGCAATTTAATAATGACAATCGAATTAACGACCAAATATAATACGCTCCTTTTTTAGGTTTTTCAATAGTGTAGAAAAAATTTCGAGAAAATTTAAAAACCCATCGATTTCTAAAGCTTAAGTATGTTATCATGACAAAAGAATTTGTGAAAGAGGTGGATACCAATGTTACAAGCGCTACTTATTTTTGTGCTTCAAATTATTTACGTTCCCATTTTAACGATCCGTACGATTTTGCTTGTAAAGAATCAAACAAGATCCGCTGCTGCTGTTGGATTGTTAGAGGGAGCGATTTACATTGTCAGTTTAGGTATTGTGTTTCAAGATTTATCAAATTGGATGAACATTGTTGCCTATGTCATTGGCTTTAGTGCGGGACTATTATTAGGCGGTTATATAGAGAATAAATTGGCAATTGGTTATATTACGTATCAAGTTAGTTTACTAGACCGTTGTAATGAATTAGTAGATGAATTACGTCACTCTGGATTTGGTGTTACAGTATTCGAAGGTGAAGGTATTAATTCTATACGTTATCGGTTAGATATCGTTGCAAAGCGTTCTAGAGAAAAAGAACTGTTAGAAATTATTAATGAAATTGCACCGAAAGCATTTATGTCTTCTTATGAAATCCGTTCGTTTAAAGGTGGATACTTAACGAAAGCGATGAAGAAGAGAGCGTTAATGAAGAAGAAAGATCATCATGTATCGTAAAGAAAAGGGAGTAGTGCAGCTTTAAAAGCACGGCATAATTCCCATATAAAAAAGAGAGGAATCTATTTTAAAAAAGATTCCTCTCTTTTTTATATGTTATTTTTTTCTGCTCTTTCTCAAATTAACAATCAACCATACAACTTGAATAAGTATCGGTAATATAAAAGCAATTAATAAAACGATAAATGCCACTAATTTAAGCTCAGGTGTTTGAGTAACACCAGCACCATCAACATCTCGTAGCCAAATAATAGCTGCCCAGATTCCAAAAACGATAATCCAAAATATGTTACCAATCCACCAAGAAATCCATCGTTTTTTCATGTTAGCACCCCTTACATTTACCCACTGTTGAAATTATATTTTCGTTCGTTACATTTATAATGAAACAACTTTAAAATTAGTTTTTAACTGTATATCTCACTTGTTTGAAGGTTACTATTTCTCCATCATTATTATCATCTTTCGTTTGCAAAAGTTGAACTCTTGGTTTGTAATCTGTCCTATGTGCGTGCTCGATATCTTTAATGTTAAGTTTGTAAGATTCGCCATTATTAATTTTTTGTTCCAATACTTTTTTATTGGCAACATAAATAAAAGTCACTTTATTTTCATCAATGCCCTCGGTCTTAATTTCTAATTCGTTATCTTTTGTAGTAATCGTTGGTGTTAATAATTCCATATTGCCGCTCCCGGTTTCTAAAGAATTTTCTGCTATAGTGGAACATCCTGATAATATGATTCCAATGAATAGAAGAACAATTAATTTCTGTTTCATAATATCCCCCAATTCTATGTGATTTTTGATTTTGGCATTGTTAGACTGCTAGTGTGGAGCTTAAATGTTTAGCTAGTACTCTTTTTAATTGTACCATAATATGTAAATTAAAACAGACTGCATATCCAATTTAAGGGAGATTGAAATGTATACTTATTGTTGTGAATTCGTGTGTTTTAGCTTCTGTTTCAAGCGAAATGTAGACAGGATAAAGAAATTTTTTATGGAAATTACAATTTTTACATTTTAAAATAATGATAAAGAATAGATGAATTCATTCACTTCGGAGGTAGTTATTTGAACATTAACGAGAAGGCAATTGAAATGTTTGAACAAAATAAATATGAGGAAGCAATGGAACTGTTTCAACAAGCAGTACATGAATCTAGAGGTGTACAATCTCTCAATAATCTTGCTTGGATGTACTTTTATGAGGAAGAGAATGATGATATGGCTCTGGAATTAATAAAAGAAGTTGTTAAGTTGAATCCTTCCTCATACTTTCCCTATAACATCTTAGGGGAAATTTACATAAGACAAAAAAAGTGGGAAGAAGCGAAAGAAGTATTACAAAAATCTATTTCGATTCAACCATCGGATGAAGCATATCACAATGTAGCTGTAGCACATTATAATCTTGGAGAGCTGGAAAAAGCTTCGGAATTTTTCTTACGAGTTGCAGGGGATTCGGACTATATAATGTATAACTATGTAAAATGTTTAATTGATTTAGAACGAACGACAGAAGCGAAAGAGAAGTTAGATGCTTTTAACAGGGAATCTGATATTTTTTTAGGGGAAATTAATGTAGCAGATTTATATGTTGAGTTGAATTGCTATAAAGAAGCAATTGAATGGTTCGAAAAGGGATACAAAGAATATTGGAAAAGCCCCAATTGGATTGGTAGATTTGTTTATGCTCTATATAAAGTTAATAATTTCTCCCGTATAAATGAAGTTATACGGGAGTCTATCGAAGCGAAAACAGCAGAAATAGAAGATGTTCAGAATGAAGAAGTAGAAGAAAACTGGACAGAAAACGATAAGAAAGAGTTAATTGAGGAATATACAGAAGAGAATAATTGTTATAAAAAAATGATAGAACGTATCAAATCTGGATACGTTCCAGGATTAGAATTTGAAACTGATTATATAGGGGCTTGCTATTTATTTGGTTGTAAAAGACATAATCATCTTGAATATGAAAAATAAAAAGATTCGACTGTCACATATGATGGTCGAATCTTTTTATTATAGGTCGGTTGTCTAAAGGTACCATCTCAATTGTAATTTGTTAAAGGTGTTTCGTATCATTACATAGGTATATATCCTCCTTAGGTAATCCTTTTTTAACATTTAAAATATGTAGGGAAATAAAACCAATAAGTCCTATTCCACCGAAAATAAGCCGTGGTGTATACATTCCGTTTAAGTTGGATGTAAAAGATGTACCGGTATAATTACCGATGATAAAACCAAATGCGAGTGATAGTTGATAAAATCCGAAGTAAGTAGCTGTATATGATTCGCTACTGTAATTTGCAATAGCGATATCAGCGTTAGGTAATACGAGTGTTTCACCGATTGTAAATAAAATTACACAAATAAATAGCCAATATGGGTGTTGAAATAAAGGAATGAGTAAAAAGGAAATACTCATTAATAAAACACCGTATTTAATAATCGAAAGTGTGTTGTATTTGTGAAATAGTTTTCGGAATAGCACCATAAATATGACGCCTGTTATTGCATTTATCGTAATAACTAATGTAGCGAGTTGGTTGCTATTACTAATGTTTTTCATATGAAGTGGAAGTGCGACAGTAAGCTGAGTAAACATAATATAGAAGAAAATCATGATAAATGAAAACAGAAGGAAAGACTTGTTTTGTAAGATGGCCTGTATTCCTAATGTAATAGACGTGTTTTCAGTAGTGACTTGGAAGTGATTTTTAAGTAAGTAAAAGATAAAAGCGAATAACAGCATAAGAGATCCTGTTAGGGAGAAAGCATAGATTGGATCGAGTAAGAGTAAAAAACCTCCTGCAATTGGTCCGATTATTGCACCGCAATTAAAACTAAGGTTTAAATATGTAAATAAATTTTTTCTCATATGAGCTGGTTGTGACCCGAATATGGCGCGAGCAGCAGGTTCGTAAAATGCAGTTCCAAAACCGATAAGTGCAGAAGAAATAGAAATTGTATGGAAATCAGAGCATATTCCTAAAGCGATAAATCCGATTCCTCTTAAAAATAATCCGGCTATCATCATAATGATATAGCCGATTTTGTCAGCAATTAATCCTGAAAATAATGGGATAACTCGTGATGTGATTGTCATAACCGTCAACACTGTTCCTACTTGAACAGCTGAAAAATGGAGAAAGGTTAATAGATAAATAGCTAAAAATGCGTATACTGCAAAATACCCAAAAGACATAAAAAATGAAGAAATAAGCATGAAACGTATCGGTATTGAGAGACTTTTCATAGAGCTCCTCCTAATTATGTAACCAGTAAAATTATTTGATGGTTAACTATTTTATATTATAATTATACAAAAAGTCAGAAAAAAGTAAATTTTGAGAAGAAGGTGGATGGAATTGAATCAAAATGCACCAAATGAACTAGAATATATTCGGGAATTTTTAAATACATGGAGAATACCAAACGATACGAGAGAGCCAATTGATTTGCTACAAACAGAAGAGGATATAAACTTTTTTATGAAAAAATATTTTCATAAAAAGGTTCCATTTCATACGATAGAGGAATTAAAAAGTTTTCGAGAAGATATTCGGGTGGCAATTGAAGGCGAAGGATCGTTGCAAAATTGGTTAGTGAAATACCCATTTCATGTACATGTAAAGGAAGATATGAAAGGTATTACATATAGGCCTGTGCACGAAGAGAATGTATATACAAAAGTATTAAGCATTGTGTTAATGTCAATTCAAGAAAATTTGTGGGGAAGGTTAAAAGCATGTCCAGATTGTCGCTGGGTATTTTATGATCATTCGCGAAATGGAAGCAAAAGATGGTGTGGTATGTATGCTGGAGAAGAAGGAGGAAGAGCGTGCGGAACGATCGCGAAAGTGAAAAATTACCGGGCAAAGAGAAAAGGAAGATCGGGCTATAATGTGTAATTTATAGAAGGGGAAGAAAATTGGATGGAGGAATGTAGGATATGGAAGATACACAAATGTTAGCTTTAAATAAAAAGTGCTGGGATACAGTTGCACCTTATTTCTTTCAAGTGGATTGTTTACCGAAATACGGCCCGTATACAGCGTCTGAAGATGAGATTCATTTGTTCGATTCAATCAGAAATAAGAAGGTTCTTGATATTGGATGTGGAAGTGGGCATTCATTGCAATATATGGCTGAACATGGGGCGGCAGAATTATGGGGTCTGGATCTTTCAAGTACACAAATCAATACAGCGAATGAAACGTTAAAGTGTTGGAATCCAAAGTTAATATGCGGAGCAATGGAAGAAGAAGGAGATATTCCGAAAGGGTATTTTGATATTGTATATTCCATTTATGCATTAGGTTGGACTTCGAATTTAAGAAAAACGTTGGAACTGATTTATTCATATGTAAAGCCAGGAGGAAGTTTTATTTTTAGTTGGGAGCACCCAGTATATTCAAATTTACAGTATGGTACAGAAGAAATTGCTATAAAGTCTTCTTATCATGAGGAAACGCCTATTACGTTTGAAACATTTAAAGGAGAAAATGTACAAGCGACATTATATAAGAGAAAAATAAGTACATACATAAATGAGTTAAATAGAGCCGGATTTACAATTGAGAGAATAGAAGAACCTGAACCATCTAGCATATTTGATGGAGAAATAGCTGAGCCTTCTACGAAGTATTATTCTTTATATAAAGCTAGGATGGTGCCGACGACGTTCATTATTAAGGTAAGGAAGTAAATAATGCTGCATAAAGAAGGGGAAAAAATGAGTCATATTAATATGGTGAAAATTGGTGAAGTGCAAAACCCTATAGATGAAAAAGTGTACAGTAATTGGGGAAGTGTTATTTCTAACATTAATATATATCCAGAGTATATTGGAGGATTAACTGGCCTTGAGGATTACTCTCATGCAATTGTTATTTTTTATATGAATGATTTCCAGGAAGAAAATAACGAGTCGTGGGCTAGAAAGCCAAGGGAACTAAGTGATTTAGATGAAAAGGGATGTTTTGCGCAACGGACAAAGTATCGTCCAAACCCCATTGGAATTACTACTGTCGAAATATTGTCCATTGCAAATAATGTTATGACTGTGCAAGGATTAGACGCTAATGATCAAACGGCTATTTTAGATATAAAACCATATATTGCTGCTTTTGATGCAAGGGAAAATGTTAGTGTTCCAGATTGGATGAATAAATTGATGCAAGATTATTTTTAATGCTAATACAAAAAGATTTGCAGTTCATAATTGCAAATCTTTTTGTGTTAAATATTGTATGCATGGTTTATTTATCTCTTCGGTTGAAAAATATGCTGAAAGAAGTATTTGTGATGTAAGCTATCTATAACTTTATTTGCTTGATATGTGCGGTGTTGTTCTAGTCGAAGTCTTTGCTCCATCATTTTTATTGCGTGATCTGATAAACGTAACATTATACATTTCTCCTTTTCTATAAATATAGGTTTCTAATTGATATCGTTCCCATATTTATAACTAAGGAGGCATACTGTGTAACATAGGCAAAAAGCACCTTCCTCTCCCATTACGCTTACGAGGTTAGCTGTCGGACTCGGGAAGTGAGAGTTTCCCTACTTAAAAAAGATTCGCCCCAAGTAGCATGGCTACAAAAATGGTTCCCCCGCTCCAAAATTTGGACTCAGCAAAAGGTTTTATAAAGTAAAAAATAACATAAAGAGATGAATAAGTCAAATTATTTTATGTTTTCTGTCTTCTTAATTGCGTAAGAATCATACCATCAGGAAGTATTGTATCTGATACTGTAATGAATCCGTGTTTTTTATATAATGTAATAGCAGGGGTATTCGCTTTACCTGTTTGTACAATGTACGTCATTGAAGAAGGGAACATGCTAAAAATATAAAGTAGCAGTTTCGTTGCGATTCCTTTTTTAAAAAAATCGGGCGATACAACGAGTCGGTGAATATCAATTAAATTTTCTTCTTGTATAAAAGAAATAAAGCCGACAAGTTTATTTGCAGAAAAATATCCATAGAATGTTTCATCGCAACTTTGAATATCGTTTACAGTATCATATAAACGGGGTATTGCGGTACTGTTTATATAAGCTGCTTCAACTGTGTAAGCTGGAATTTGAACTTGTAAAATAGATGTTGCTACTTCAAAAGAATCGGGAAGTAATTTATGAATCATAAATAATGAAGCCTCCTTTGAATATGGTATATTAATATAATTGATTCATGGGTAAGTTTGACAATATTTTTCTTTTTTGTATATAATATATGTATCTTTATACATGAAATGTTCTTACATTTATTTCTATAGTAAAATATGGTTAGCGTTGATAAATACGTATTTTTGTATTTAATCATAAAAACTATAATAGAAATGGAGGACTAAAGATGGGATGGATTATCACATTAATAGTTGGTGCTATTATAGGTATAATTGCTAGTTCTATAACGGGTAAAAATTTTCCAGCTGGTATATTTGGAAATATTATCGCAGGTTTATTAGGTGCTTGGATAGGTGGTAGGTTATTTGGATCTTTTGGGCCATCATTTGGTGGGATTCATGTAGTGCCAGCATTATTAGGAGCAATCGTGTTAATTCTTATTGTATCATTTGTAGTAAAAGCTGCAAGGAAATAGAAGGCTATTACTAATTACTTCATAAAGCCCTTTTTAGGGCTTTTCCTAATTAGAGAGGTGGTATACTTGGAGAAAATAAATATAAGAAAAAGAGATAAGTTGAAAAAGTTTTTTAGAGAACAAAATTATTTAGCGGTGTTACTTGGATTTGCATTATTGTTCATTAACATATTACTGCTAACGAAAATTTCATTTGTTTTTACACCGTTTATCGTCTTTTTAAAAACGATATTCTTCCCAGTATTATTAGCGGGAGTACTATTTTATATATTACACCCATTCGTTTCTCTTTTAGAAAGAAAAGGTGTTTCGAGAATTGTATCAATTGCCTCGATATATATACTCGTTCTTGGGTTATTTGTTTTTCTTGCGGTGACAGTTATTCCAATTATTAAAGATCAAGTAAATGCCTTAATAAATAACTTGCCATATTTCGGTCATGAAATCGAAAGGGCAGCACGTAAATTTGGAGAAAGTAATGTAATTGGTAGAATGCAAGAAAGCTTAAATATTGATGTTGCTAATATCGTGAAGGATTCTACAATGAACTTTACAAAATCATTATCATCAGTGACAGGAAACGTAACTGGATTTTTAAGTACAGTAACAGAAGTTGTTTTAACATTTGTAATGGTTCCCTTTATATTATTCTACCTTTTAAAGGACGGAGAACAGTTACCGAATCACTTTTTGAAGTTTATATCTGAGCAAAGGCAACCAGCTGCGAAGAGAATACTAGATGATATGCATTATGCGATTAGTTCGTATATTAGAGGGCAAATTATCGTTAGTTTATTTATCGGGATTATGCTATTCATTGGTTATCTTATAATCGGCATTAAATACGCGGTATTACTTGCTATTTTGGCAATGATTGTAAACGTTGTTCCATATGTAGGCCCTATTATTGCGATAACGCCAGCGTTAATTATCGCTTTTATTGATTCGCCAGCAATGATTTTAAAGGTAATTATCGTAATGATGGTTGTACAATTAGCAGAGGGGAAATTTATTTCACCACAAGTAATGGGGAAAAAGTTAGATATTCACCCGATTACTATTATATTTATCATTTTAACTGCAGGAAATTTATTTGGAATTATGGGGGTTATTTTAGCAATTCCAGGATATGCGATATTAAAAGTGTTAGTTACGCATAGTTATAGATTTGTTAAGTTGAATACGTAAAAAAGAGCTAAAACAGATAAAACTGTTTTAGCTCTTTTTTATTAATAATTGATTTGCATATTGGCGTGCCCATTAATCAGCTTCTAATAGCGTCTAGAGAAGTTTTTTTACTTTATAATGGGCATCAATTGTTTTTTTATATCGAAAAATGTAATTTCATTTGCTGCATTTAATAAGAAGTATGTTTAGGTTTTTGCTATATATATTAAAATGTATTTTCAAAGTTTGATAGCAATGTAGCGGTATCCCTATTAAAAATCAAGGTTATAGATAACTGGTATATCCATTCTAGGGAAACCG
>NZ_MAOG01000117.1:0-48812 GCF_001884205.1 Bacillus sp. NH11B | reverse complement strand
CCACCCATACCCATTCCAGGAAAACCGCCCATACCTGTTCCAGGGAAGCCACCCATACCCATTCCAGGAAAACCTATAATACGGTGAGAATCTAATGTCATGTTTCCACCTACTTTTTATAAATATTTCATACTCCTTTACATGCTATGCTTAAAGAAAATAAAGGAGCTTATTCTCATTTGAAATTAGGCAAACTAACTACTGATAAGTGGGGTTATGTGAACTTCGTATGTATAGGATATAGATAAAAGGACTTTCAATCTTCGAATAAGAATTTAATAATTTATACAATGAATTGATAAACTGGGCAATCTGTTCATGTTAGAGTTTGTTATCATCAATTCTTTTAAACGAAAGATATAGTATTATCATTTCGAGAAGATTCTTTTATCTCCAGTTTTGGTAGCGATAAGGACTTTTGGGGAGGAGAAATCTATTACTCTTGTTTAGTTTATAGTAAACAAATTAGTCTCATGCGTAGGCTTTTAGTTCAACAATAGGTAGATTACTTTCCTTTAGTTTGTAATTAAATATTATATCGTCCATGCGAAAATTCACATCAACTTCAAGAGAAATGAGAGTACCCCCGATTTCTACTTGCTTTCCGTTCTCAGTCTCAAAAGTGAGCGCACCGTCAAATATTGCTATATACTCATCGCAGGTGTATAAATATATAGCAATAGGTGTGAAATGTATAATTACCCCTAAAGTATCATCGTTAGTCTGAATATTTCTCTTAAACTTATCGATTTTTTTAGTACACCAACCCATAACTTCACCCCGTTTTTCTATTGTAAAGAAATTCTGTATATATTGATTATATATGGTATGGAATAAATTGGTGATGGTTATTGTTAAAATTCCAAATATAGAAAACCAGAAAATTCAGTTTTATGAGAAGGGAAAATGTGATAAACTGTAAAAAATAACTAAAAAGCAATGAAAGAGAAGAGTACATATTCAAAACTTTTCAGAGAGCTGATATGTGGTGGGAATCAGTATGGGATGGATATGGAATGGGCTCTGGAGCTTCTCACTGAAATGAGTAGGTAAAGACGGTTACTTCACGTTATCGAAGTATGAAGTGAGCTAATGATAGCTAATTAAGGTGGTACCGCGGGAGTCTCTCGTCCTTTTTATAGGATGAGGGGCTCTTTTTATTTTTATTTTGAGGAAGGAGGAGTTAGTGTGAGTGAAAAAATAATGTTAACAGGAATTAAGCCAACAGGTTATCCGCATTTAGGAAATTATATTGGTGCAATTAAACCAGCATTACAAATGTCAAAAAATAATGAAGGAAAAGCATTATTTTTTATAGCTGACTATCATGCGTTAAATGCTGTGCATGATCCGGCGAAGTTCAATAGTTATACGAAAGAGGTAGCAGCAACTTGGTTATCGCTTGGACTTAGTGAAGACGTTATTTTTTATCGCCAAACAGAAATACCGGAGATTTTGGAATTAACGTGGATACTATCTTGCCTAACTCCGAAAGGACTTATGAACCGCGCTCACGCGTACAAAGCGAAGGTAGAGCATAATAAAGAAGCAGGATTAGAGATCGATGCAGGTGTGAATATGGGGTTATACACATATCCTATTTTAATGGCGGCTGACATATTATTATTTCAAGCTACTCATGTACCTGTCGGAAAGGATCAAATTCAGCATATTGAAATCGCTCGTGACATTGCGACGTATTTTAATCATACATTTGGCATAACATTTACGCTTCCAGAGTATGTAATACAAGAAGAGGGTGCTATTTTACCTGGTCTTGATGGAAGAAAAATGAGTAAAAGTTATGGGAATGTTATCCCGTTATTTGCAGAGCAAGAAAAACTGCGGAAATTAATATTTAAAATAAAAACAGATTCTTCACTTCCAAATGAACCGAAAGAGCTAGAAACGTTATTTACAATTTATAAAGAATTTGCGACAGAAGATGAAATTCAGTCGATGAGTGAAAAGTATGGAACCGGCATTGGATGGGGCGATGTGAAAAAAGAACTATTCCGTGTTGTTGACCGTGAATTAGCAGGTCCTCGGGAAAAATACGAAATGTATATGAATGAGCCGCATTTATTATATGAAGCGTTAGAGAGAGGTGCTGAGAGGGCACGAGCTATCGCGAAGGTAAATTTAGCGGAAATTAAAAAACGGATTGGATTTGAGAGGGGACGCTGAGCGTTCCCTTGTTTTTTCTATATAAGATTTAATGATTTATTCGTCATATTGTTACGTAAAGTAAGGGGTTTTATATTTTCTTTCGAAACTTATTAGTTGCATATATTAAAAAATATGCTAATATAGGGTTACTTATTAAACACGTTTAATAAGTATAATTAAAGTCACTTATTAAAGTTGTTTAATAAGTGTAATTCATTCTATAACGAAGGAGATGATTCTATGAAAACGGAAAAAGAAAAGATGTTGGCGGGAGAAATGTATATTGCGGATGACGAAGAATTAGTGGCTGATAGGGTGGAGACAAAACGTTTGACACGTCTTTATAACGAGGCTATGGAGACAGGAGATGAACAACGTTTTACTTTATTAAATCAGCTTTTAGGTTCTTCAGCTGACGGAAACCCCCACATTAATCCTGATTTTCGTTGTGATTACGGCTACAATATCCATGTTGGAAAGAGCTTTTTCGCAAATTTTAATTGTGTGATTTTGGATGTTTGTGAAGTACGAATCGGTGATAATTGTATGTTTGCACCTGGTGTTCACATTTATACTGCTACGCATCCGTTGCATCCGGTAGAGCGGAACTCTGGAAAAGAATATGGGAAGCCTGTAAAGATTGGTAACAATGTTTGGGTTGGCGGGGGAGCCATTATTAACCCTGGTATTTCAATTGGAGACAATGTTGTAATTGCTTCAGGAGCAGTTGTGACAAAAGATGTACCTAATAATGTAGTAGTTGGTGGTAATCCAGCTAAAGTTATTAAAACGATAGAAGAATAAAAGGCGTTTTCATTAGTGTGTAAATTATCGTATAGACAATTTGAAAGGTGTTTCATATGGAGAAATATAGTGCGGACAATCATACAAAGACATTACTTGCCTCCCGAAACGTTCTTTTTCTCTTATTTGCTTTGCCAGGTGTCGCGTTTGCTACATGGATTTCGAGAACGGCAGCGGTGCGAGAGATTTTAGGAGTGTCAAATGCAGAAATGGGCTGGATTTTGTTCGGACTATCAGTCGGTTCAATAATTGGTTTACTGAGTGCAAGTCGCTTCATTGACTGTAAGGGAGCTAGAGACGTTATTATAGGCAGTATGTTTTTTATGATTGTTGGATTGCTTTGTTTAGGTATTAATATTTATCTTGTTTCTAGTATGGGGGTTTTTGGTAGCTTGCTAGTATTTGGGGTAGGATATGGATTAGCAGAAGTCGCATTAAATGTAGAAGGTTCTTCCATTGAGCGGAAATTAGGAACAACACTTCTACCGAAATTTCACGGTTTTTTTAGCGTAGGAACTTTAGTAGGCGCGCTTAGTGGTTCTGTCGCGGCTTCGCTTCACATCCCAATTCTGTATCAGTTTCTTGCAATTTCGATCGTATTTGTATTACTTGTATGTATGTTGTATCGTTTTCTTCCGCATGGAACAGGAAAGAAGGAGAAATCGCGGAACAAACAGCGAGCAAAGCATACTTCCTTACGTATGGAAAAAAAGGTGCTTTTACTTGGTCTTTTTGTACTTGGAATGGCATTTGCAGAAGGGAGTGCTAATGATTGGCTACCTATCGTGATGGTAGACGGACATCAGCAAAGTGTAGTGACAGGTTCTATTATGTACACTATTTTTGTATTGGCAATGACGTTAGCTCGTATGTGTAGTAGTTATTTTCTTGATCGATTCGGTCGTGTCGCTGTTATGCGTGCTACTATTATGATGGCAATTATAGGAATGACAATTGTCATATTTGGGAGTGACTCATATTTTCTAGCACTTGGTGTAGTACTGTGGGGGATTGGTGCCGCGCTAGGTTTCCCGATTGGGCTTTCTGCTGCTGGAGATGGCGGCGAAAATGCGACTTCTAATGTTGCTACAGTTTCTATAATCGGTTTTACAGCGTTTTTAGTCGGACCACTATTTTTAGGGATACTTGGAGAAGCATTTGGAATACGTAATGCTTTGCTAGCTGTTTTATTATTTGTTATCTTGTCTGGAATTGTATCGTCTGTTACGAGAGAGAATACATCGAGTTAAATACGGAGTGCCGCTAGTAGAAATATATCATCTCTATTGCTTTAGAAAATGATGTATGATATATTGTCAACGCAACTTATTAAAAGTGTTTAATAAGTATGTTGATTAAGGTGGTGAGCAATTTGAGTGAACAATTTGTTACTCAAAAATCGATTAAAGAGACAATCCTTCGCGGCATTCGTACAGCTCTTCTAGAGCGAGGTAGTGCAACGAAAGTTGAACTTAGTAATACATTAGAAATTAGTTTTCCAACGATAAGTAAATTTATAGAAAAAATGAAACAAGACGGTGAAGTAACTTTAGCCGGTTTAGATGATTCAAGTGGCGGAAGAAGAGCAAAACGATATGAATATAATCCAGAATATATGTTAGGTTTAGCGATATTTTTAGAGAGAAATGAGACGAACTATACAATTTTTAACTGTTTAGGGGAAGTAAAAGAACAAGGGAGTACTTCAAGTGCATTAATTGATACGGGCCTAAGTGTATTAACAGAACATATAGAAAGTCTTATAGCTACGTTTCCAAAAATAAGTTCTATATCAATTGGTGTTCCTGGTGCGGTCGATAATGGGCGTATTTTCTATATTCCTGGATATGAAAAGTTCCAAAATTTTAATTTGAAAAGTCATTTGGAGGAACTGTTTTCTATACCAGTAGTAATAGAAAACGATATGAATGCTGCTGTGCTCGGCTATCATAAAAACACAGGAAGTAATGACAATTCATCTCTTGTATATTTGTATTCAGGTCAAAATGGGCCAGGTGCGGGGATTATGGTAAATGGAGATGTTGTACGCGGAAGTACATTTTTCTCAGGAGAGATATCTTTCGTCCCGCAGTACGATAATAAAAATTTCTTGCAAGCTTTGAGAAGTGGAGACGAAGTTGAAAATTCTAATAATCCAGAGGAATATAATATAGATGCTATTACCCGATTAATAGCTACATGTATAGCTATTATTAACCCTCATGGATTCATCTTCTGTGATGATGAAGTGAACCAATTCGTAATAGATCAAATTGTAAAAAGTTGTCCGCAGTATATCCCGGCAGAACATATTCCGAAAATAACAGTGAGTAATTGGAAAGAAGATTATTTATATGGATTAAAAAGTCTTGGACTTGATCTTATGATTACGAGAACAAATAAAGAAAATTAAATGTGCTGGCAATGAAGCATCCAATTGTCAGTTGAATAACATAAAAGAAAAGGTGTCGATTATGAAAATTGAACATATAGCAATTTGGGTGAATGATTTAGAAGGAATGCGTGATTTCTATAAACAGTACTTTAATGGTGAAGAAAATAGCTTATATCACAATCCGAAAAAGCAGTTTGAATCTTATTTTATAACTTTTGAAGGTGGTGCGCGTCTAGAACTTATGAAGCAGGTAGGGATAGATGATGCATTACAAACACAAACAATAGGATATGCACATATTGCTTTTTCTGTAGGTAGTAAAGAAAAAGTGAACGAATTAACTAATACATTAAGAGAAGCAGGATACCCTGTATTAAACGGCCCGCGTACTACAGGGGATGGTTACTACGAAAGTGTAGTAAGTGATCCTGAAGGAAATCAGATTGAGATAACAATCTAACATTTTATTTACTAATAACGAATAAAAATATAAAACTTTGTTGTTCCCCAAAATGTTTACGAGAAACCTATTATTTCTTCAGAAAGGGGGACATAACATTGAGTGAGTCAATTTTTATTTTCTGTATATATCCATTGCTTATTTGTATTATATCAATAGCTGTGACATATAAAGTAGGTACATTTTATATGATGCCAATGGTAACATTTCTTATTTTTCTTATGTTAAATATTACATTATACGATCCATCATTTTTCTTTTGGGTGGGCATGTATACTATTTTTTCATTTATTACTTCTTATATAACACTCTTATTTGCAAAGGAATATAAAGCTGTAGAAAGAGAGCGTTAATATCATTTTGGGGAAATTGGAATTTATGGTGAACGGTAACAACCTCATTTCACGTTATAATGACGGGAGATGAGGTTGTTTTATTTCTATATAAAATATGTAATGTTTTTTAATAGGAGTGTTGGAACTCTTTAATAATCCGCTCAATGACTGGATGAAGATTAATAGGCAGCTTATCAAGCGAAAAGAAGCGCAGTTCTTTCGATTCCGTTTGATCGCATACAAGCTCGCCGTGGAATTCTCGGCAAATATAAACAACGAGTACACCATGTACTTGATCACCGTTTGGATAGGTTTGAAAGAAATCAGGTCCTGAGTATGTACGGAAAAGTTCTGGATTTTTGATAATAAGTCCAGTTTCTTCAAATACTTCTCGTTTTAACGCGTCTTCTAACGTTTCGTTATATTCTAAGGCGCCGCCAATAATGCCCCAACGCTTAAAATCTGTACGGAGCTGCAATAATATTTCATTTTTCTCATTTAATATAATGGCGTGTGATCCGATTAAAATGAGTGGATGATTTCCTACTAGATTTCTCATGTCTTCAATATACCCCATATTTCTTCTCCTTATATTTAATAATAATTAGGCAGTTCTTTTAACATTTTTTCTGTTTTACGTGCTGTAAATGCTAAGTTATGATCATCTTTTGTTCTAAAAAATAATGTGCGTAAAAAGAGTTTAATGTTTGCGCATAAAATACAATACTCATTAAGGGAAAGGCGTTTTCTAATTTGAGGAAGCCTTTTTATTTTTTTATAAATAATTGAAATTAACTCATCTTGCGGAAAGTCATGATATAGCATCGATAGTAACGGCGTAACAATGCGTTCATCTTCGTTATTATGAAATAGATCCGATGGAATGAACATTTTATTTAATAAACAATGAATTAATTCTTCGTACCACTCAAAGGTCGTATAGGAATTATGAACAATTTCAGTGAAGGCATCAGATACGTGTGCAAGACAATGAGCCCATCCTTTATTTTCAATATAGCCTCGAAAATCCATTTCTAAGTTTGTGTATGTAATGAGTTTGTTTTTTATTTCTTCGATATCCTCCTCTGTAAAAAAGTAGTGCGAGTTAGCGAATTGGAGTATTAACGCGATTAACGAAACAGTGTAAGAACGTGTGAAAACCCCATCTGTATGTGGGGAGTGAATGTCACAATATAAATACTCATCACTTAAACAAGTTTGTAAAAGTAATTTTAGTTGATCATCCATAAGAAATTCGTGATGAATAAAATGGGAAAAACATTTATAGATAAGTTGGTAACGAACGTAACTATCAGTCGTTCCGACATACTGAAGCATGTTCAACGTTAACTCATTAATATCTATATGTTGCAGTTGCGTATAGTCATTTTGTTGTATAAGCTCTAGCTGTTGTTGCAGCGCTGTAATATCCAATGGAGAACCTCCTCCGCACTTTAAAGATGCGATGTTTTCTAGTATTCTATATATTCAAGGACAATCCTGCTCATGCAAGGAGAACAAGTAGAAATTCGGGTATGACATAGATGAGGGAAGTATATGATGACTATAGAACAGTTAGAAAAACATTTTAAAATAAGAAGAAATGCTTCTTCTGTCATGATAAAAGAAAATAATGCAGAGATTTTTACAGAAGAGCAATTAGAAGAGATGATGCAATATTGCGTTGCTGAAGCTGAAAAAGATGGATTAGAAAAACTACATTTTGAAATCTCTTCAAAAAGCCCAAATTATGATGTGTATAAAAAATGTTTCGAAACGTATTCATTTGAATATATTACTGAAAACATGATCGTATTTAAGGATATATATGAAGTAGAAGCTGTAGAAAGTGAAATTGATTTTAAGCTTATTGAAGAAGTAGGAGAAGATACTTTTTATTCTCTTTGGAACGAAATGACGGAAGAACAAGTCACTTATGATTAATTTGTAAATATGATGCTACAAGAAATTGGTGGGCAATGGAAAGAACATTGTTTAACAGCGAGTATCGATGAAGAAGAGCCAATAGGAATTGTAATCCCGCATATTGAAAGAGGTACGTTAGAAGAAGGAAAACTTATGTATTTCGCAGTCGCTCCAAATATGCGAAATAAAGGGTATGAAGCAGCATTCTTTACAGGGGCAATGTTTGTCTTAAAGGAAATAGGCGCATCTTATTATATTGGTGAGACAAATGTGCAAAACGAGTGGATGAAGGATGTCTTTGAAAAGAACGGATGTCAGCAACTGAGCTCTACTGAGCGATATGTGAGAATATTTTAGAAGGATGGATGGCTTACTCTCTCGAACTCATTTAGCGGGAGGGTTATATATGCTGGAAAAACAATTCCATTCTTTTGTTTTACTGTATCCAGAGATCTTGTTAGAAGGTTGGAACATCGAAAAATTTTCAGAGCGTTATGAGGGTGAAAAGTGGGAAACATTTTGGTTTCAAGTTGTTACGCCAACTAGTATGTTTCGGGTAAAAGAGTTTTTCCTCGATATAATGGAGCCGGTATTTCCAGATAGTTGTATTTCTCAAGCAAAAGGAGCTTGTTTTCAATATAAAGGGCTTGTGTATTGGAAAGGTGTAAATTATAAGGGAAAAGAAAGTTACGTTACATCTAAATGGAAAACGCAAATTGAAATTTCTATTGATCGTGGGTATGTAAACCAAGATGAAATGGAAAGATTTCTATTTGGGTTACAGCCGGTAAATATGGAGTTTGCGAAAACGATATTACATACACCATTTCACTTATTAAGCTTTCAAGCGAAGAGAGGTGAAATGGGTGAGATAGGAAGATGTCGTGAGTGGAATGCTCCAGATGACGTAATCTATTCGAAATTGCCAATTCATGAAAAGTTAAGTTGGAAGCTCGAATCGGTCGGATTAGGAAATGACGAAACGCAGTATGTATACTGGGATGAAGATAGTAAACTATATGCACTTTGGGTTTGTAGGTATAAAAACAAAGCGTACTATCCTGTTTCTTCATGGACAACGAATTATAGCGTTAAACAGATGATAAACGGGTTAGAGTTTTATTCGCACCCAGATCGGGGAACAGTTGTATATGAAGATTTAGATGATGAGCAAATCGCATATGTATTTCGAGGGACTCCGTGTACAAATTTTGAACAAGTAAAAGAACTTTTTGCCTGTTTGTAAGATAAAAAGAAAAATGAGAACGACAAAGTAGATATTCCTATAATACAATAGAGTAAGATTCGATTATAAGAGAAAGCGTTGGTGAAAGAATGGAGCAGCAAAGAAATTGGCTACAAGCAACTGTAGAAAGAAACGAAGATAATACGTTACAAATAAAGTGGGAAAATAATATAGAAGAAGTTCGTATTTATTGGAGTACTTCACCAGATCATATTGAAGAAACTGGAGAATTACTTGCAACGGTAAATGGAGAATCATCATATACAATTGAAAACTTAAGCGGAAATGAGCGTCCATATTTTAGACTAGTAGGTAGTAATGGACAAGCAGTAACAGTAGCTGAGCGTAGACTGCCATTACAAGGCGCGTTTAACTTCCGTGATATGGGCGGATATGAAACGACAGAAGGCCGTAAAGTAAAATGGGGCAAGTTGTACCGCTCTGAAGAATTAGCAGGATTAACAGAGTGGGATATCGAGTATTTACAAAAGTCTGGCTTAAAATTAATTTGTGATTATCGTACAGATTTTGAAGTGAAACATAAGCCAAATCCAGGTATTACAGGCGCTCGTCAAATATGCTTACCAGTTATGCAAGAATTAGCGAAAGATTTAAATATAAATGAGTTTTTCCAAGTTGGTGATTTATCAGTATTAGGCAAACCAGGCGAATACCTTGTGAAAATGAATCAAGATTTTGTAAATGGTAATGAGGCGTTTGTGAGCTTCTTAAAACTAGCTCGAAATCCAGAAAACTTACCGTTAGTAAACCACTGTACAGCTGGAAAAGACCGTACTGGATTTGGTTCTGCATTATTATTACTTCTATTAGGTGTATCAGAAGAAACAGTCATGGAAGACTATTTATTAAGTAACGGCTTCCGTGAAAAGTTAAATGAAAAAATGATGGCCTTTTTAGGTGCGAAATTACAAAACGATGAAAGTAGAGCAATATTAGGTGCGATGTTTGAAGCTCGTGCTGAATATTTACAAGCTGCGATTGATGAAATTAAAAAGCAATACGGATCAGTTGAAGCATACGCTGAAAAAGCTCTTGGCTTTACGAAAGAGTCGTTAGAGGAAATGAAAGTGTTATTGTTAGAGGATAAATAAGAAGTCAGGAGGCTAATTGGATTAGCCTCCTTTTACTATTGTTGCTATAATTTTGCTTATGAGGATTGTTGTGCACCGGGGATAAAATGGATGAAAAGAACTTACGAATCGGGGGATAAAATGATTCATACACGTTTAAAAGCAGAGGGGTTAAGAGGAAAGCTAGCAACAATACTAAGTCAAGATTATAAGGAACTAGCTGTTCAGAATTTAAAGGTGATTGGAACGGGAGTGCAAAATATTGTTTTTCGCGGAGATTCAGAAAAGGGAGCTTTAGCTTTTCGAGTGCCGTGGGGAAGAGAAGTAGAAAATATAAATGAGGATTTATTTAATAGCCGGATTTCATTGCAAAAGGAAACAGAGCTTTCTAAGTTTTGTTATTCAAAAGGTATTCCAGTGCCAAAGATACATGAATTGCATCTTTCTGCCGAACTTGATTTTTTAATATCGGATTATGTATCTACTGATCATATGCCAATTTCTGCATTTAAAATAGGGAAGTTAGTTAGTGAGCTTCATAGTATACCAATCGATGGTTTACAATATGAGCAGAACATTAGAGAGCCGATTAGTAAGTATATAGCGGAACGCATTGTGAAAAGAGTGGAAGGGTTTAATACAATTACAGATTGTGGGATTAAACTTCCGGATGTACAAACAATTAAACATATTCTTAGTAGGGCTGATCATATAAAGAGTTTATTGCATATGGACATTCGACCAGCAAACTTAATTGGATATAATGGAGAAGTTAAAGCGATAGTTGATTGGGATAACGCTCTAATTGGTCATCCATTATTGGAGCTTATGAGAATAGCTGAAACGAATGAGGTTAATTGGGAAGAATTTAAAGAGGGATATAAGAATGATAGTATCTTTAACGCTACCCCGCATATTGTTAGTTTATTTTATAGGTTAGATACAGCGGTCATGCTTGCAAACTTATTTATAGCACATTTGAAAATAGAAGATAAAGGTGTATTCTATAAAGAGCGAGTCAAAGCACTTTATAATGAAATATATATAAGCTTATAATTAAGCTATGAGAATGAAGTTTTTAAATTAGGAATTGAGGAGAACATCATGAAATACAAAGTAATACTATTCGACGTAGACGATACATTATTAGATTTCCCTGAAACGGAAAGGAACGCATTACATAACGCGTTTGTACAGTTCGGCATGCCTACAGGATATGATGATTATCTTGCAAGTTATAAAGAGATTAGTAATGGATTATGGAGAGATTTAGAAAATAAAATGATTACGCTAAGTGAATTAGCGGTAGACCGATTTAGACAATTATTTGCACTTCATAATATAGAAGTAGATGCACAGCAATTTAGTGATGTATACCTTGAAAACTTAGGGAAAGAAGTACATCTTATAGAAGGTGCAGTGCAATTATGTGAGAACCTTCAAGATTGCAAGTTAGGTATTATTACGAATGGATATACTAAGGTGCAACAATCAAGAATTGGAAATTCGCCTGTATGTAACTTCTTTGATCATATTATTATTTCAGAAGAGGTTGGCCATCAAAAACCAGCACGTGAGATTTTTGATTATGCATTTGAAAAGTTTGGAATTACTGATAAATCCAGTGTATTAATGGTTGGAGATTCGCTAACTTCTGATATGAAAGGCGGAGAAGATTACGGTATTGATACTTGTTGGTATAATCCGAGTCTGAAAGAAAACAAGACAAGTGTTAAACCGACATATGAAGTGGAGGGTTTGCTGCAAATTTTAGGGATTGTAGATATTGCGGAAAAAAGTGTAGTCTGTTCCTAATCTGAATGAAATTGTATCGACGTTTCGACAAGAGATATCGTTTTAACGACATGTTATGACAAAAAAGCCCTTTATTATAAGGGCTTTTTTTACATTAATCCTCAAAAATAAAAATCTCATCAATCGTACTATGAAGTACCTTCGCAATATCATGAGCAAGCTGCAAGGAAGGGTTGTATTTCCCTTTTTCGAGATGGCTAATCGTTTCACGGCGTACACCAACACTTTTCGCTAAATCTTCTTGTGTCATATTCAATTTGGCGCGGTATTCTTTTATCTTCGTTACGAACGCCATGGTGCATCTTCCATTTCATCAACAGGTTTATCGTAAAAGAACATAGAGAACCCGAACGTAAGAATAAGTGTGCCGAAAATAAGAGCGATATCAATCTCTTGTAGCGCCGGGTTTGGAAATAACATTTCAATAAACATAATGATAGCGGTAGTTAGTAATGTAACGATAAATGCATTGCGCACGATTTATTGACGATTTGTTCAAACAGTTCATCGTGTTGAACCGTTCTATATGTTGTGAAAAAGGAGAAGAAACAGAACATAGTAAACAATCCTTTTTCATAAAAAAAGCCGAGGAAACCGAAGAAACCGAGAAATCCTAAATATTTTATCCAAGTTGTTTTCACGATAGATTCTCCTTTCGATGTTAGAAATAAATCACGTTATGTTATAAATATATCACATATGGATATGAATGGTAATAATAGTTTTCCGATTCTTTTCATAATAATAGTAAAAGGACTAAATATACTGCGAAATAAAGAGGATAATATTGTAAAATGGTTGTGAGGAGGGGGAGGAAGGAATGTTAACTGGGATAATGATCGTTATATTACTTGTAGTGATTACTGTAATTGCAACGGTGTTAATTGGGCGAAATGGTGATGCGAATTATAGTAAAGCGACGAAAGGGAATATTAAACGGCTTACGATGATTTATATTATACTAGCCGTTGTTTTAATCGTTGGATTAGGAGTGTACATTTATTTTAAAGGTTAAATAAACTGAAAAATGTAAAAATCTAAAAATAGAATTATGCTATAATATTAATATAGTTAATTGGTAATTAAGGAAAGGATTGGATGTAATGATTGAAATTACGAATGTGTCAAAAAGTTATAATGGGTCTACCTATGCAGTAAAAGATTTAAGTTTATCTGTGCCTAGCGGAGAAATCTTTGGATTTTTAGGACCGAATGGTGCTGGTAAATCAACGACAATTAAGATGATTACTGGTATTCATGGGGTGGACAAAGGGACCATTACGATCAATGGCAAAGATATTATGAAAGAGCCGATGGAAGCGAAAAAGACGTTTGGATATGTTCCGGATAGTCCAGATATGTTTTTGCGATTGAAAGGAATTGAATATTTAAACTTTATGGCAGATATGTATGAAGTGCCGAAAGAACAAAGGCAAGAGCGAATAGAGTCGTTAGCGAAGAAGTTTGATCTTTATAATGCTTTATCTGATCAAATTCAAAGTTACTCGCACGGTATGAGACAAAAAATCGTTATTATTGGTGTGCTCGTGCACGAGCCAGATGTATGGATTTTAGATGAACCGTTAACAGGTCTTGATCCGAAATCTGCATATATTTTGAAAGAAATGATGAGAGAACATGCAGATAAAGGGAAGATTGTATTTTTCTCTACACACGTATTAGAAGTTGCGGAAAAAATATGTGACCGTGTTGCTATTATTAATAAGGGAAATCTTCAGTTTAAAGGAAATTTAAATGAAATGAGAGATCATTTTAAATCCAATGAATCACTTGAAAAAATGTTCTTGGAGATGACGGGTAATGAGTAAAATTTGGATGTTAACGAAGGTATTATTGAAATTAAATTATGCAGATTTTATAACTGATAAGAAGAAACGATGGGCATATTTATTCTCCTTTGCAGCTATTTTATTTGTGGGCTTTTTAATATTTGGTTCTATAACACACGCGATGTATGAGGGGATGAAACATTTAGGGCAAGACCCAGGAATGATTATCGCAATGGGACTTGCGATTGCGAGTATATGGGTATTTTTAATGAGTATAACGAACATTTTAACCGTATTTTATTACAGTAATGACATTGAAATGTTACTGCCGTTACCATTAAAACCAGCGCAAATTATCTCGGCAAAATTTTTAACGGTATTAATTACACAATACGTAATGAGTTCATTCATTTTATTACCAATCTTTATTACGTACGGTTTGAAAAGTGGCGCATTTATTACATATTACATATACATGATTTTTATTTACTTACTCTTCCCGATTGTGCCGTTAGTATTAGCTTCGTTATTGATGACAGTTATTATGAGGTATACAAATATAGCGAAAAATAAAGATCGAGGCAATATATTTATTGGAATCGTAAGTATACTATTTATTGTAGGAATTAATGTATTTTTGCAGTGGAGAAATAAAAGTTCGTTTTCTGAAGATGCAATTACGAATTACCTTGCGAACAACGAATCTTCTCTTTTAGTACAAATGACAAATTATTTTCCAACTACATATTTTGGAGCAGTGGCATTGGTAGAAAATGCGAATTGGAAGGGTCCTTTATACGTAATGATCTTTGCAGTTATTTCATTTGTATTTTTTGTGTTGTTTTATTATATTTCAGAGCGTACATATTTAAAAGGGGTTATTGGACTTTCAACGAGTACAGCAAAGAAACAAGCTATTACGTCGGAAGGTTTACAGAAATCAACGGTACAAAGTTCACATTTAAAAGCATATGTGAAAAAAGAATTTAATACGTTATTCCGTACACCGCAATTTTTCTTAAATTGCATTGTGCAAACTTTCGTTATGCCGATTATGCTGTTCTTTGTTTTATTCGTACAAGATGGAAATTTAAAGTGGATTACAGGATACATTAATAATCCAGAATCAGCAGGTTTCGCGATTGGTGTTGGCCTTTGTGCATCCTTATTTTTAATGGGGAGTAACGTTATTGCAACAACGTCATTTTCACGAGATGGAAGCTCTTGGTTTGTGAATCGTTACTTACCAGTAAAAGCTTCGGATATCTTTTTTGCGAAAGCAATCACCGCTTGGTTAATTAATGTAATCATTTTAGCAGTATTCGGTATTACGATGGCAGTTGTAGCGGGAGTTTCACCAGTCTTTATGATACTTTGGTACTTGCTAAGTGCGAACGGGTTATTGTTAATTAATTTAATCGGTACACGCTGGGATGCACAAACTGCAGATATACATTGGGATACCGAACAGAAATTATTTAAAAGTCGATATACAACTTTATGGAATTTTTTAGCTAATATTTTAATAGCTTTAGTTATTGTAGCGGGAGTAAGTGTATTATACTTCTTCCTTCAAGTAGGACTGTGGGTTATGTTTATTGTTTTATTTATAATGTTTACGATTGTAAATTATATCTTTATTAAAATTTTAAAAATAGGTGCAGAACGCATATTGTCAAATATTAATTAAGAAGGTAGATCCTCTGTATTCGTGCAGGGGATTTATCCATAGATGGAGGAGAAAAGGTGAAGAAAATAGCAATTGTAACAGGGGCAACTCGTCTGAATGGAATTGGTGCAGCTGTATGCAAGGTGCTTGCTCAAAAGGGGATAGACATTTTTTTCACGTACTGGTCTCAGTATGATAAAGCGATGCCATGGGGAATAAATGATCAAGAGCCCTTTTTGTTGAAAAAGGAGATTGAAAGTTACGGTGTTCGATGTGAAATGGCAGAGATCAACTTATCGCAGTCTTATTCGCCTAATCGTGTATTGTATATGGTATCAGAACGTTTAGGTGAGCCATCTATTCTTATTAATAATGCGGCGTATTCTACTCATACGAAAATTGAAGAGTTAGATGTAGAACAGTTAGATAAACATTACACGGTCAATGTTCGTGCTACTATGTTATTAAGTTCATTATTTATTAAACATTTTTCACTTAAAACGAGTGGTAGTATTATAAATCTTACTTCTGGGCAATCATTGGGACCAATGCCAGATGAATTGGCATACGCAGCAACAAAGGGAGCAATAGAAGCATTTACAAAGTCAGTTGCACCAGTTGCTATGGAGAAGGGGATTATAGTTAATGCTGTTGATCCAGGACCAACGAATACAGGATGGATTACAGAGGAATTAAAGCATCATTTAGTATGGAAATTCCCGCAAGGTAGGGTTGGAGAACCAGTGGATGCTGCCCGTTTAATTTCCTTTTTAGTAAGTGAAGAAGCGAAGTGGATTACTGGGCAAGTCATTCATTCGAACGGAGGTTATTCATAATAATATTATGTTAACATGTGTTGAGAAACAAAAATATTATAAAATATTTTTGTTTTTTTATAAATAAAATGTCAAGAAAGATAAAAATTTGATAGGAGAGCATATCGTCATATGAAGATAGTAATTCTTGATGTGACAATATACTCTTTTTCTTTTACTACAGAGCAGAAAAATGAAGTAGAAGAAACTCGAATATTCAAATCGGCTTATCAGTTTTTGTACGTATTATTATGAAGATTACTGTCGGAAAGATGGTAATTCATGTAAAAAGGGATTTTTTAAGGGGAAATCGAATCGTAAAGGGGAGGATAAATTACGTAAACATAGGGGGATTTATATGAAAATGAAAAAGGTCGCTATCGCATCGATAACAATTGGTACAATGCTTACTATGGCAGCTTGTAGCCCTTCGGCAGATAAAGAGACAGAAAAGAAGGAGCAAGTAACTGCACAAAATGATGGAGAAGCAAAAACGACAAGTACAGACGAAACGTCAAAAACAACGAAAGATAATGAAAAAGAAACAAATACTTCTTCAAATGAAAAAACAGATAAGGATGCAAAAAATACAAAAGAATCATCAGGAACAGAAAGTAACGGTAAAACATCAACTCAAAACGAGAATGTGAAAACAAAAGAAAAAGAAACGACAGGAAAAACGAATGATCAAACTACTAGTGGGAACACAACGAAAGATCCGAAGAAAAGTGTTGCTGTGAAAACAAGTGTAAAAGAAGTTGTTGCGTTAGTTGACAGCTTAGACAAGCAATTAGCTGCGAATCCTAAATTAGAAACAGTAAATAAACTTGGAAAACAAATTAATGAGAAGTGGGATGTAATTGAAAAAGATATAGAGGCATCACATCCAACTGAATACAAAACAATTGAACAAAGTTTGTATCCATTAATTATAAGAGCGGAAAAAGAAAAGATAGATGTTAATAAAATGAAGTCATTAACGACGAAAACGAAAAAGGATTTAAATCAGTTATTGACTAAGCTTTCATAGTTTCAAACAAGCCTACTCGTATGAGTAGGCCTTCTTAGTTTGTTGAGGTAGTATGCGAGGCTGGCCATAGCTAGTCTGACTCTATTAATGTTCATTTTTAATTACGATGCGAAATGAACCGAATGCTTGTTGGCCCATATAATTATTTTTGCTGACTTTATAAGGAAATGGAAAAGCAACTAATTGGAAATTACTTTCTTGTTCCACTATAGGTAATGTGAAATTAAAAATTTGTCTCGTTTCAGGAGCGACCGTAGTATAAGCAACTTTTTGGTTATTTAATAGTTCAACTTGCTCCCAATCTTTAAAGGCCACGATTGCATAACTCATTTCTTCTGTCGTTTCATTTCCGCTAGATATAGTTAGCTCTTTACCTTCATTCTCAGAGAGCACCGCTTGTAGTTTTTCCTCATTTCTAGTAACAAATAATGATTCATAAAGATCATCTTTTAAAACAGTTTTCGGCTGTACAAGAGTAAGCTGTATTTTCTCATTATCTTTATGATGAGTATTAATCGAATATCGCATACTTAGAACCTCTTCTAATATAGCGGCTTTATTTAGGTTACTATCTTTTAATTTATATTCAGGTTTTTTAATTATTAAAAAGGTTAATTCCCTAGCAGTAGGAGAAATTTGTAAATGGATTTTAGTAGTGAGCGAACTGTTGGGCTTTATATCGAAAGAATAGTGGGATACCGCATTTGGAGCGTAGTCTATTTTAAAAGACTTTTGTTCGTAATCTTCTAAAACAATCAATCCATATTTTCGGTCTTCATTAATATTATGTACAAATGATAACGATACGTTGATCTTATTATTCTCACTAATAATTTCACTTCCATTGTCGATATGTTGACCTTGATCATCCTTTAAGCCGTAAGAAACGGTGTTAGTTTGCGGCTCTCTCTGTTTTTCTTTTTTCATCTTTTCTTTAGAAGGTGCGTGAGATAAATTCGGGCTTTGTATGATTGAAGTATTGAACAAAATATAAATTATAAGTATCGAAACTAGTAAAATACCGATAATAAGATATATCTTTTTCATAAATAACACCTCTTACATTCGAGAGTTTAAACCCAATTAAAACAATATATGAAAATTCCAAAAATCTCAATGATTTGTCTTGAAATTAACTTTTATTTTACATTTGATTCATCTTATTGAATAGAAAGAAATTTAGGGATTGCAAGATGATAAGTCTCAGGAATTGTCCACTTTAATTCAATATTCATAGTATGAAACATGAAGACAAAAATATATGCAGAGGTGAGGTGAATAAAGAATGCTTTGCAATTATTTTTACAATGAAACGCAAATGCGCCCTTTAGGAGGACAGGGGCCAGCGCAAAGTATAATTCTAGCTTGTTTATCAGGCTATACAAGTACAACATATGCAACGTAGTTATTATTCATTATAATCGTATTATGTGATGTGGATTATACAAGGATGGAATTTATTTTCGATCGTTACCATATGAAACTGTATATGTTTTATAGTGAACAATGCCAAAACAGAAATAGCTCTTTGATGGAGAGAGGCTACAAAAACATAAATTTCATACTTAATAAAAATTTGAAAAAGAAAAAAAGATTGCCTCTTAAGAGGCAATCTTTTTTAGAGAGTGTGTCTTAAAAATAGTTGAATTGCTTTTTCAGGTATATAGAATTTCCCGTTGCTCTTTACAACGATGCCTCCTAATTCATAATCTTTCCCACCAATATAGATAATGTTTTTATTAACAAACAATTTGGCCTCCGTATTATTGCGTTTTACTACAAGCACAGGATTAAGTGCATCTTGCTTGTCAATCGTTACATTTGCACCAATTTGTTTAAAGGATGTTTCAGCATCTAAGAATAATTTCTTAGTTATTTCTTCTAATTGAAAGCCCATTGCTTTAGCCATTATTTTCGCAATGTCTGTATTTTGGACTAAACCGTATGGCTTTTGAGGACCGTAAGAGTATAAGAATACATCTTCACCTGTATGCCCACCAGTTGTAAAACCGATGTTCGCACGGTTGGCCAATAATTTAGTAAGAATTGGACCTACATCAGTTTTCTTATTTGCAGTTTTTAACTTTTCTCTTTCATCATTAGTTAGGTTGTCTAAACCATAAAGTGCAGCTACTTCTTTTATATTAGATAAATCATCTTTTAGTTTATTTGTAGCACCTTCAAGTGTCATTTTCGCCTTTTTCAGTGGGGCAATGTAAGCTGATACTGGTGTAGTATCATATCCTTTTGTTGTATTACTGTTACCAATGGAAATACCGCTATTACCATGATCCGCTAAAGCAATAACCATAGTGTTACCATCTTTCTTCGCAAATTCTAATGCTTCTGTAACTGCATCATCAAACGCCAATACATCGCTAATCATCCCGATTGGGTCATTTGCATGTGCTGCCCAATCTGCCTTACTGCCTTCAACGAATAAGAAGAAACCATCTTTATCTTTTGATAATGTTTGAATGGCTTTGCTTGTCATCTGGGAAAGAGTTGGCTGCTTAGGATTGGTTATTCTACGATCCATATCGAACGCAAGGGCAGTATTAGAGAAAGAACCCCAGATTTTATTTGATTTAGAGTTTAATAACGCATCTTTTGTTTCGACAAAGTCGTAGCCTCTGTCTCGAATGACTTTTACTAAATCTTCGTTGTCTTTACGAATTCCATTGCTTGTCGTCGGCTGAAGCGCTGCCTTTCCACCACCTAAAACAACTTCTATATTTTGATAAACTTGCTGTTCACCAAGCACTTCGAAATTTTTACGGTTAACGTGGTGGGCAGAGAAACTAGCAGGAGTAGCATGCTGAATTTCTGAGGTAGCAATGATTCCTGTCGCACGGCCGGAACGTTTTGCGCCTTCTAAGACGTTGGCAACTGGACGAAACTTGCATTCTTCTTTCACTGGTTCTAAGCCAGGTGAATTCACAACAGAAGGTAATACGCCCACGTAACCTGAATTTGATTTGTTTCCTGTCGCTAAAGCTGTGGCTGCCGGTGCAGAGTCCGTAATAGCTGATTCTGCGGAATACGTACGAACACCTCCGGATACAATTTGATCTAGTGCAAGAGGTGAACCTTTATACCACCGAGCCAATGTTGTAGCAGAAGAACTTGTCCCATCTATAACCATGAAAATTACATTTTTAGGTTGCTTTTCTGCTTTTTTCACCACAGCTTTTACCTCGTTATCGTTCATCATGATTCCTGCTGCTAATGTACCTATAGCTATCGTTCCTGCTAAAGTTAGTCCTATTATCTTTTTACGAAGATTAGTCATTGTGGTTCCTCCATAGGTTGTTTTCGATATCTCAATCTACCGTTCGTATGTAAACAAAATTTATTATTAGTAGTACCCTATTACCACGAAACTAACAATAATAATTGAGTCAAAATACTGCGCACAAAAAGTTAAATTCAAGCTATTTCTTCAGCAAAATATTTTCTTCATATAAAACCTCTTTGCATCCTTAGTTACACAGTCTTTCCTATAAAAAGAATCTTCTCTTTATTTTATGGGAAACATTAGAAAAAGGATGGTGGGAACATGACAATTGATCGAGTTTGTACAATTGGGCCAGCGAGTAATAATGAAGAAACATTAACGCAGTTAATAAACAATGGTATGAAAATTGTTCGGTTAAATTTATCACATGGCACGCATGAAAGTCATAAAACAATCATGCGTTTAGTAAAATCGTTAGATGATTCTATTAAAATTCTAGGGGATGTACAAGGTCCTAAAATAAGATTGGGTGAAATGAAAGAGGAACAAATTACACTTGAAGCAGGGGAGTTATTTACTTTACATACCAATCCAGTACAAGGGAGTAAAGAAGAAGCAAGTGTTGATTATGTAGGGATTGTGAATGACGTGAAAGTTGGAAGTAGAATTCTTATTAATGATGGAGAAGTTGAACTAATTGTTGAAAAGGTAAGTGCGGACAAAATAGAAACGAGGATAAAAACAGGTGGAAATATTGCCTCTCATAAGGGGGTAAACTTACCAGGTACAATAGTTAGTTTACCAGCTATTACAGAAAAAGATAAAAAAGATATTCAGTTTCTTTTAGAAGAGAATGTTGATTTTATTGCGTGTTCTTTCGTTCGAAAACCTAGTCATATAAAGGAAATACGAAGTTTTATACATGAACATAAAGAAACATCTCCTAATTTAATTGCAAAAATAGAAACGATGGAAGCGATCGAGAATTTTCAAGACATATGCAAAGAAGCGGATGGCATTATGATCGCAAGGGGAGATTTAGGTGTGGAATTACCGTATCAATTTATTCCGCTTTTGCAAAAAATGATGATTCGTGAGTGCAATCGAACGAATACATATGTCATTACAGCGACACAAATGCTTCAATCTATGGTAGATCATTCTATTCCTACAAGAGCTGAGGTGACGGATGTATTTCAAGCTGTACTGGACGGGACGAATGCTGTTATGCTTTCTGCTGAAAGTGCGTCAGGGGAGCATCCAATCGAAAGTGTGAAAACGTTACGTCTCGTTTCGGAATTCGCTGAGCATGTGAAAAAAGATGGGCCTTTTGCGATGAAAGATGTACTGGAATTGCTGCATAAGTCTCTTTAGTATGAAAATATATATTTATCGATTATAGTATTAATTGGATACTTATGCTAAACCAGCGAAAATTTGTTGTTCTTTCTGTATGAATTTAACTTTTTTATGGAAAGATATGTTAGTAAGTATACGATTTGAACGTTCTATTTTTTAGAGTGTGATAGGAGGAGAATGAATATGTCAGATATTGAAGTAGGCGAAGTTTTTAGCCTTAGCGACGAGAATAATGAAGAACAAGAAGTTGAAGTACTTGGAGCGATGGATGTCGAAGGAGCAGAATATATTGCGGTTGCCTTTGTTGAAGATATTCAAACAGAAACTGAGGAAGACATTGATATCTTCTTTTTAAAAGTAGAAGAAGATAGTGAATTCTCATACATTGAGAGTGACGAAGTATTTGAAAAAGTATCTGCTGCGTTTGAGAAGATTTTGGACGAGCAAGAACAAGAATAGTTTGACACAAGAGGGAGATGTATATCTGCCCTCTTTTTTGTATATGATTGAAAAATTTTTCTCGAACTTCTGTTTTTCAATCTACTATGAATCATACACTTCTTTTGTGTTCGCGGAAGCCGCATCTAATAAAAGGAAAATCGCTGCTATAATATGCAGAACGATTGCTATATAAGGAAAGAAGGCAACTAGAATAGTTAGGATACCTATATAATTAGAATAGGTTTTCGTGCCTTCCTTTTTAGCCAATAAAATTGTAATGATATGTAAAGTAATTACTATAAGTAGCGGTATCCCGTATAAGTCAACTATTCCTGGAAGTAGATAATAAGGAATTAATAAAAGGTGGGATATACCTGTAGTCCACTTCAATGCTTTTACGACTGTCTTCAAAGTTAATTCCTCCTAAATAATATGTACGTATGAATACGTTACCAAATATAGTGGTGAATGGATATTTTTTTGTATTCACATTTCGGGAAAACAGATAATTATATTATGTTAACTGATTAGTTCTTTATCCCGCTATTTGTGGGCAGTAAAACTCCCACCTCAAAATTCGGCTAGAGCAAAGAAGTTAGGTGGAAGCCCTGCTGCCCGTAAACGCCCGATTGGTGAAGGCTAATAATCAGTGGAGGACGCCCCCCACTGATTATAGTTTCACTTTTATGCACAAGAAAAACCACCCAAATGAGGATGGTTCGTATTATAAATAATTAGGTAAGGAAGAAAGGGGAACCTTTACTTCACTACCTTCCTTCATATTTCGCAGCATAGCTGTTTCTGTAGATAGTTCCTCTTCACCAATGATAAGCACATACGGGATATTTTCTTTATTGGCATAATTAAGGGCACGTTTCAATTTACGTCCGGCTAGTTCAAGTTCGATTTTTAAGGAAGTAGTAGAACGTAATTGTTGGGCGATTTGTAAGCATTGTAATTCTGTCCCGAGTGGGATGATAAAAAGATCTGCTGTAGATGCTATTGTTTCTTGTTTTTGAAGCGCGGTATAAATAACATCTAATCCGAATGAAATACCGACTGTTGGATAGTTCATATTATCACCACGGAATGCACCAATAATATTATCGTATCGACCACCGCTACCGATGCTGGATGTAATGCTAGCGTCTTTTAGAAAGATTTCATACACGGTACCTGTATACATCGTGAGTCCTCTTGCTAAAAACGGATTGAATATCGTATTTTCATTTATTCCGAGGGCGATTAAATATTGCTGTAATTGTTGTAATTCGTTTATTCCATCGGTAACGAGTGGATTATTAAATGCTTCTTCAAATTCAGTAAGCTTAAACTTCATACAAGATAAAACGGTATTACATACTGACTCTACTGTTTGCGTAGTAATTCCTCGCGCTAATAAATCTTTCCTTACACCATCAATTCCAATCTTTTCAATTTTGTCTAATGATAAAATTACGTCACTCGTTAATTCGGCAGGAATGTTCATAGACTGGAGAATCCCATTTAATAATTTTCGGTTATTATATTGAATCGTTACTTTTAAGTTTAACGTTCGGAACAGTTCAAATGCCATGCTCATGAGTTCAACTTCGGCCATGACTGATTCTACACCAACTATATCAACATCGCATTGTATGAACTCACGAAATCTCCCTTGTTTAATCGGACCATCTCGAAATACTTTCCCAATTTCATAACGTTTAAAAGGGAGGCGAATATTTGGATTCATCGCCACGACTTTTGCGAATGGAATTGTTAAATCGTAACGTAAAGCAAGCTCGCGTTTTCCTTGATCTTGCAGTGTATATATTTCCTTTAAAATTTCATCACCACCGCCGTACTTGTATGACATAAGTTCATACATATTTAACGTTGGTGTCTCTAACGGTTTACAGCCATAACGTTCAAACGTATCTTCACAGGCTCTTTTAATTTTATTTCGCAGCGCTTGTTCCTCTGGTAAATAGTCTTTTGTTCCTTTTACATTTTTCATTTCCACCCAAATCACTCCTTTTTTAAATTAAAAAAAGCTATGCAGGTATAAAAATACCCACATAGCTTTATGAACGCTTCGTGGGTCAACAGGAAAAGCCCTGTACCCACGAAGAAAAATTTTTCTTCGGATACACGGCGTTACGTATGATGATGAAGTTGGAAAGAAGTATTAAAATTTTGCATTAGAAATCTCTCCTTAACAATAATTTTTTCCAAATTATATCAGATGATTTTTGAAATATCAATATTTTCAGTTTTGAAAAATACGTGAAGTTATGTAGGAGAAATGGAAAAGAGTGTATAATAAAACTTAATAATATGAAATAACCTTTTAAGGAGAGCGCTATGAAAAAAGATAAGACTAATGCGATGCGAATATTAGATAAAGAAAAAATTGAATATTCGATGATGTCATATGATCCGGACGATGGGAAAATTGATGGTGTTTCAGTTGCTGGGAAAATTGGACGAGAAGTGAGAGAAGTATATAAAACGTTAATTGCTCAAGGGAATAGTAAAAATTATCATGTTTTTATCATCCCGGTAGATGAGGAACTAAATTTAAAAGCTGCCGCAAAAGCAGTAAGTGAAAAGAAAATTGAAATGATTCCTGTAAAAGATATTACGAAAGTATCAGGATATATTCGCGGCGGTTGCTCACCAGTAGGAATGAAGAAGTTATTTTCTACATGTATCGATGGTAGTGCTCAATCGCTTGAAACGATCATTGTAAGCGGCGGGAAAATCGGTATACAAGTTGAGTTGAAAGTGGATGACTTGGCGAAAGTGACGAGAGCGGAATTTGGGAATGTAACGAAATAAATTGGGTATAGAGCCCTTACATATTTGGAATAAAGTTATTTAACAATCTTAATCAAGACTTCATTTCTAAAAAATACGTAATATGAATCCCACAACATATAGGATATGTTGTGGGATTTTTCTACTGGAAATGTGAATATTTGTTTTGGATAGTGAACTAATTCTAGTTTAGATAGGAGATTTAAGTTTTTTTACGACTGAATCCTATAAAAAATAAAAAAAACCTTATTTAATCTTTTAAAAACGAACATTTTTATAAAATTTATTAAAAATGTTCATATTTTGATTGCGTATACACTAAAGGTTTGTTATATTATCAATATAATAATTTTAAATAACATCACTCGTATATACTCGGTAATATGGTCCGAGCGTTTCTACCTAGTTCCCAATGAAAGAACTGGACTACGGGTTAAAGTATTCGGTCGTTCGATGTATTGAGCCGCTACCGATCTATAATTAAGCAATGGCCTCATCTTTTGCTTAATTAACTTTGACTACCGTAGTTCTAGAAAGTAGAGATTCTTCTACAATTTCTAGAACTTTTTTCTTTGGACCAAAACTCCGAGTATAGGAAACAACAAGAGAAAGAGGAGATTATTTATGAAGAAGAATACGTTGAAAAAATGTGCTGCCCTAGTAACTACTGTTGCATTGTCATTCTCAATACTTGCGGGATGTAATGCGGGTCCAAAACAAGTTGAGGCAAAAAATAATCAAAAACCAATCTTAATTCAAGGGCCAATGCCGATAGAAGCTGAAAAGTTTGCAAAAAGGTTAAAAAATGTGAAAGAAGAAAAGTCTGGAACTTTCGTATTTTATAAAGGAACTGTCGACAATTATCCTGTAATCGTAGCGAAAACAGGTAAAGGAATGGAAAATACAGCAGCTGCTACAGCAGTGGCTATTGAAAAATATAAGCCTATAGCAATTATTAACCAAGGAACATCAGGTGGACATGATCCTAATTTAAATGTATTTGATATTGTTTTAGGAAAACAAGTTGCGAATATAGGTTCACTAAAAACAACAAATATGGATGAGAACCAAGGAATTGAACCGGAAAAATGGATATCTATGGACTTGATGGCTTCTGAAGGGAGTGCAGGAGAAGATCCAAATGCTGAGAAAATCCGATACTACGAGGGAGATAAGGGTTTACTTGCAGCAGCTAATGCAGTAAAAGATAAATATACAAAAGGTAAAGTGGTTGAAGGTACTATTGGTTCAGCAGACGTTTGGAATAATGAAGTTGATAGAATTAAGTGGTTCCATACAAAATACGGTACATCTGTAGAAGAAATGGAAGGTGCAGCAGCAGCGCAAATCGCAAAAGCTTATGACGTACCATTTTTAGGGATTCGAGTATTATCTAACAATAAAACAAACGGTGGAAAATACAACCCAAATACAGCAGCAGCAAATCAAGAATATGTATATGAAGTAGTTAGAAAGTATATAGATTCGGTGCCAAATAAATAAGTATATAAATAAAAGTAGTACTATTTTTACCATAAACGTCAAGTAACTCCAAAAGTTTCCGAGACAGATAGACTTATATTAGGATTAGTAGTTGGAAAAGAAAAGCTTGTTTCTTATTTGAAAAAGATAAGAAATGAGCTTTTTTATGTAAAATTGCATAAAAAAATTGAAGTTTATAAGTTATCATTAAACTACTTTTTACTGTAAGAGAATATTTTAATAGTCTTTACTAGAGAAGAATATTCTTTGTGAAAATTAAAATTGTTTATGTAATTGAAGAAACTGAAATTTAGGAGAACAGTATGAAAAAGAAACTATGTACATAGGCTTTTTGGATTAATCAATTCAAATTATATTTTAAAGGGGAAATGGGTATATGAAGTTCCGAAACACAAAACTTGCTATGGTTACACTATCTTCATTTTTTATTTTAGTTTCTGCATCTCTATCATTTACAGATATCATACATGGTGAAGTAGTTTCTGCATCTCCACAAGTAGATACGTTTTCAGCACAAGAGATTACTGTAAAAAACTATGACGATACATATTATAATAACGCTATAGGAAAAACGGGTTTAGAATTAAAGAAGGAACTTCATAATGTTATTGATAATCATACAAAGATATCATACAGTGCGGTTTGGGAAGCGCTAAGAGATACTGATGAAGATCCAAATAATAAAAATAATGTGTTGCTCTTATATACTGGGCGTTCGCAAGGGAAATTTACGAATGGTTCAGGAGTTGATAACTGGAACCGAGAGCATGTTTGGGCAAAATCTCACGGTGATTTTGGAACGGCTGCAGGACCTGGAACAGATCTACATCATTTAAGAGCGACGGATGTATCTGTAAATAGTTCACGTGGAAATCTGGATTTTGATAATGGTGGTATGAATCATTCGGAAGCGACAGAATGTAAATATGATAGTGATTCTTGGGAACCTCGTGATAGTGTAAAAGGAGATATCGCTAGAATGCTGTTTTACATGGCTGTTCGTTACGAAGGAGACAACGGCGAAATAGACTTAGAACTAAATGAAAAGGTGAATAACAACAAAGATCCATACATGGGGAAACTATCTATTTTACTAAAATGGAATGAACAAGACCCTGTCGATGATTTAGAGCGAAAGCGTAATGAAGTGATTTTTACAAAATATCAACATAATCGCAATCCTTTTATTGATCATCCTGAATGGGTAAATGAAATTTGGAACTAAGATTTTCAAAGGATTTTTAGTGACATTATACTTTGACAGAAGGGATTGATCATTATGGTCAATCCCTTCTTATGTTTATGCTAGAATAAATGGTTTTCATAGGAGTGGAATAGATTATAATAAAGCTTTTTACTTAAAGCAATAGTTTCAAGTGGTAAGCTTTATTTTCCTTCATTTGTATATGACTTTCACCGCACATACAAATTATTGCAACATTAGACAGGGAAACGAAAAAAATCCAAGAATATGTAATATAAAAAGAAAAGAGGGAAAGAGATGTGGAAAACTACGGATCTATGTGATGAATTTGAAAAGGAATTACAAATATGTCGCCAGTCTTTTCAATCTTATGGAAAGAAAGAACAATTCTATGGGAAAATCGCAACGGTAAAAGTGAAGGATGATAATGTACTAGTAAAAGAGGGGTTACAAACACTGCCGGAAGGTACAGTATTAGTTGTTGATGGCGGAGCTTCTAAAAATTGTGCGTTACTCGGTGATAATTTGGCAGCTATTGCGGAAGAAAGAAACTTAGCAGGAATTATTGTAAATGGGTATGTTCGTGATTCTAGTGAATTAAAAAATATTAATATTGGTATTGTAGCGTTAGGGACAATGCCAAATAGAAGTGTAAAAGAAGGAAAAGGAGAAAGAAATATTCCGGTGCAATTTGGTGAAGTTGAATGGAAGCCGAATGAATATGTTTATGTAGATGAAGATGGGATTATTGTTAGTGATAAAAGCTTACATAGTGAGGGATGACTTCTATTAATGGAAGCTTATTAAGCTATTATTCTTAGAAAATAAATCTGATAAAGCATGGACAAAATTCTTTGTCAATAGTAAAATAATACAGAAAATCAAAATTTGCAGATTGTATAGGTTTATCGTTTTACGATAAAGTGAAACTTTAATCAGTGGGGATTTTGTTCATCCCCACTGATTATTAGCCTTCACCAATCGGGCATTTACGGGCAGCCCGACTCCGACCTAACTTCTTTGCTTTCGCTGAATTTGAGGTGGGGGGGGCTTACTGCTCGTTAATGCGGGATAACTTGAAAAGGGAGTAAATTTTGCCTAGAAAAGTGAATGTTATCACAATGGTGCGTTCATAAACGAAATTATTTTTCCTATACAAATATAGCCGCGAATAATGCGGGTAGGAGGTGTTGTGCATTTTGTTCGACACTTACAAAAAGAGAGTGTCAATCACACGCCCTTAAAGGGTCTTTTTTTGTGTAAATGTTAGTAAAGGGAGGGAATTTTGGAATGGCAATGTTAAAGAAATGGCTGCTTACATCATTAATGGCAGTGGCACTTGTATTTGTTTCTTTTGCGAATACAGTACATATTACGTTTGCTGAAGGAAAGACGGCGAAACTTGCAATTATTGGTGAATCACAAAAAGGAATTATGTTATGTCCAAAAGAAGTTTCCATTGAAGATGGAGAAACAGCTTTTAGTTTGTTACAAAAAGTCATGGGTGACAAAGTAATATCTGAAAGTATGTCATTTGGAACGTATATAAAGGGCATCGACGGATTAATGGCCGGAGCAACGAGCGGTTGGTTGTATGATGTAAATGACAAATCTGCAGAAGTTGGGGCAGATAGTTATAAATTAGAGTCTGGGGATGTTGTTGCATTTCGTTACGTTGCGGACTGGAGCAATATGAGTCAAGAAACGTTGAAAGAAACGTTAGATAAGTTCGGGACTTGTACAACGGAAGAACCTAACGGTGGTAAAACACCAGATGGGAATAAGCCAGATGGCCAAGATGGTAAAACACCAGATGGAAACAAGCCAGATGGCCAAGATGGTAAAACACCAGATGGGAACAAGCCAGATGGCCAAGATGGCAAAACACCAGATGGAAACAAGCCAGATGGCCAAGATGGTAAAACACCAGATGGGAACAAACCAGAAGGTCAAGACGATAAAAAGACAGATGAAACAAAGCAAAAGAACATTCAAATTCCAGCAGCACAATTAAATGAAGCAATTTCTAAAACGTCAGAAAAGATGTTACAAGATGGAATTGGTAGTGATTGGGTTGCGATTGGACTCGCTCGTTCAGGTGTAAATATTCCACTTGAAACGAAAATAAACTATGTTCAGCCAGTAGCTGAAAAGGTTAAGAAGCGTTTAAATCGTTTTTCAGCAACAGATTTAGCTAGAACGATTATTATGATGAATGCAATGAATGTAGATCCTACAAAGGTAGAGGGACAAAATTTAGTACAAAATTTATTTGAATCAGATAAAGTGAATTCTGTTACAGGATACGCATTTACATTACTTGCATTAGATACAAAGAAATATGAGGTTCCGGCCGAAGCGAAATGGAATCGAGCTATTTTAGTACAAGCACTTTTAAACACGCAGCATACAGACGGTGGCTGGACGTATGATAGTTCAAGTAGTAAAGAAAGTGCTAGTAGCGTTGATGTAACAAGTATGGTATTAGCAGCATTAGCTCCTTATCAAGATCAAGCAGATGTAAAGCCATCTATCCAAAAAGCTGTTGATTATTTATACAAGCAGCAGCTAGGTAATGGTGGTTTTGCCGCTGATGGACAAGAGAATTCTAATAGTACTGCACAAGCGATTATTGGACTATCGCTAGTTAAAGATGTAGATCACGATCGTCTTAATAAAGCGGTACAAAATTTAATGTCATACCAGCTTCCAAATGGTGAGTTCAAATGGTTACCGAGTGATCAAAAAGGTAGCGAAATGGCTACAGAGCAAGCATTTTTAGCGTTACTTCAGTTTAAAGATTTTGGAAAATCGATTTATGATTGGTCAAATGTAGTAGAGAATGAAATCGATACGAAACCAATTGTAGAGCCAGAGACAACTGTAGAAGAAAAAGAAGTTGTAGAACAGCCGAAACAACAAGAAGAGTTACAAAAACAACCAAAAGATGAAAATCTAAAAGTTGTTGTAGATAACGAACGTGTTAATAAAGAAACAAACAAGAATAAGAATCAATTACCACAAACAGGAGCATCTTCTCATAGTGCAGCAACAGAAGTAGGTATGGGTGTATTATGTATTGCTTCTGCATATGTATTATGGAGACGTAAAGCAGCTTAACAAAAATTAGGAGCAATCATTTGCTCCTAATTTTATTATAAAAGTGAGAGCCAATAATGAGTGGGGATGAACAAAATCTCCACTCATTAAAGTTTCACTTTAATATGAAAGGTGAGGGACAGCATGAGTAAGATGAAATGGTTCATTTCTTTAATTCTTTCATTGGGATTATTAGCCGGATGTGAAGAAACGGCTGTAAAGCCTGAGAAGAAGGCAGAACCGAAGCAAGAAGAGCAAAAAGAAGTAGCGAAACAGGAAGAACCAAAAGATGTACCGAAACCGGAAGAGAAACAAGCTGAACCGGAGCAGAAACCACAAGAAGAGCAGAAAGATAAACAAGAACAAAAAGTAGAAGAGAAACAAAAAGTAGAAGAGAAACAAAAAGAAGAAAAAGCGCAGGCACAACCGGAAGTGAAAAAAGAAGAGCAACCAAAGGAACAGCCTGCTGCAAATAAACAACCAGAACAACAAAAAGTACAAGAAGAGAAACCTCAGCAACCGAAAGCACCAGAAGTAAAAGAAGAAGCAAAGGTTGTTAATCAGCCGAAAGAAACACCAAAGCAGGAGCAAAAGGAAGATCCGAATAAAGAGGAGAAAACGGTACCGACTCCGGCAGTACCAACTCCTGAACCACCAAAATCAGATCCAGTACCGAAACCGAAACAAGTTACTATCTCAGTAAAAGGAAATGAAGGATACTTATTAGGTGCGAAAAAGGTTGATGTACAAGAAGGCGACACTGTTTATAGTGTGCTAACGGGCACAGGATTAGAGATTGATGCAATGGGCTCTAAAGGTGATATTTATGTAAAAGGTATTAATAATTTATATGAAAAAGATGTTACTGCTACTAGTGGATGGAAATATCGTGTGAACGGTGCTTTTCCAAACTATAGTGCTGGTGTAGTAAAAGTAAAACCAGGAGATACAATCGAGTGGGTGTTTGTATTAAAATAGGAAAGGATCTTCGGTAAAGGACTATGAAAATAAGCTTTTCTTCTTTACATCCTTTTGTGAATTTTTTCTATTATATTGGGGTGATGATACTATGTATGATGTGTCTTCATCCTCTTTTTTTAATTGGAGCGATTGTACTAATAATAATCTTAAATATAGTACAAGGGAATGGCGAGAAAATAAGAAAGATGCTGCCTAGTACTTTTATATTCTTTTTGATGGTAATTTTATTCAATTCTTTGTTAACGCATAGAGGAGCGACTACTTTATTTTATTTAGGAGATAGCCGGATTAAGCTTGAGGCTTGTATGTATGGACTTGTAATGGGGTTATTATTAGTTGCGATTATGTTTACGTTTGCTTCTTATAACGATATTATTTCGAGTCATAAATTTTTATATTTGTTTTCAAGAATTTCACCGAAAGTTGCATTGTTAACGATGATTACAGTGCGATTTGTTCCTTTATTTATTAGGCGGTTAAAGAAAATTACACTCGTCCAAAAAACGAAAGGTGTACAATTAGATTCAGGTTCACTCATTGAGCGTATAAAAAATGGGATGAAATTACTGCAAGTGTTATTAGTTTGTTCGTTAGAAGATGCACTACAAACAGCAGATTCTATGCAAGCTCGTGGATTTGGTGTAACGAAACGTACGACTTATATTCGGTATAGAATGGAAAGATGCGATTGGTACACGCTAAGTTATTTAAGTATTCTATTTATAGCCTCATTCATATTTAGTTATTATGGCGGAGGGAAATTGATTATTTATCCGAAAGTGGAATCAATACTGTTCCAGCAATATGATGGAATGATGTTTTTCCTATTTATGATGTTTATTAGTTTACCGATTGTAATGGAAGGAAGGGAATGGATATGGTGGCGCATGCAGAAATAAAGAATTTATCATTTATATATGCTGATGAAAATGAATACGCGTTACAGCATATTTCTCTTTCTGTTCAAAAAGGAGAATTTATAGTACTTGCTGGTGGTTCTGGTTCTGGGAAGACAACTTTATTGAAACATTTTAAAAAGGAGTTACTTCCAATTGGCACGCGTTCTGGGCATACATATTATGATGGTGCTTTATTAGAAGATGTACCAGATTTATTATCTGCACAAGAAATTGGTATGGTATTTCAAAACCCAGAAAATCAGCTCGTAATGGATACAGTTATTCAAGAATTAGCATTCTCTTTAGAAAATATCGGGCTACCATCACATATTATTCAAAAAAGAATAGCGGAACTCATTAGCTTTTTAGGATTTCAAGATTTGTTACATCAATCTGTTCATACTTTATCTGGTGGTCAAAAACAACTAGTAAATTTAGCAGCGGTATTAGTCATGCAGCCGAAGCTACTATTACTGGATGAACCGACAGCGCAGCTAGATCCGATTGCTGCAAAAGAGTTTTTAGGATTGTTAAAACGTATTAATGAAGAACTCGGAATTACGATAGTTTTAAGTGAACATCGTTTAGATGAAGTTATACCGCTCGCAACACGCGTTGTTTGTATGGATAATGGCAGAATCGTTTATGATGGTACTTCTAAAAGTGTGATAGCGAACATGTGGGAAGTAGAAAAGTTCCATCCATTCATTCCCCAAATTCCAAGATTGTTTTTAGAGTGGAATGTAGAAGATATTCCGTTTACAGTACGAGAAGCGCAAATGAAAATGAATGATTTTTCAGCGCTATCATATAGGAATGAGCAAGTAGAACAATGTGAAAAGCAAGAAGTAATTTTAAATGCAGAACATATATCTTTTCAATATGAAAAAAATAGTCCACTTATTTTACGAGATTTAACAGTGAACATCGAAAAAGGAAAATGGACAGCTCTAGTTGGGAAAAACGGAACTGGGAAGTCTACACTGTTAACGATTTTAGCAGGATTGCAAAAAGCTAGAAGAGGTAAGGTAAAGTGGAATGGAAAAGTGATACATAAAATTGATTCGAAAGAACGATTTAAAAGTATTGGGTATGTATCACAGCATCCATACTATCATTTTACATTTGATACAGTATGGGAAGAGGTTTATGAGCGTGCTCGTGAATTATATGGCGAAGAGGGAAAAGTAATAGCAGAAGAAATGTTGGAAAAGTTCTGGTTAGATTCGCTTAAAGAGCGCCATCCGCATGATTGTAGCGGCGGGGAGCAACAACTACTTGCATTATGTACAACGTTATTATCAAAGCCAACTTTATTATTACTCGATGAGCCGACAAAGGGACTAGATCCATGGAAAAAGGAAAGAGTAGGAGAGCTGTTTAAACAATTGCAAAAAGAAGGTGCAACAATTGTAATGGCAACGCACGATATTGAGTTTGCAGCGAAATACGTTGATCAATGTATGATGTTATTTGACGGGAAAGTCATTATGAATGATGCACCGAAAGAGTTCTTTAGTGGTAACTTCTTTTATACAACATCTATTAACCGATTCATCCGTAGAGAGTTGCCATTTGCATTAACGTGGGAGGATGTGTACGAAGCGTGTCCAAACGATATGTTGCGTTTATAATATTTATTTTTGCCGTTGTAATATGTACACTACTCTTTACGACTCTTATTATGGACGGGTATTACATGGTAAGTAGTTTGTTTTTATTAGCTGTCATTATGCTACCTTTCTACGTCCGTTTTGAAAGGAGGGCGTTTGTTTCACGTGAAATTGTTATCGTTGCTGTGTTAGCGGCGATTGCAGCAGTTAGCCGGGTACCATTTTCGATATTACCGAGTGTACAACCGACTTCGTTTGTTATTATCGTTTCTGCAATTGTATTTGGGAGCGAAACTGGCTTTATGATTGGGGCAACGGCAGCTATCGTGTCTAACATCTTTTTAGGTCAAGGTCCGTGGACGCCGTGGCAAATGTTCTCTTGGGGTATGATCGGTTTTATAGCGGGATTACTCCGAAATACATTTTTGATGAAAAAACTGTGGGGAAGACTGTTGTACGGATTCGTCGTTGGATTTTTATTTGGTTGGATTATGAATTTCTGGGGTCTTCTCGGTTTTATACAGGAAGCAACGTGGGAAACAGTTATTGCTTACTATGTCGCAAGTTTTTCTTTCGATCTTAGTCATGCGATATCGAATGTTATTTTCCTTCTATTATTTAGCACTTCATGGATTACGATCCTCACAAGATTTAAAAAGAAATATGGTATATTAGATGAGCATAAGGTGACATAGAAAAGCATACTCATATAAGGTAGGGTCGCGACTTACATATTCGTTTGCCTCTTTCATGCTTCTTACATATTGTAAGGAGCATTTTTTTATTGTCAAAAAATAGATCCAATATAAGTCGGCTATTATATAAAAATATTTGTATAATATTAGGTGAGAATTATTTTCAAAGAGGAGGTGTATAGTTAATGAAGTTAGTTATTCCGAAGCAGCACGGTGCATGGGCCATGCTTGTTATACCATTTCTATTAAGTGTCATACTTGGGAACCCTACTTTCTATCATATCCCACTGTTTTTAGCGTGGTTCTTTATCTATTTAGCTACGTATCCATTTCTTATGTACATAAGGCAAAGACGAAAAAAAGAGTTTCTACACGCTACAATTGTTTATTCTATCATTGCATTCGTATTTGGGATGATTTCTTTATTATATGAATGGCAAATTCTTTTATTCGCAGTATTAATGATTCCATTGTTTATTGTAAATATGTATTACGCTCGTCAAAAAAATGAACGAGCATTACTAAATGATATTTGTGCGATTATAGTGTTTTGTATAGGTGGTTTAATAAGTTATTATTTTTCAATGAAGCAAATCGATAAAACCGCAGTATTCATTGCGCTTATTTCATTTTTGTATTTTTTAGGAAGTACGTTTTATGTGAAAACAATGATTCGTGAGAAAAATAATCCGAAGTATCGTCTCATATCTTGGGGGTATCATATTGTATTGACGGTAATTGTATTTGCTATCAATCCATGGTGTTCTCTTATATTCGTACCAAGTGTCATTCGAGCAATTATATTGTATGGTAAAAAAATTTCTATATTAAAAGTAGGGGTTTTAGAAATTGTTAATTCTGTATATTTTTTAATCATAACGGCAATAATAATGAAGTATGCCATTTGAAAAAACTTCCCATCTATTGATGGGAAGTTTTCAATCTTTTTCTAAAATGTGAACGGTATAATCACATCTTTGCAATGCTTGCTCTACGGCGTAAAGGGATTGTTCAATACGTGCGCGATTAAAATCTTTTTCAACTGTTTGTAGTGCTTCTTCTAAACAATGTTTTGCTTCTTTTAATGATTGAAAAGAATCTTGTACATATCCGCGGGCGTTTTGATACATTTCATAGTCCTCCTTTTTTACTCATATACATGTAGTATGAACACTGAGGAGAAAAATATAATTTGTTATATTTATTTGACAATTAAAATGAAATTACGTATAGTTTATTATAAAGTGAATATTTTCTTATCCAGAGAGGTGGAGGGACTGGCCCGATGAAACCCAGCAACCGCGATGCAGGTGCTAATTCCAGCAGAACATTTTTGTTCTGGGAGATAAGACGAAGATATACGTAACTTCTTCTTATCGGAGAGGTTTTTTTGTTGCAAAAAAACCGATTACGAAAACATATAATAAGAAGAAAGGGGTTGCGAAGTACTGTGACACTCGAAAAATACGTAAAACTGCGTAGTACAGTTTATGAATATATGATAGAGCAAGATAAGCCAATATCATTGTTAGATATTCAAGAACATATCGTTTTGCATCATGAAGGAAAATTCACGAAAAAAATGTTACATCAATTTTATTTATCAAGACTATTAGATGAACTCAAACTGGATGGGAAAATTACTTTAGCTGATGATGAATATCGCTATGCTGAAAAAGGGGTATTTTATAAAGCGGGAAAAGGGAGCTAGGCTCTCTTTTTTTTGAAGTATGTAGTGTAAAAGACTGCTAAAGCAGCCTAATACAAGGGAATGGTGTTGAGTGTGTAGTGTCAAAGATTGAATGTGCCTGAAAGAGGCACTTCATTATCGGCTGCAAATAAAAGAGACACCTTCGCCGAATAGGTGTCAGTCGTTTTGTCACGTAGACTCGCTACTTGACAGTAATTAGAATAACATGTGGGGTTTTTGAAGTCAAAAGGGAATTAAAGGAAGAGGTGATAGGATGTACGCTTACTTATTAAAAGATATAACGAAATGGATTCCAAAGTACATTATAGATAAAGGTTATGAATATTATGAAGAGGGACATGTAGAAGATGTTGAAATACAAGACAAGAAAGTATTTGCTTTCGTTACTGGAAATGCAGGAAACTATGAAGTAATTATTGACCTTACTGATTTTACAAAAAGCAGCTGCGAGTGTCCGAATGAAAATTATTGTAAGCATATGGCGGCAGTTGTGTATGATATTCAAGATGCTGGTGAAAGTACAGTTAAAGAACAACTGAAAGGTTTAGAAAAAGAAGAAATACTAACAGTACTAAATCGTTTGTTACAAAGTTCAAAAAATGTCCAAATCGTAGAGACGATGTTAAAGAAAGGGAAGATTTAACTGTAGAGGGGAGTTGCTTTGTAGTGAACGTACTAATTATATACGCTCACCCTAGTCCTTCAAGCTTTAACGCGGCGATTTTAGAGCATGTGCAAAAAGGACTTGGGGAAACAAATCATTCTGTTACGCTACTTGATTTATATAAAGAACAATTTGATCCAGTGCTTGTATTTAATGAAGAGAACAAAAGACGGGATTTACTATATGAAGAAGAGACGAAGCGATATAGAGAATTAGTGAAAGCGGCGGATACTCTTCTTTTCATATATCCGATATGGTGGTGGGGCATGCCTGCTATTTTAAAAGGATTTATCGATCGTATTTTTGTAGCTGGATTTGCTTATAAATATGAAGGAGCCCTGCCGAAAGGTTTATTGAAAGGAAAGAAAGCATGGGTTATTAATACGTTAGACTCACCGTTATGGTACGTGGCACTATTATATCGATCAGCGGATTGGATTATGATGAAAAGAGGAATTTTACGTTTTTGTGGTATTCGTGATATAAAACGGTCTGTTTTTCAATCTGTGAAAACGAGTAAACTAGAGAAGCGGGAAAAGTGGTTATTACAAATAGAAGAAAAGGCTCGTACATTATGAATGAATTTGATCGTATTATAAATTGTTGTCAGTATGATAATGAACTTTTTCGGACGTATATTACATGTTTACTTCAATTGAAAAAATGTAGTGAAACGTTTCAACAAATGAAGATTCAATTAAGAAATGATTACTTAATAAGAGGGATTTGTGAAAGAGAAGTTGATGAGGTAGTACGGGGAAGTAAAGAATATGAAACGTATTGTCTTCCTAAAGCGTTACAGTGGAATTTCTTGGGGGAAAATCCACATCTGATTGAAAAAGTATGTGAGGATTTTTTTGCATTTGCGGCATTAAATCTTACGGAGATAGAGTGGAAGACGATTATAAATTGCATGGGAAATAAATGAATTATTATGTAAAAAAGCTAGTATAAAACTAGCTTTTCGTTTAAATAAATAAGAAACACAGACTAATGATAAATCCTGCATAAAGTAAATTAACAACACAAAATCCCATAATATCACGAGCGCCTAAACCAGCTATTGCTAATGCCGGTAATGCCCAGAAAGGTTGAATTAAATTTGTCCAAGCATCGCCCCATGCAATTGCCATCGCTGTTTTCGCAGCAGGTACACCAAGTTCAGCGCCAGCTGGAATCATAATTGGTGCTTGCACAGCCCATTGTCCGCCTCCAGATGGAACGAAAATATTAACAATTCCAGCACTTAAAAATGTAAAGAGCGGGAATGTGGTTTCATTTGAAATGCTAATAAAGAAAGTAGAAATAGCTCCTCCAAGCGAAAGCCCTTCACTATTTACTCCAATCATCATCCCCATAATTCCTGCGTAGAACGGAAACTGAAGTAAAATACCAGAAGCGCTCTTTGTTGAGTCAGAAAAAGCGCGAATATATTGAATCGGAGTACGGTGGAAAATAAGACCCGCAATTAATAACATAAAAATAACGATATCAAGTGTAAGGTTAAAGCCTTTCGTACTAAAATAGTTAAAAATATAAATAAGACCTAATAGCCCGATGCAAAGTGTAATAATCATACTATTTTCCATTTTTTCAGCGAATGTTTTTTGCGCTACTTCTTGAGCAGCAGCCTCTTCATGGAACACGCTAGGGTCTACTGTAATCGTATGTTTTTCATCTGGATGCATTGCTTTATTAATGAGAGGCATCGTAATTAAAAAGATAATGACTGGAACGAGAGCGTATGGTGAGAATAACGTTTCTGTTATTGGAATCGCTTCTTTAATACTTCCAGCTGTCGTTTTAATTAACGTTTCACCGCCTGTTGCTAACGTAAGAGGGATAGAAGCAGAAAGGCCTGCATGCCAAATGAGAAATCCGGAGTAAGAAGAAGCGATTGCTAACCTATAATCTAATCCTTCTAACTGTCTTGCCACTTCTTTTGCATATAAAACAGAGACAACAATACCAAATCCCCAGTTTATGTATGCTCCTAGTAAACTTACAATTGAAATTGCGATAATACCTTGGCCATTCGTTTTCGGTAGTTTTGCTGCTTTCGTTAACCCTTTTTTAATAAGAGGGGCATTTGCTAAAGCAGATCCCGTCACGAGTACAAGAGCCATTTGCATAGAAAAGGCAAGAAGTCCCCAAATTCCATTGCCCCAATGCGTAATCATTTCTACCGGTGTTTGGTGCGTTGCAAACATGCCGAAGAAGATAACGAAAACAGTTAATAAGCATGATAAAATAAACGGTTCTGGCAAGAAACGCTGCACAAGGGCAACACATCCATTTGTAAATGAACGAAACAAAATAAATCAACCGCCTTATGTATGTTCATCCCGCTATTTGCGGGCTAATAATCAGTGGGGGATGAACAAACCCCCCACTGATTAAAGTTTCACTGTATTACAATATTCGAGGTTGTTTGAGTAATATCCTTTAATATATAGAAAATTCAGATTTTTAAGGTGGTTGTCATAATGTCTAGGTAGATTGATATTTTATATTGAAATGTTATTTCATTTTGAACTGAAATTGAAAAGAATGCTCTATATACAAGGGAAAGAGGTGGTCATAGACGAATATGTCCATCAAATTACAGTTTACCCCGCTATTTGCGAGCTAATAATCAGTGGGGGATGGACAAAACCCCCACTGATTAAAGTTTCACTGTATGTAAGAGCCAGATTATTGAAGAAGGATATCAGCTATTTTTAACGAATTCTGAATTACAAACAAACTTTATCAAAAGTGGTGAGATAATATAGAGAATAAAACAAATTTCTTTTTGGATATGAAAATGGAAAAATATATAGTTAGCAAGCTTCGGAGCGCCGGTTGTGTTTTCGCAGAAGATGAGACCCGGTTACTTATTTCAGAGGCACTAACTTCAGAGGACCTTATGAAAATGGTAGAAATGCGAGTCAACGGTTTACCTCTGGAATACGTTGTTGGATATACGGAGTTCTGTGGTTTACGAGTAGAAGTGGATCGAGGCGTTTTTGTACCGCGTAAACGTACCGAGTTCCTTGTTCATCAAACAGAGGCGTTGTCACGTTCTAGCGATATCATTGTTGACCTATGTTGTGGGTCAGGTGCTGTGGGTGCAGCACTGGCAGCAACTTTGGGACGAGTTGAATTGTATTCTGTTGATATTGACCCTATCGCAGTACAATGCGCTAGCCGTAATGTAACGAATTTTGGCGGTCATGCTTTTGAAGGTGACTTGTATAAAGCTCTACCAGACTCACTTAAGGGCCATGTAAATATCCTAGTTGCGAACGTACCTTACGTTCCTACCGAAATAATAAAGTTTCTCCCCCGGGAGGCACGCCTATATGAACCAAATGTGACGCTTGACGGGGGTGAGGATGGTCTTAACATTCTGCGAAGAGTCGCAGAAGAAGCTTTACTCTGGTTAGCTTTGGATGGACATCTTTTGATAGAGACGAGCGAAGTTCAGGCACCCCAGGCTTTTGAAATCTTTGCTGGTGCTGGGCTTAGCACAAAAGTCGCTAGAAATAAGGAACTGGACGCTACTGTCATTATCGGTTCTAATTCTAGCTGTTAGAGTAAATAGGCATTATTCAATGAATATAATTAATCCCTACAAGGGGGCGAATCCGTAAAAAGTGCACCTCCGATTGTTAGACTGTGTCTAATAATCGGAGGTGCACTTTTTATTTACCTTATTGAACTAAAGTATCTGTTAGCTTAATAGCAAATGATTAAAATCCACTATTTCTCCCAAAGCTCGATCAATCGTCCTTCAGGATCTTTAATCCAAATAAACTTTCCGAATTCACTAATCTCTTCTTTCTTTTCAAGAGGTACACCAATATGTTCAAGATGCTGAATAGTCTCGTTTAGATTATGTACTTGGAAATTTAACATTACTTGTTGTTCTGTTGGAAAATAACTGTCATTCTCGGCAAAGAAAGAAAAGATAGTCTCAGTTCCTAATTCGGGTTTAATCACGGTCCCATTCCAATTTTCTATTTCAATCTTCAACACTTCACTGTACCATTTTTTTATAACATCAAGATTTTTAGTTCTCCAAAATATTCCTCCGAAACCTTTTATCATTGTATTTAACCCCTGTCTGTCTTTTAATTTTTAATGTGACTATGTATTCAATATATCAAAACAAAAGAGTAATAGTAAGTGGGAAATAGGAGGCCTGGAAAAATGAATAAAGCAATGATAAAAGACCGCACATGAGGTAAAAGCAATGTGCGGTCTTTTAAATATAGTACAGTATTACGAAGTTTCGCTAATTTTAGTCTCTGTATGAGTGTTAGTAGCAATTCTTTTCTTAACCTTAAAGTGATAGTAGGTATAGCAAAAGATAATAAATGGTACAGTACAATAGATTCCTAGTCTTTGATCTGGGATAAAGATAAGACTTAATAATATAATGCCATACAATCCAAAGCCAAGAATTGGTACAAGAGGATAAAGTGGAGTTTTGAATTTTAAGTCTTCTAATTTTCCACCTGCGGCTAAATAATGTTTACGGAAAAAGAATTGAGAAACACAAATTGACATCCAAACAATGATTGTAATGACTCCAGAAATTGAAATTAACCATAAGTAAACCGTTTCAGCAGCTACAACGCTTGTCAAAAGAGAAAAAGCAGAAATAGCGATCGTCAAGATTAAAGCGTTTAAAGGTATTCCTCGTGATGATAATTTCTTTAAAAAGGCTGGGGCCATTTCATTTTTTGATAATGACCAAAGCATTCGAGTTGCAGCGTACAGTCCTGAGTTTGCGACAGAAAGAACAGCAGTAAGAATAACAAAGTTCATAATATCAGCTGCATATGGAATACCGATATTATCAAAAACAGCAACAAATGGGCTCTTCGTTAATCCTGCTTCTTCCCAAGGAATTAAAGCTACAAGAACAAAGATTGCTAAGACGAAGAAAAACATCGTGCGCCATATAATATTTCTAATAGAACGAGGTAAAGTTTTCGCTGGATCTTCACTTTCACCTGCTGCAATTCCGACAAGTTCGGTACCTTGGAAGGAATAATTGACCGTAACCATTGTTAATAAAATAGCGGCCAGTCCATTCGGGAATAAACCACCATGATTTACGAAATTTGAAAATAACGGAGCTGGTTCGTCTCCTTTTAAGTCAATAAAACCGAACATAGCCGCGCCGCCAAGGATAATAAAAGCAATAATGGCAGATACTTTAATACTTGAAAACCAAAATTCTGTTTCTGCATAACTACGAGCGGATAATGCGTTAATCGTGAATATTGTAACGCCAAATACTAAACACCAGACCCAGACGGGAATATCAGGAAACCAGCGCTGCATCGTAATACCGGCAGTTGTAAATTCAAGACCGGTCGTATTCGCCCAGCTTAGCCAATACAACCATCCGATTGTAAACCCAGTTGCAGGGTTAATAAACTTGGTTGCATATTCCTGGAAAGAACCTGATACAGGCATTGCTACGGCAAGCTCACCAAGACATAGCATAACGAGATACATTAATAATCCACCGGCCATAAAGGCAAGTACGGATCCACCAGGTCCAGCTTTACTTATAATAAAACCAGATCCGTTAAATAACCCCGTTCCAATCACACCACCGAGTGCAATCATGAATAAATGTCTACTTTTCATCGTGCGCTTTAATTCATTGTTTGTATTGTTTACTTGCGTCATTGTTTTCCTCACTTTCATAATTGGTAGTATGAAAATTGATGTTTTTCCGTATTATGGAATGTATTCCGTGATGTGAAATCTTGTTCTAATTTTCAGATAATTAAGGGGGAAAGTCAATATTTTTTTGTTTGCGTTTTCAAAATGTCGATAGCGTATCTTTTGTTTATTTCGAAAATTAAATAAATTAATTGATTTCAGTTTGAATTTTTGTTAAATTGATAGTTAATTAGGCTAAACATACTACAAGTAAAGTTGAGGCGAGTTATGGTACAGTCCATTGATCGAGCGATAGGTATTATTAAGCTATTGAATTCAACAAATGAAAAAGAGTATTGGGCTATTTCTGATATAGCTGATAGAACACATCTCCCGGTTAGTACAGTACATAGGTTACTGAACTCTCTAATGGAGCATGGGTTAGTTACGCAGATTTCAGAAACAAAACAGTACAAGATTGGACCAATGTGGATGGAAATAGGATTACGTCAATTGGAGAAGGTAGACTACAGATCTGTTGCAAGAGAAGTGATGAAGCGGTTGGCCTCTGAAGTTGAAGAAAGTGTTTATTTGAACATTCCAAATGGAACACATTCTATTATCATTGAAAGAATTGATAGCCCTTTAAAAATTAGAGTTATCGATAACTTAGGGGAGCAGATTCCACTTTCGATTGGCGCCGCAAATAAAACGATGCTTGCCAATATGAACACGAATGAAATGGAACACATTGTAGAACATTTACTTTCTTCTTTACCAGAACAAAAGCAAATTCTTTTCGATCAAATAAAGCAGATAAGAAACGAAGGGTATGCTGTGAGTTATGGTGAAAAAACAGAAGGGACAGCTTCAGTAGCTGCACCTATTATAGGATTTAATCATAAAGTAGTAGGAGCATTAAGTATCGGATTGATTAGTCATCGCATTAATGATGATCGACTATCTTTTCTTATTAATAAGGTAAAACAAGCTGCTCATGAAATATCAATAAAAATCGGCAGAACATCAGAAGTATAATTTTGATAACTGTCGTCATTTTTTATTCATATATTGGAATTGATTTTCATAATGCGGAAAAATAGGGGGATTTATATGTCAAAGTGGCAATCTAAAGAACAAATGGTGCAATTATTAAGCGATCTTGTTGAAATTCCTAGTATTACAGGTTCAGACGCTGAAGTTATATTGCCAGACTTTGTTGTAGAACAATTATCTGACTTACAGTATTTCAAACAAAATCCGCATCATTTGCAAAAAAATCCGACGGGGGATGGACGATATTTTGTTACAGCCCTAGTAAAGAAAAGTGATGGTACGAAAAATACTGTAATTCTTGTTAGTCACTTTGATGTTGTAGATGTACAAGATTATGGAGTATGGAAAGAAGATGCATTTAACCCTAAAAAATTAACATTTATGTTTTATTCTCATAAAGATGAGCTACCAGATCATGTACGTGAAGATATTGAACAAGGAGATTGGCTCTTTGGTAGAGGAACAATGGATATGAAATGTGGTCTAGCTTTACAAATGGCGATGGTTGAGCAAGCTTGTGAAGGAAGATTTGATGGGAATGTTCTTTTATTGGCTGTTCCAGATGAAGAAGTGAACTCTGTAGGGATGAGAGCTGCAGTGCCGAGATTATTAGATTTAGCAAAAGAACATGACTTAGATTATAAAACGGTCTTAAATTCAGAGCCTATGTTTTCAAGACATCCTGGTGACCAAAATAAGTATATTTATACTGGTTCTATTGGTAAAGTGTTACCTGGTTTCCTTTGCTATGGAAAAGAGACACATGTAGGCGAACCTTTTGCAGGATTAAATGGGAGCTATATGGCTGCATTATTAACAGCTGAATTAGAGTTGAATACTGACCTTTGTGATATTGTAGATGGTGAGGCGAGTCCTCCACCAACTAACTTGCTTCAAAGAGACTTAAAGGAGGATTATTCTGTACAAATTCCTCATCGTGCTGTCACGTTATTTAATTTGTTTTTACTAGAAAAAAAGATGACAGATGTAGTTTCATTGTTACGCCAAAAGGTAACGAAAGTAGCAGAGAAAATCGAAGAATCATATGAGGAGCGCGCGTATCATTTTTCTAAGTATAATCCGTTCATACCGCCGAGTCTCAAAGTAAATGTATTAACGTATGAAGAGCTTATCGCTTATGCAATTGAACAACATGGAAGAGAAAAAATAAATGAAATTCAATCCGATATTATAAAAAATAGAGAAGATAAAGATGATCGTGCGGTAACTATTGATTTAGTAGACAAATTAACTATCTTATGTAAAGAAAAGGCTCCAATGATTGTACTTTTCTTTGCTCCGCCATACTATCCAGCTGTGAGTTCACGCAACAATCCTTTAATTAAAGAGGTAGTCGTAGAAATGGAAAAGTATGCCCACTATAATCATAGCATTACATTTGAAAATCAAAATTATTTTGGAGGAATTTCAGATTTGAGCTATGTGGGCTTACAGAACCCATTGGATTCAATGAGTTCTCTTGTAGACAATATGCCATTATGGGATAAAGGATATTCGATTCCACTTCAGGAATTAGAAGAGTTTGACGTTCCAGTATTAAATATGGGACCGGTAGGAAAAGATGCACATCAATGGACGGAGCGTCTGGACGTAAATTACGCATTTGAAACGTTATTAGATATGTTACCTATATGTATTGAAAAACTACTTGTTTCTAATAAAGTTACACAGTCATAGTTTCTGTGTAAGGGGGATAAAAAAAGACCGTAATAATACGGTCTTTTTTTTGCTTAATGAATGGTTTGAAGCTTTAGCTTCATGAGAATGTGACGGTAGCTCATTTATTAATGTTACTTGATAAGTAGAGAAAGGGGAGAAAATTTTGATGTAAGAATTTTCTTGTCCTCTTTAAAACAGTCAATTTTATCTGCGAAATACTCTTCATTGAACAACTTGTATAAGTTGTATATTATTAATAAATGTAGCTTGTACACTTTTTGTAACGGTATTTGCAGAGTTTTTGTATAATATAATCATGTGAAGTTAACATAACTTATTAATAGTATATATTTGCGTAGAATATCCATTTTAAGTTTTTGAAGTACCCCCTAAATGAAAATTTTATTTCTCTAAAGTTAGTTACTTAGTGAAGTCTGCTCATTTTTTTCGTATTAGGGAAGAATGTACTTTTTAACTTGATGGGTATGGGGTAGTACACCTTTTAGCAAAACCGGGGTGGAAATGATGAGTATAAATAGTTTTGTAGGATTGATAAAGGACGAATTATTAAAAGAGGTAAGCATAAGAAGTGAGGATGAATTCGAGCCTGTAGTAGTTAAAGATATTCCTAGGCTTTGGAAGTGTTTAGGGACAGGTAATTATGCCGCAGTATTTATGCACAAAGAATACAAAGATTGGGTAGTGAAAGTTTACGCGCGAGAAGGAGAAGGAATTGAAAAAGAGTCAGAAGTATACCGAAGAATCGGAAATCATCCTTCTTATTCGAAGCTTATATATAAAGGAGAAAATTTCATAGTATTGAAACGTTTAAAAGAAATTACCTTATACGATGCTATTCATAAGGGGATTAAAATTCCTAAGCAGGTAATCCTTGATATCAATGAAGCTATAGAGTATGCAAGGGAGCAAGGATTAACTCCTTGTGATGTTCACGGGAAAAATGTGATGATGGAAAACGGAAGGGGATATGTAGTCGATGTATCTGATTTCTTAAAAACAAAAGAAGATAGTAAGTGGAGAGACCTAGAAAAGGCATATTTTACATTTTACTTGCCTTTTATTTATAAATTGCCTTTCCCTGTTAAAATACCGTATTTCATGTTAAACATAGTTAGACGTTCATATAGAAAATATAAGAAGCTTAAAAAGAAATTCAAATTGTAAAAGGACCACATACTTATCTTTAGGTCAAATAAGTGAATCACTAGTAAACAAAAGGACCGTACATTTTAGATATGTCTAATATGTACGGTCCTAATTTTATAACTTCATGAAGTTATTTATCAAATGATTGTAACATCTATAATACATTACTATGAGAAGTAAAATTTATTGTTTTAATAGAATATATCATTTCAGTACATTGCATTTTAAACATATAGATGTACTATAGTTCTGAACAAATCACAATAATGGATTAGAAGGGGAATAAACTATGTACACAGACTCAATTGAGTAGTATTAAAATTTTAATCTAATTTACCTTTGTATAGATGCAGGTATCAGTTAGTTGTTTGCCGTCAGCTGAAAAATCTTCATTACGTAATATCCCTTCAAGTTCAAAGCCTAGTTTTTCAGGGATCGCACGACTTTTCGTGTTATTAGATTCACATCGTATTTCAATCCTTCTAAATTTGAATAACTGAAATCCAAGGTTTGTTAAAGCACTTACTGTTTCTGTCATATATCCACTGCCACTAAATTGGGTGTTAATCCAGTATCCAATTTCACATTTAGAAACCTTCCAATTAATTCGGTGAAGGCTAGCCGTTCCAACAAAATCATTCGTCTCCTTATGATAGATAAGATAGCGAAAGCTTTCTCTTTTCAAAAAATCTATATGCGCATTTCTCAGGAGAATTTCCGTTTCTTCAACAGTAGGAATTGACTGGAATAAAGACAACCATTGCTTTAATTCACGAATTGAATCTTTAATAGCTTCATGTACTACATTCCCTTCACCAGCTGGAAGTGGTGCTCGAAGAATTAGTCTGTCTGTTTCTATTTGTAACGGAACATCTAATAAAATAGGATTCATATCATTTCTCCTCTCGAAAACTTTAAATTATGACAGAATGAAACTTATATAGTAAAAAACTTTCACCCAAAAGAAATAATTCTTGAGGACGAGAGTTGCAATTTCGTGGTACCACCTTAGTTGGTTGATATGTCACCATATCAATCTCTTCGGGTACGTTACTATAATACATAAATTAAAAAACACCCTATCTTACTAACAGGAGATCCTGTCACAGCATCACTATAAGTTATTATAGAACCGTGCGAAGCTTCCTAGTCTTTCTTCATTAAGAACTTGATAGCAATACAGTAAAGTTTATCTCCCATAAAGGGACCTCCCAAAAATGAGTAAACAATAAATGTATATTCAATTAATCACTTAGAAATCCCTTTTCGCATATTGAAAACTAAACTGCCAGTTGTTACGAAAAAATGGCTATCGAAGCAGCCTTAGGTTATTCAACTAATGCATGCGTTAGTTGAATAAGGAATTATTATTTTTCATCTATTGGCTTCCAATTTTTATCTTTTGCATAATGGGGTAGTACCACACATCCATCAACTTAAGGATTTAGACTATTCTTGAAGGTGAAAGCACGTTACTATTCTCTTATGTTA
>NZ_MAOG01000116.1:0-22945 GCF_001884205.1 Bacillus sp. NH11B | reverse complement strand
AACATAAGAGAATAGTAACGTGCTTTTAACTTCAAAAATAGTCTAAATCCTTAAGTTGATGGATGTGTGGCGGTACCCCATGTAGAAGTTAATAAAAATAATGATCCCTTTGTTGATGGATTGAAGCAAGAAAAGAAAGGTAGGGAATTAAATAAAAAAGCAAAGTGTGGATTTGAAATAAAGTCGCGATGTTTATAAAAAAATGCAATGTTTCAATAAAAGTTACGAAGCTTCTCCCTATAGATAATTATATCTATAAGGAGAAGCTTGTTAAAGCAATCAAAAAAGATAGCAAAATTTATTCCGTTATCTTTTAAATTAAATTGATATAAGAATAATTTTTACTGCACCTTCATCTACTATCCGGATGTATAGGTTCATAATATCCTGTTTTTAAATAATTTCTGTATTTCACAAAAATTATTTAAATCTAGAGACAGTTGCATAAGAAAGACATCTTCAACTGAGGAAGACGTCTTTTTACTTACTAAGCCAATTATATAGAAGCAGCTTCTTTAACTCTATCAGCTTCATCTTTATTTAAAACTGTATGTTCGCCTTTGAAGTTTATTACATCAGCACCATTTTCATTAAAGTACACTGTTACAATTAATGCTGAGAAACCTTCATTACTTTTACTTATTTCAAGGATTAAATCTGGTATCTTCTCTCTAACATCAAATTCTTTATTAGCAGACCACTTTTTTTCTTTAAAAACATCGTTAATAATTTTTATTTTTTTACTATCATTTGTGTTTTTGAATTGTGCATCGTGAGGATTTGTCGCTTTACCTACAGATAGGATGGTATCTGAGGAATTATTAACAGTGCATCCAGCGATTATTACTACTAAACTTAGCAAAAGTAATAATCGGATAATTACTTTCATTAAATCACCTTCTTTTAGTTAAATATATGATATTATACGGACAATATTCTAGTTGGTTGACGGTATATCCTTTTTTATGCTTAAGGAACTATCTTCATATACCCTTGACCACTATGCCAATATAGATAATGGTCAGATCTTGAAGTAACTGAATAACCGAAAGAAACGCTTGGCGTATTAACACCATAACTATATGTTTTTGTTGTATTTCCATAGTTATAAAAATCACCAGATACAAGATAGTTTAATCCTTTTTGATCATTATTCCATGCTTTTACTTCACCTTCAAATTGCTTAGTTGTTCCCCAAAGGTCTTTTCTAATTAAACCTGCATGATTTATGTTTCCAATCCATCCGAAACTGCCATCACGACATTTTTGAACAATTGTATATAGATATGGGTAATAAAATTTTCCAGTATCTAATTGTTTAGTCGCTTCACCATAATCACAAGTCCCTAATGTTTGCAGGTTATTTGGATTTTCTGCCTTTACTTCTTGAATAGGACGTCCACTACGTTTTGCTATACGTTCCATCGCCTCTTCGTATGTTAATTCTTCAAATGTAGTTGTACTGTCGATTCTTTGGATATTACCAGCGGCTGAGGCAGGGTCAATACCTAGTAGGTACCAAACAAACATAAATGCTAATGAAATACTAATAATTTTTTTCATTTTTCTCCTCCTTTTATAAAATTAGAACTTAAATAATTGATATGATAAACTTCCCTTAAAAAGTATTATTTTACATTAAAACTAATTATTTGATTTTTAAATTAGGTATGATTGCTTATTTTCTATTCAGAAAGATACAGGAGGAATAGAAAGTGTTTTGATATTAGGAAAAATAGATATAATTTGATTGTTTATTACAATATCGCTATGCATACCATTTTGTACAGTTCTAATTAGGGGTCACTATACATGCCTATCAACTTAAGAAAAGTAAACACCCCAAAAACGAAAAAAGAGCTGCCTTCTCCAAATAACTAACTGTAGAAAAAGGAAATTTTCATTTTGGGGGTACTTCAAAATATTAGCTTGATAGCGATGTGGTGCTACCCCATCGCCATCAAGTTAAGGGTGCTAAGTGGATATATGTGAGGGGTATTTTTTAAAATTTCTACGACTGTACTAAATATGGGCATAACAAATAAACCTATTAAATAGGTATTTTTAAAAATATTATGCAACTTTGAAACTTTGTGACAACGTATAATCATATACAACACCTAAGATATCAAAGACGGTTTTCTTTGCGTACCGGTGAGATTTTCTCCCGTTTTTCTCTAAAAAATAAAACAAGCGTAGTAAAACTTTTAATAATTCATGGATGTCCTTTTGTAATCCTTCATAAAACAATAGATAATAATTTTTTATCATATAGTTGGATTTGTATTCACTTAACTCTTTCTTTTTCTTCTCCAAGAGTAACTGACGCATTTTGAACATCGTCGATGAACAGAGTAGAATACTAATGAGTTGCCCATATAAATGACATTCTAAGCGTTCTTTCTTGATTCCTTTGCACTTGTCAATTTGAAAGAAAGATTTCCATGTTTTAAATAAAATTTCAATTTGCCAACGTAATGAATAGAAGTCATAGATGTGGTCCGTTGGAACATTTTCTGCAGAAAGGTTCGTGATATACACGTTGATTCCACTTAGTCTTTTACTCCGTTCTTTGTAGATAATACCTTTCTTTTTTTCTCTTTTGGCTTGTTCTTTCAACCTTTTTTCTGTTTGTTCCTTTGTTAATCGATGAATAATAACACGAGCTGGCAATTTTTGATACTGTCCAATGTATGCCTCTGAAATCTCCATGGTTTGACCAGGGGACAATTGATTCATGAGTTCTTCCATATCTAACTGAATATAGAGTGTTCCTTTCTTCACGGTCCCATTTCGAAAATACTCTGGCTCATCATTCTTACGATAGATTCGAGAATTTAATTTCAAACGTGAGATATAGTAAGCTCCTTTATCATGGATCTTCTGTAAGTCATGTAAGTCAAAATAGCCTAAATCTCTTATGTACAAGTCTTTTGGTTGAATAGTCTGTAGGCTTGTTGAACCAAAGGTTTTATCATTTTCTCTTCCTTCTCCTACATAAACGTGCAGGAACTTTCCGCTCAATAGATCATACTCCAATTGAATTTTAACTCCTGCCGTATGGCTACTTCCACCGGAACCTTGATAATCTGAAGAAAACTTATCTGGAAGCTGAAATGTTGTAGAATCTAGAATCCGAATGTGCTTAAAAGTCGTGGTATATTGATGAATTATTTCTTGTGTTGAATAAATCCTTTGAGTTAGAAGGTTAGATAGAACTTGTTCAAGAAACTGTACTGCGGAAGCATTAAATCGTTGGTTAAGCCCTTCAGGACTAATAAGAACACCTGTAGATACTTCAAGACAGCTACATAATTGTGTGAGTGATGTACTTGCGACCTGTTGACTAAGCCATACACATAAAGCAACTAACTCCTGTGCTTGATACTTACTCTTTCGCTGAACGAATCCTTTTTCTTTGGCTAGTTGTTCTAGAACTTGGGGAGACATGTGTCGTTGTAATTCTTCAGCAATCGGTTGAAGTTCGTCAAGAATCGAAAGATTCATAAAGAAACGCCATCCTTTCCTATGAGTCTACAGAAAGAATAGCGTATTTTTTCATTTTAAGAAAATTTAATTTTGTTAGCTTAATAGCGATATATGTGCTCTTTAAATAAGTTATTAGAATCTTGATGCTTTAAATAAAAATTTATATAAAATATAGAAAAATAGAGCTATCAAGGCACCTTGCCATAAACTTAAGTTATAAGAAAGATAAGGGTATTTTTTAAAATACATATGTAATAATACTGCTATTCCAAATGGAATAGCAATTGATAATACAAATATAATTCGGCTCTTCCAATTCATTATGAATTTAAACGAGAATCCTTTCATTACATATAAAATAATATAAAGACCTCCAATAAGAATTGTGACAGATAGTATGGTTTCCAAAATATCAAATGACACACCTTCAGTTGGATATTTTTTTTGAAAAAACGAAGTTATTACGGCAGATATTGTATCTATTCCAAATTGAATAGCAAGTAGTAAACTAATAATAAAACCAATTGTTGAAAATTTTTCAAACATTGTTTGTTGAGGTAAGGCGGCAATTAATTCGTCACAATACGCTGGAAGATCCTCCCCAAATACATCATAAGCATTTTTCCCTTCTTTTTGAGATTCAAGAAGGTGGTCTAAAATCTCCAATAATAGTTCTTCTGATTGCCTTTCAGGAACATTTGAACAGCGAATATACACCAACATATTTCCATAAGCCAGTTCATTTTCTTCTGTTAGTAGCTTTCTTTTTTCATTATTCATTTTAGCCATTTCATCTGGTTTCATTTTGTTTTTCCCCTCCTAGTAACCGATTTACAGTTGTTGATACCATATCCCAACTTTCCTTAAATACCTCTAATTGTTCTAATCCCTTCTTTGTTAAATGATAATACTTACGTTTAGGTCCTAGATTAGAGGTTTTCAAAGTTCCTTCGATTAACTTCTCTTTTTGCATACGTAATAAAAGTGGATAAATACTGCCCTCACTTACAAACGTAAAGCCATATTGATTCAATTTGGTACTTAGTTCATAACCGTATACTTCTTCTTGTGAGATGATATATAAAATACAGCCTTCTAATACACCTTTTAGCATTTGGCTATGCATCGATTCATCTCCTTTCAGTAGGTTGCTATGCAAGTTAGTATATAGTTAGAGTGTAGCATTAGGTAAGTTGCTTTGCAAGTTACCTGTTAGTCCTTTAATAAAGAATAAAAAAATCCCTAACAATTCTTTTGGATATTGTTAGGGATTTTTTCTATTTATGTTTTGTATTACTCCACGTTGTCAGCAAGTAAAAAATAGCATGGTTTCCTTAAACAAAAAAATGTTTGGATTCGTATGGAAGGGTAAAATTTTTGTTTTGGGGTATTTACTTTTGTTAGCTTGATAGCGATGGGATACCGCCAGCATTTTGGAAAAAACCCACGCTAAGCAAAACATACAATAAGATGTCCATATGGACATCTCATTTACATAATTAATCTTATCGGTAATAAAAAAAGGGCCTTCCAAGGAAGAGCCTCTTTTTCTACTTATGTAAATTTACCAAATGCTACCTCAGAACCCTTATCGCAAGATTGAAAACCATTCTTTTCATAAAAATGTCTAACATCAGGGGCTTCTAAAGTTAATAAAACTTTTTGACGAACATTTTTATATTTATTCAGAACTTGTTGTATCAGTTGAGTAGCAATTCCTTGATTTTGATAAGCATTTAACACAAGAATATCTTGAATATAGATAATTGTTAATCCATCACCAACTATACGGATTAACCCAATTAATTCTTCACCCTCCCAAGCAGATACAACTTCTAATGACTGTTCTATTGCCTGTTGAAGAACTTCTAAATCTTGTGTATATGCATACCATTCTACATCATTATATAATCTTTCTAATTGTTCACTATTTATATTTTTACTATTATTAAAATTTATCGTCATTCATTTTTCCTCCTCAAAGTTAATTATTTTGAAGAGTTGATCCAAAATTTATCCACTGTCTTATGCCTCCTTTCATTGCCGTATATTTTTATATATTATTATTTCGACATTATTCATCATATTCCTGCTTACTACATGTACTAACCTATCATTAGTTGAACAAGGAAAGGGATTTTTTAATGAATAAAGCATGAAACATTATCGGAATTCAATGTATTTAGAAGACTATTAAAAGTCCTCCAGATCGTTTAACTGGAGGACTTTTTTGTTTACGTAATTATCGAAAGCGGAAGTAAATTGTAAAAGGTTGGAATGATTATATCCAACCTCTTTTTATGAACTCTTAATTATATAACAGTTGATGTTATTTTGATGGCTTTATAGCATCAACTATAAGAGAAACAAAACCAAGCTCTCCATCCTTATTTCTATGATCAAAACGCTTAGATCTGTAAATAAATCCTTGTTTTTCATCCCATTCATGGAAATGAAAATCTTTATTCTCATCACAATATTCTAGAAGCTTTACCTCGAAACCGGCTTCTTTAAACATGGAAGTTATAGTTTTAAAGTTATGTACAATTTTATGACTTGCTGCTGGATGATCCTTAGGCCCTGGTCCACCTACTTGTACTCCATTTTGATAATCTTCATCTGGGAAAAAACCATCGGGAACAGCACAACGGATATAACCACCAGGTTTTAGAAAATCAAAGCATATTTTTGCAGCTTCTTTCCCTTCTTCATAGGTTAAGTGTTCCCATACATGTTCAGCTAAAATAGCTGTTACGGTGTTAGGTGAAAATTTTTTCTCCCAATCATCCCGTTTTAACAAGTTTAGTTCTGTCTCTTCTGTTTGTATCCATTTAGGATTGTTATTGTATTCTCCAGCACCAACAACCACTCTTATCTCTTCTTTTAAAAGCATAAGGTCATCTCCTTTACAGTATGTATATCAAATACTTCACTTTGTATTATACCGTTTTATCTTAAAATTAAGAAATGTATATCATATTCGTGTTCGGTTAACATAACGTCTCATTATTGGTAGCAAGGACAAGGAGGAACCCCTACTCTCATAAGGGAACCTCCTTTTTTGTTCGATGTATCTATGCATTTTTTTATACATTCCTATTTTGGTGCGCCTTTTGGCCTCCCCATAGTTCTCTATGTCTCCCGATTTTTTGCATAAAATCTTGCATGCTCTTAGCGTAGTTTTTTTTCGAAATGTTAGCGGTAGCCCTAATAACATTTACTATCTGTCAATCCGAAGAACAAAAAGAACTTGTAGGAATCACTACAAGTTCTTTTTAAGAAAACGTTAATTAGACAAACTATTCTTTTATTTTTTCCTCATATTGTTTAGCAAGCTTATAAAAAGAAGAACGTTTGATACCATACTTTTTCATGGCTTCTACAGCTGTAATTGAACCGGATTTCCATTCCTTGTAAGCATCCTTGAATTCTTCTGTTATTTCAACAGGCGGGCGGCCTAAACGTTTACCTTGCTTTCTGGCAAGGGCAATTCCTTCAGCTTGACGTTGCTTAATATCAATACGCTCTTTTTCTGCAAAAGCTGATAATATTGTAAGTGTTGCTTTTTGAATTGCGCTTTGAATAACATCATTTGTACTTTCTCCAATGTAATTGACGTTAATGTATGGTTCCTTTATAAATTGTAAATTCACTTTATGTTTTTCATAGTATCTAAATTCTTCTAATGTATCATTCATATTTCTCCCAAGTCTTGTTAAGGAGTCAAACACAATGGTATCTCCTGTACGAACAAGACGTTTTAACATTTGATAATTCTCTCGCTCCATATTTTTCCCGGATTCTTTATCTATGAAAATATCTCGATCTTCTATCCCTAAATCCTTCATATTCTGAATTTGCCGTTCTTCGTTTTGATCTTTACTCGAAACTCGTACATATCCAAATTTTTTATGTTTCATATGCTACACCTCATTGATAATTATACCAATCATGTCTGTAAAGGTATATAAAGTAAACAGATGTCTGTAAAGTGAGAAATAGACATTTATAGAAGTGATTTTTTATAGTTTTCTATGTATCTGTAAAGGTATAGTTTTATAGACATATCAAGTGTTCTTTACGTCTTTGAATACGTAGTAATGAAAAATGAACCAAAAGGTGTACCTTTTGATGTGGTGAGTGGTGTTGGTTTGAAATATTATTATTATTTGAATTTTTCTATCCTTGTTGCAAATACATAAGTTTGGATATTCTTAAATTGTGTGAAGTATTATAAAACCTCATGTATACTGTAGATATATTAATATGAAATGATTTGAATGTTTTTATTAAGGGAGTGTAGTGATGAAATTAGCAATACGTAATGTAGGACTTGTGAAAGAGGCTGATATCAAGCTAGAGGGTTTGACAGTAATTGCTGGTGAAAATGATACTGGGAAAAGTACTGTGGGGAAATCGTTATTCTCAATTATTAAAGGTGTGAATAGTCATCATAAAGATTTTAAAGAGGCTAAATTCACACAATTTGAAGAGGTTATAGATGCCATATATTTTAAGGTTAGAGAAATTTCGAGGGAGTCTCTTGAAAATCGTCCTATAGGAGCAGCAAGTAGGATATATCCTCCTTACGTTCGTAAAGATATATTAAGATATTTGAATTTAGAAGATATTGAAGGATTAGAGGAATATGTGCAAATTTATAAAGAAAAGTTAAGTTTTGAGCTAGATAAGATTGGTGTATCAATAGATAAACAAACAGATAATGTAATAGAGTTATATGATTTATTAAATAAACTTGATCAGATAGTAAAAGAAAGTCAAAATCCTAAGGATTTCATTATAGATACTATAATGTTAGCTCTTAAATCAGAATTTGGAACGGATATATGTAATAAATATGAGCAAGAACCTACAACGATATTATATGAAGAGAATGGTGAACTTGTATATAAAGCACAGTTAAACAATGAAGCCCTTGATCGTGCTATGTATTCTGGGGGTCCCTTAGAGGTAGAGGATGTAACATACATAGAGTCTCCCTTGATTTTCCAAATGCATAAAATAATTTCAGAGGCTAATATATTTAGTAGTGATAGTAAATTGTATGGGGGAATAGGGACAAAGAATAGAAAAAATTCAATACCCTTCCATATGAAAGATTTAATTTCGAAGATGTCAGATTCAACTTATTATGATTTAGGGTTAGAGAATGAAAATCAAAAATTTATTGATGAGATTAGTACAATTATTGAGGGAGAAAGTGTGTTAGATAAAGATTCAGATGAATTTTTATTCCAAAGAGAATTGGATGATAAAGTATATTCTTTTAAAACATCTAATGTTGCATCGGGTATAAAATCTTTTAGTATGATACAAATGCTTTTAAAGGCACAAGTAATTAATGAGAGAACTATTCTCATTATTGATGAGCCTGAAATACATTTACATCCTAAATGGCAAGTTAAATATTGTGAGATTATAGTGAAGTTAGCAAGTATAGGAATTAAAGTATTAGTGACTTCTCATAGCCCATACATAATACAAGCTTTAAAAGTTTTAGCAAATAAATCCGAGATTGATTCAAAAGTGAACTTTTATTTATCTGAAAAGGAAAGTGAAAGTACAAGTACAAGAATAATTAATGTTAATGACGATTTGAATTCTGTATTTAAGAAATTATCAGATCCACTACAAAAACTAATTTGGGAGAAATAAAAATGCTAAAAAAACTTTTAGAAAAAGGGGTTACATTAGGGTTATTTGAACTAAAGCCACTAAAAGACTTGGATGGAAGTTGTGCAAGTTCAGCTAATTTAGAAGTTATTGATTATGATTTGGTGAAAGAAAAGGTTTATGAAATAATGAATTCGAATGGAATGGGAATTAAGTTTCAAATACCAAAATCCTGTGATGCGTTAAAGATTCTTCCTAATGAGGATAGATTAGATTTTATAGAAATTAAGGGTATTAAAACTTTTTGTGAAAAGTTGGCAGAAAGAGAAGGATGCAATGCCCAAAGAGAGATGGATAAGCAAGTTAAAAAGTTTAGTTTAAGCTCTAAGATTGAGGATAGTTTAGACCTTTTTAAGTCATTGTTGAAAATGGATAGATTTGAGATTACCAATGCAGAGAAAGAGGCTATATTAGGTGAAATACATAAAAACTATCTTGTAGTTATAGATGAAGAGGTTGAACAGGATTATGCAATGCGTCTTGCAGCTGGATTGGAATTTTTAAGTACCACTTCGAATTATAAATCTGAGATGGTAATAAAGCTTCAAGATACTATTGATGGAATAAATATTGCCAAAATATCAAAACCTATTTTATTATGTCACTCTCAAGTTGATGCTTACTATGAATCGGTATTAGGCGTAGCAAATTAAAATTAATAGAGTATATTTAATATTAAAAATTAGCATCTTATAACGATAATTATGTAAATAAGCCGTCCATATGGATGGCTTATTGTATTTTTTGCTTAGCGTAGTTTTTTCCCGAAATGCTGGCGGTACCCTATACCCATCAAGCTAATATTTTAAAGTACCCCCTAAACAAAAAATTGTGTTTTTTATAGCACCAAAGTTCATTTTTATCGTTTTAGGGGCAACCTGTTCTGCTAAGTTGATGGATGTGTGACGCTACCCCAATTAGTTTTTTAAAATCATTCATTTTTTTACTTTTGTTTAATATTTTTATCTAATTTTTCTTTTATTATCATCATGGACATACGAATTTCATTAACCTCACTATCACTTAGTCCGTTAAACAATTGATTTATTTGTTCATCTGACTGAATATGAATTATATCTAGTAGTTCCTCTCCTTTTTTTGTCAAAAAGAGCAAGTTTTTTCTGCTGTCTTTTATTGAGCTTCTTTTCTCTATTAATTCTTCCTTCTCAAATCTACGTAAAATTCTGCTCATATAGCTTCTATCAATATTAAGTTCTTGCACAAGATTATTCGCAATACACTCTGTTTTTTCGCTTATTTCAAATAGTATTCGTGTTTCGGTTAATGAATAATCTGTATCTAGAATCTGGTTATTAAATAAACCAAGTACCTTTGTATAAAATCGGTTGAATTGTCTGATGTCATAAATAATTTTTTTATCCATAGATTCTCCTTTGGTTGACTAAGTCTACATTTAATATTAATATAACTGTACCCTTAAAATGTGGACTTAGTCAACATTTTAGGGATGCCATTTTCAAAAATCTGTCGCAATCTTTATTAAAACCTAATTGAAGGAGATCGTATATGATTATTCGAGAAATGAAAAAAGAAGACAATGCAAAAGTAAAAGAAATTATACAAGATTCATTAAAATCACTTGGATTAGCGCTTCCTGGAACAGCTTATTTTGACCCTCAACTTAACGACCTACACCAATATTATAATAATCTAAAACATGCGAACTATTGGGTAGTAGAAATGGAAGGAAAAGTTGTTGGTGGAATTGGTATAGCACCGTTTAACGAACATGATAAAGTTTGCGAATTACAAAAGCTATACTTAAGTCCAAAAGCACAAGGTTTAGGGCTTTCCAAGAAACTAATGGAAACAGCTTTGTCATTTGCCTCTAAACATTATGAAAAGTGCTATTTAGAAACAATGCATGAATTAAAAACTGCATGTCTATTATATGAAAAATTTGGATTTATACTTTTAAATGAACCCCTCCCAGGTTCTGAACACTCCACTATGAATGCATGGTATATAAAATCTTTTTAAAATTAGGTGTATTAAACGCATCTATTAAAAGGAAAGTATTGAAGGGGCTTTATTTTGACACAAATACAAACATGAATTTCAACTAAGAAATCAATTGCTTCTCTTAAACTGGCTATTTAAAAGTGATGAAAAAAAGTTCAAATGTAGCGATAAAACGAAGGAAAAACCATAAAAAATAGGCGTATCAAGCAAAGTATTGATACGCCTTAAAACTACATTGTTAAACAACATGTGTCGTCGTGTAGTAATAATGATATTTATTTAATTATCTTAGTTTCAGTATTACAAATAAGGATTAAGTCTTTTTTTATCTCACCTTTATATAAATATAAAACAAAATATAAAAACACTTAGCCTATTTTTTGTTTTTGGAATACCTAATTTCTTAAGTTGATGGGCATGTATGGTGACCCCTTATAATATAATTTAACGGTATATAGTTTGATGGTTCATAACTTCCATTAAGATATCTGCTATTAATTTTCCATTTTCGAAAATAATTTGGTTTTTAGTGTATGGATCTATATACTGTCCCAATCCTTTACTCAACATAATTTCCAGTTCATTATTATCTAAAATTCGACAAGATAGAATGGTAGGGTGTTTACTAAAAGCTCGATAAAAGTTCAATGTTTGACTTAAAGAAGCGGCAAGCGGTCTAAGCATTTCATCATAGTAAGGAATCATATCTTCAGCTATTTTTTCGTTTAAGATAAAATCCATTCCATCATCTTTTATGTCAAATCGAAATAAAAAAATTAATATATCCCTCTCCTTTTATAGCATACAATCATTTTTTATATAGCAAGTGTAGAGATTGCTTGTTTGTAGATTAGTTGTTGTTTACCATGAACCATCATTAGGACGGTAAATTTATCTGTTGCAAGGATCTTCCCACGTACTGGAACGCCATTCTTTAAAAATACAGTAACTTCCCCTTTTTTCTCTTTCAATTGTTCATACATATCTTCTTGTAAATTAAACATGAAATGCGCCCCCTGGTTTGTTTGGATTTATTTTTCTTCTAATACCTGTTGCTTTTCACTGTTGGATATTTGTGATTCCCATTCACTTTCTATTTTTCTAAACCATTTTCCTATTTTGCTTAGATAATATCTTTTTACTTCATCATAAGGAATCCAAATTTCACGTTCCTGTATTTGATTCATCACTTCATGAAGAATCTCATCATGTTCATACTTTCTAGGTTTTCTATAATGTGTTTTTACAAACTGTGTATATTCTCTACGTAACCGATTAGAAATATGTTCTTTTTGTTTTTGCTTGAGATGTGACCATTTTTTATTTGTTTGAAGGGTTTTTCCATTTACTTTTATGTGGTTTTTCATCGACACTCATCTCCTTTTACTAGCAAAACGAATATATAACTTGTATAGTGATAATAAAGTTATTGAATTTTGATTAAAAAAGATAAGAGCCTTACTACATTCTATATGCAGCAAGGCTCTTTAAAGTTGTTTCAAATTATATCCATCTGCTTATGTAATGCTTAAAAAATGAATAATAAAGTTGTTTACTTCTTATTGAACTAACGCCCCCGTTAGTTTAAGTGTAACTCTTCACAATTATTTCATATTATATAGGTGAATAGAAAGATAAATTAGAATTTAGTTTATAGTTATAAAAATAAGTTATTTATACCCTTATAATTCTTCAAAAAGGAGAGTGTATGAAAAAGACTATTGTTTTTGTATTAACGATATTTATATTATTCTCAGGATTCGCAACAAAAAGTTATGCGTTGTCAGATTCGAAATCTGTGGCAATACAAGCATTGCTAGATGATGCCTGTCGTACATCAGGTGTGCCTGGAATGTCAATCTCAATACTTGCTGATGGTGAAGTGTTCTACTTTTCTTCTGGGTATGCAGATCTTGAAAAGGGATTGTCTGCAAGTGAAAATACACTCTATGAGTTGGCCTCGGTGAGTAAAGCTTTTACTGGTATGGGGATTTTGCTATTGGAAGAGCAAGGGCTGCTATCAATGACTGACCCTATCCAAAAATATTTACCTTGGTTTACATTAAAGTATCAAGGTAAACCTGTTGATATGCAAAACCTTACACTAAATAACTTTCTTCACCATACCAGCGGCCTAACAAATATTAGACATATTAAAAATATTCCACAAGGTAATACGCCTGATATGTTGCAAAAGACTGTGGAAACGCTGGTAGATGCAGAATTGGCGTTCTCTCCCGGTGAACAATATAACTATGGAACCGTTAATTATGACGTATTGGGTTTGGTTATTGAGATTGTATCACGACAAAGCTATGAAGACTTTATGAAGGAACAGGTATTTATACCCTTAGGTCTTCACCAGACGTATGTTTATAAAGAAGATGCTCAAGCCACTGGACAGTTAGCACTGGGCTACCGTTCTTCCTTTTTTATAACAACTCCATTTAACGCTCCGGATTATGCTGGGAATAAACCTGCCGGCTATATCATTTCTAATACAAAAGATATGGCGCGTTGGATGGGCATACAGATGGGTATTGTGCAGGACATACCCGAAATATTTCACAGGGCTATCGAAAAATCACATAGGGGTGATATGTCTGTTTCGGCTGTCAATGATATGTATTATGCGGCAGGTTGGTCGGTAAACGCCGAACAAACGTTTATAGAACACACTGGGGGTAATCCAAATTTTAGTACCGAAGTAGCCATACTGCCAAATGAAAGAACAGCCATCTGCTTACTGAGCAACGGCGCAAATACCAATATAAACCTGGTACTAAAAGTTAAAAATATATTAAACGGCAATCTAACTCAGTCATATGAGATAAGCGGCACACAGCTTTTGGACATCATTTTGTCGTCTACCACAATTATTCTTTGCCTATTAGCCGTTCTGTTATTTTTCTTAGGATTAAGAAAAAGGAAAACGAATGAGCAGCAGCCAATGACAAAAAAGAGAACAATCGTAACAATTATTTTCCTAATCGCTACGATTGCCCAGTGTATAATGTTTTTTGCCTTCGATTGGTCAACGATACTTATTTGGCAAACATATAGTGTTCTTACAGCTTTAATTTCGTCAACATTATTAACAGCAAGCATTACTTGGTTTGTATATACTCACCGATTAGATGCCTCGGTCCGAAAATAAGTATAATGTTAAGTAAATAAATCCTAATTTATCGATATTTTTAATTTAAAAAACAGAAGACACCTCGGTGTCTTCTTTAATGTCATCGACACTTCTCCTAGTTAAACCCACTTGCTATTTCTTCCACTAACCTGCCTCGTTAGTAGAAGAAGGATTTTTAAACAACTATATTATTTTTTAAATGACTTTATTGTAAATTAAACAACTTTATTATCTCTGTACAGTATTTTAATGCATGACGATTAAAACATGGTGGAATTAGCTGAAAAACTTATAACGTATTTTTTAAAAAACGCTGGAGATATCCCATTGCTATTAAGCTAAGAAAATAAAAATAGAAGAGGACATTTCACCTCTTCTATTTTTATAAACTTATTCTAAATAGTATTTTTTCTTTTTTTAATTTTTCCATTCATCATCATAAGTATCGAGTAAGAGAGGTATAAAAACCCCATCCTGACTATCTCCATAATAAACTCTGTTATATTCCACATTAAAACCGTTTGCCATATAGAATATGGCTCTTCTTACAAGCCTTAATGTTTCATAAGTAGCACATTCTAAGTCTGAATAGCTTACTATATACTCATACTTACTATTATCTGCTAATTCTTCACTAAATGGTATATCGTATGATTCAAGAACCCTAATGTATCTATGTTCAATGCAGTTACGCAATAACCGAATTACTCTCATATCGCCATTCTTAAAATCTAAATCCTTACTTAACCAATACAAGGCATTAAACGGGCTTCTTAAGGCTACATCTAACTCAATTTCTTTGTACCACTTATGGAAGTCTATCTGTTGAACCCGGATGTTTTGCTTATGAAATTTACAACAGAATAGCCCTATCTTATCAAGCACACTAAATGCTGTCTTAAGAGCTGTTTTCAGTAATTCTGTCCGGTATCCTAATGCAGGATAATCAAGAGTGTTAATAAGAGTATTATAACGTTGGGACTCATGGATTTTCATATCATCTCTCATAGAATCTATCTGATATAGAAAATATCTGGAAATGTTGTATTCTTGCTTAATGGTATTGAACCAAGAATAATATTCCATATTACTCTCGTTCTTAAAGTAGCCTACACCCATATTTATCATGTGAACATCATCTACATTGCCTTTCTTATAGATTATATTCACATAATTAAGAGCTAAATTCCTTTCTGCTGACCAAACCTTATAAACATCATCCACATCATTTTTCTCTGACCAAGGTTCATCATCGGAAAAATAAGTATCAACAAGATTCTCCATATATCTTTCATAATCTTGAAAAAGTTCTAATGTGTCAAATGGTATAACATCAGGCGTTGCGCTTACACATACATCTTCCAATTCAGCAAGACCTTTTTCAATCAAAAATCTCATAACTTTTCGATCAGTTATTCTTTTTGCTAATGACATATGTTTAATAGCTAAGTTACCTCTTGCCATAGGGAAATGGTCAACTAAATGCTCAACCTTCTTTAATTCTTCAATAGACTCAACTATTCTCCCCATTTCAACATATACATTTGATAAATTCACATAAATTTGTGACACAAAAAAATGATTAGGTTTCTTGCTTAGTTGTGATAACCTAATAGCTTCTCGATAGGCTTTTATTCTCAGGGCATAGTTCTTAAACACAAAGTCATCATAATCTTTATATTGTTTTACTAACATGGAACCATCATGTATTACTTCGAAGTTAGTGTCTGCCATCCGTTGTAAAATAGCTTCATAATTAGCCCTCGTGTATAGATAGACAACTTTGAGATCATTCTCAAGTTGTTCCACATTAATTGCCCTAAATTTTTCTTCTATAGTTGAAACATAATTTAGGTCATCCTTATCTATCCTGGCTTTATTGGCTAATAAATGTTCATCTAATCTGTCAACTAATAGGCCTATATCATTTAATTCAACCATTAACCGTTCATTCATTTATGCGCCCCCTATTATGCTAAATTCTGTCTTTATTCATATTGTATAAAATACCATAAACAAACATCAATATAATAATAAATTAGTGAAAATATAGGTATAGGTAAATAGAGAAGAATTTGTAGCATTATTACTGAAAGACTTATGATTATATTTTATAGTAATTTACATATCGGAAATGTCTATATAGTTATGTGCAACTGTAATTTGTTAACCATCTCTATTTTTGTTCGTTTATTTTGTAACATATCGATAATACATGCGAAGAATAATTAGCCATATTAAAGTTCCGATAAAGTCTATCCAATCCATCCCCTCACCCCTTATCATCCCTTAACGCTTTCAACTGTTCCATTTCATCTTCCACTGACTTCTCATGCCAATCTTCATCTACCTTGTTCTCCTTGCTAATCCGATATCCAAAGTAGAGTACCAATAAGGTAATAAGCGTTCCAGTGAAGTACCCAATAAAGAAGCTTAACCACGTCATGCCATCACCTCTTCAAAATAGAATAAGACACTAAACCGATCACGGCAGCGCCTACGATAATTGCTATTGGTTTAATCATGCCTAATTCCATCCAATTCATGGTTAGTATTCTAAATAGACCAGCGATGTATTATAATCCTCTATATACCCAAGGAGGTTTACCATGCTTAAATTTCATAAAAAATTCCCCATCTTAGGATTCTTTTGGTTTTTATACGGTTTCATTGGTCTCATCTTTTTATTACTATTCCTTAATGTGTCATAACAGCGCGTATAAATATATGTTTAATGTGTTATTTCCATATAACAAAGAAAAAAGCATCCGTTATGGATGCTAATATTAATATTATTTTTTATTTAAATAACTTTTGAATTTTTCCATACTGCCATATACATGTTCAAATACCTCTGGCCAACGTCTTGCCTCATGTAGAATTTGTGAAATACTTTCTGCAAAGTGATAATTACCACGTTTCGCAGGAACTATTTCATAAATCCGTTGTTGGGGTACAGCCGAGATATACACATTTCTCGGCTGTACCCCTATTTGTCATGTTTTGAATGTATACTTTAATCAGTGGTTTTGCTGAAAACAATTAAATTACGATGAATTCAATAAAATAAAGAAAATGAAAGTAAACTTTTGGGTAAAAGTTTACTTTCGGGTTTTGAATCATTTATAGCTAATTTTGCAATAAATTTCTCAATATTGATATAGATGTTAAATATGGGTTTTATATCGAAAATTAACAAAAAATATAATATCATAAAAATTAAGATAGTTTGTGTCACTTGTTTTTCCCTTATGCTTAAGATAAGATCATCCTCTCCGATCTTATCTTTTTTTGTGGATTTGTAACAAAAAAAGGAATCCTTATATATAATAAGGATTCTGCAACAGGAAATAACAAAATATAAACAATAAAAAGAATTACTTATATTATAGTTTACATAGTAATAATATAATATTGAGAAATATTTACATAGGTCCAGTATGTATTACGTAGCAAGTGTAGAGATTGCCTGTTTGTAAATTAGTTGTTGCTTACCATGAACCATCATAAGGACAGTAAATTTATCTATTGCAAGAATCTGCCCACGAATTGGAAAGCCATTCTTTAAAAATACAGTAACTTCCCCTTTTTTCTCTTTCAATTGTTCATACATATCTTCTTGTAAATTGTGCATATGGTTCCCTCCCTTTTTATAATCGTATCATAATTTAATTGAAAGACTGTTTTTTTATATGTATTTAGCAACCAAGCAACTGCAGAACCTCAGTGAAGATAAGACAATCGGATATGCAGTTGTTACGTACAAAGTGAAAGCGGAAAAGGTCACAGAATCTTCTAAGGATAAGATTTTAGATAGTATTGAAACAACAAGGGATGCCGGCATTCAAACGGAGTTATCAGGAGGCGATATCAAGTTTTCCGACTCAGAGACTTCAGGTATGACTGAAATTGTTGGAGTACTTGTCGCCTTCGTAGTTCTGGCATTTACCTTTATGTCTTTTCTAGCAGCTGGACTGCCGATTCTCACTGCAATAATCGGATTAGCGATTGGAATGCTTGGAATCATGATTGGAACCAATTATGTGGAAATCCAATCAGTTTCCTTATCATTAGCTGCCATGCTGGGACTTGCAGTGGGCATTGACTATGCACTCTTCATTATCAATCGTTTTAGACAGCAGCTTGCACAAGGAGATTCTGTTCCAGAATCTGTTGCCATCGCAACGGGAACAGCGGGAAGTGCCGTAATCTTTGCAGGATTAACTGTTATTATTGGTCTTTTGGGACTGTCTGTTACAAAGATTCCATTCCTGACAGCGATGGGCGTATCTGCTGCCTTTACTGTGCTCGCAGCTGTGTTGGTTTCCGTCATCATATTACCAGCCATATTGGGACTTGTCGGTCATAAAATTTCCCCATCTAAACAAAATCGATTCTTGCAAAAGATGACTGGGGTAGGTAAGAAACACGCTGGTTCAAATAAATGGGGGGAATTTGTCATAAGACGTCCTCTGATTGTTACGATTTTCGCAATCGGACTACTTGCAGTGATTACGATTCCATTTTTCCATATGAACCTTGGCCTTCCTTCTGATGGAACAACAAAGTCTACAGAAACGACAGAAAGAAGAGCATATGATTTATTGACGGAAGCATATGGAGAAGGGGTTCATGCCTCTTTAGTGGTAGTGGCAAAATCAGAGGAAGCAACAGCTGAAATGCAAAATGTTATGAACACTGTTGCAAAAGAATTGGGTAACCTATCTGACGTGAAAAGTGTGACACCAGCTATCCCTGGGCCTTCTGGAAAGATTTATATGATTTCCGTCGCACCAAAAACAGGACCTGACGATACAAAGACGAAGGATTTGGTAAAATCGATCCGGGACAAATCGAACCAGACCGAGAAAGAAAATGGAATTGAACTAATGGTGACGGGGACAGCAGCGATGAATATTGATATTGTGCAAAAGTTGAGTGATGCCTTGCCAGTTTTCGCTGCCCTTATTGTGGGACTTGCATATGTACTCTTAGTTCTAGTGTTTAGATCTCTGCTCATTCCATTAAAAGCAGTATTAGGGTTTTTACTTTCTCTTGGTGCTACGTTGGGAGCTGTGGTATTTTTCGTGCAGGATGGGCATTTCCAAAATATATTTGGTTTCCCGGCAGCCGGGCCAATCTTAGCCTTCTTGCCGGTCATTCTGATTGGCATCCTGTTCGGGCTCGCCATGGACTATGAGGTGTTCCTAGTGAGCAAGATGCGGGAAGTATATACGCATACAGGCGACCCGCGGAGAGCTATTTTAGAAGGAATGCGTGAAAGCGGGAGAGTTGTAGTCGCAGCAGGATTAATTATGATGTCTGTATTTATTGGATTCATGTTGGCACCTGATACCATCATTAAATCCATAGGCATGGCTCTTACATTCGGTGTTTTCTTTGACGCATTCATTGTGAGAATGACAATCGTGCCTGCGGTCATGACTCTAGTGGGTAAGTCAGCATGGTACTTGCCAAAATGGCTGGATAAAATTTTACCTAACATTGATGTTGAAGGAGAAAGTATACATCACATGGAAAACAACAGTGAAAAGATATATAAACAGAACAGTTAAAGTTAATTCATAGTTGTATTCATTTAAAAAACCGCTTCCCTATAAAAGAGAAGCGGTTTTTTAAAGAAAGTATATATCCTTCTTCGCTAATTATGTAAATATATAAAAGAAACTAAGGTATTGCACTATCCATAAAGCAAAAAAGACGTTATCCTTTCTGTAGAATCATAAGAGAGGATGGCTTATTTTTTATTTTATGTATAAGAAAAACTAGATTGAAAGAGATTTGTTTTGATCTCTAGTACACCAATTAATCAAAAATAAAATAATTCTTCAAATTTTTTATCTAGCGCTATACAGAGTACTAATGCTAACTTTGCAGTTGGACAAAATTGTCCTGTTTCAATAGAACTAATTGTTTGTCTAGATACTCCTACCATTTCAGCTAATTCTCCCTGTGATATTTTTTTCTCAGCTCTTGCTACTTTCAAACGATTTTGCAGTACTAATTCATCTTTCAATTATCATCCCTCCAGAAAGAAAACTATGGCACCTGCAATTGTACTCATTATAGCTAAAATGCTTGCAATAAGAAATCTTTGTTCTTTTAACTTTCTAAACTTATAAAAGCTTGTACTAGCTATATAACCAGCAAAAATTGAAATTAATTCGTAACTTTTAATACCATGCATCAATTTCCAAGAACCGAAAAATAGGACTAAAACAAGTACAGCTATTAAGCCGTAACTAGATGAATCTAATTCTATAAGTTCTTTACGTTCATCTCTCCCCATTTTTTTGTATTTTCTTAATATCTCTTCTTTTTGCATGATTTATAACCACCCCTTATTAATTATATATTTATTGTATAGTTTTATTATCATTATGACAAGTTAACTTGTCATAATGATAATAAAACTTGTCCTTTAAGTGTAGAGAAGTACAATTGGCAAAGATATAAAATTTTCATTATGGGGGTAATTAAGAAGCTTAGCTTGCTGGGCATGTGGCGTTACCCCCATAGATACTTCCTTTATATAATTAAAATTTTATCATAAGTAAATGTTATTATTAAAATAGTAAATATGTATTATACTTATTTTTAATTTACCCTTAAAGTAAAGGAAACAATATAGATGGAGTGTCCCTGTTTATATGACTTCAACATTTGTTTTTGATAATGCAGAAGTAGGAGCACAACGCTTCGCAGGAGAAGATCCAGGATTTATGTATTCACGCCTGGGGAATCCAAATGTAAGAGAACTGGAATCTGGAAAAATCCAACTAGATAAAGAAGGTGTAAAAATGCTAAACCCATTGGCTTTAGAATTAAATCATGTCATTGAAGAACGGAATAAACCAGTATATGAAATGTTTTCAATGTTAGGAAAATCCTTGTATTTCCCCAAAGGGATTGTCAGCCAAGCTGGAGAGGCAAGGGGGAAAGCTGACCGATTCAATGCAACAATCGGGATGGCTTCAGAGGGTGGACAACCCATGTATATAGATGTGATTCATAAAAACCTTTCCTCATATAATCCGAAAGACCTGTATCCGTATGCACCACCCGCGGGAAAACAGGAGCTGCGTGAGGTTTGGAGAAAAAAGCTTCTAAAGGATAATCCTTCCCTTGAAGGAAAGGAATTTGGTACCCCGATTGTGACGAATGGGCTGACCCATGGCTTGAGTATCGTATCCGACCTGTTTGTGGAAAAAGGCGATTCGATTATACTGCCAGATAAGTATTGGGATAACTATCATATACTTTTCAATATCCGCCACGACTGTGGGACCGTGACCTATCCTTTATTTACGAAAACAAACAAATTTAATGTAGAAGGTATGCTGAAGGCACTTTTATCCTGCAAAAATGGTAAAGCGATTCTTGTGCTTAATTTTCCGAATAATCCTACCGGGTATACTCCTACGGTGAAAGAGGCAGAAGGAATTCTTGATGCCATCAAGCAGGCAGCGGATCTTGGGGTTAATATTGTTGCTGTTATGGACGATGCTTATTTTGGATTATATTACGAAGATTCAATCAAGGAATCTATATTTGCTCGTTTAGTAGGATTACACCCGAATGTCCTCCCAATTAAAATTGATGGGGCAACGAAAGAAGAGTATGCTTGGGGTTTTCGTGTTGGGTTTCTCACATTTGGAATTCAGGATCCTCTGGTTTTAGAAGCGTTGGAGAAAAAGACGATGGGTTCCATTCGAAGTACCATCTCATGCAGTCCACACCTTTCCCAAACAATCATTTTGGATGCCTTGTTACATCCTGAATTTGAAATGCAGCGCAAGGAGAGAAATAAAGTAATGGAAGACAGGGCCAGACGAGTCAAAGAGATCTTAGCTGACGGGAAATATGCGGATGAATTTGAACCTTATCCATTCAACTCAGGATATTTCGTATGCCTTCGCATAAAACATTCTGATGCTGAAACACTAAGGATCCACTTGCTCAATCAGTACGGAGTGGGTACCATCTCCCTTGCCAAGACAGACCTTCGGATTGCATTTTCCTGTGTGGAATTAAAGGATCTAGACCGCCTTTTTGAACTTATCTATCAGTCTTGTAAAGAATTGAATCAATGTTATATAAAACTATGATATTTCAGAAGTTTTTCCTGAAGCATACCTCGTTGGAGAAGGAAATAATTGATTTTTGGATTGAGACCATATTTTAGTTATTCCATTATAGGGCGCTATTGTTGAAGATCAAAGGTAGAAAATTATCAAACTTTTTTATAAAACTGGAACTTAAATATGTTAGAAAATAATCTATTTTGATCAATCCTTTTTTCAAAATAGATTCTTTTTACTTACCATAAAATACGGGTTTATGAGGTATTTTTGATCAAACTTTATTCCAAACCAATACCAATGATATTTAAAAGTAAACTTCTATCTAAAAGTTTACATTCATATTCAAAATAAGTTAAAAGCACTTTTTAATGTTTTAAAAGTGCTTTTAACTTGATGTTGATGTAACGGAATCTCAAGTATGTAGGAATTTAAAAAAGTCCCTTAATAAGGCTAAAGGGACTTTGCTCACACAAATGATCTGCACATCAATTCACTTTTGATATACAGATCATTTGTATGATAATTTTTATAAATA